>DASVVX010000042.1:0-27820 GCA_036386295.1 Allosphingosinicella sp.
CGAGAACGATCATGTGGAATTCCCCGGAATCCGTGGGGCGATCACCCCTTCACGCACACCACCTGCTTCAGCGTGTGGACGATCTCGACCAGGTCCGACTGCGCGGCCATGACCGCCTCGATCGGCTTGTAGGCCGCCGGGGTCTCGTCGATCACGCCCGCGTCCTTGCGGCACTCCACGCCCTCGGTCGCCAGGATATGGTCGTCGAGCGTGAACACCTTCTTGGCCTCGGTGCGGGACATGAGGCGGCCCGCGCCGTGGCTGCAGCTGTCGAAGGATTCCGGGTTGCCCCGGCCCCGGACGATGAACGAGTTCGCGCCCATCGAGCCGGGGATGATCCCCATGACGCCCTTGGCGGCCCGGACTGCCCCCTTGCGGGTGACGAGCACCTCCTCGCCGAAGTGATTCTCCTTCCGGACGTAGTTGTGGTGGCAGTTGATCGCCTCCAGCTCCGCCTCGAAGGGCTTGGCGATGACGGTCCGGATCGCGCGGATGACGTTGGTCATCATCATCCGCCGGTTCAGAGCCGCGAAGTCCTGCGCCCAGCCGACCGCCTCGACATAATCGTCGAAATGATCGGTCCCCTCGGTGAAGTAGGCGAGGTTCTCGTCCGGCAGGTTGATGAACCACTTGCGCATGTCCTGCTTCGCAAGCTCGATGAAGAAGCTTCCGATCGCGTTGCCCACCCCGCGCGAGCCCGAGTGGAGCATGATCCACACCTCGTCCTTCTCGTCGAGGCAGAGCTCGATGAAATGGTTGCCGGTGCCGAGCGTGCCCAAATGGACGAGGTTGTTCGTCTTCTCGAGGCGCGGATATTTGTCGGTGATGCGCCTGAACCGCTCGGCGAGAGTCGCCCAGGCGGCGGCGATCTCGGGCGGCGGGTCGCCCCAGCTGCCCTTGTCGCGCTTGCCGCGGCCGACGTCGCGGCCGTGCGGGACGGCCTGCTCGATCGCGCTCCGGATCCCCTCGAGGCTGTCGGGGAGGTCCGAGGCGTGGAGCGAGGTCCGGGCCGCCATCATCCCGCAGCCGATGTCGACCCCGACCGCGGCCGGGATCACCGCGCCGCGGGTCGGGATAACCGAGCCCACGGTAGCTCCGATCCCGACATGGACGTCGGGCATGACGGCGACATGCTTGAAGATGAACGGCATCCGGGCCGCGCTCGCCAGCTGCTCGCGCGCCTTGGGATCGACCGCCACGCCCCGGGTCCACATCTTGACCGGCGCTCCGCCCTCGACGGGCATGAATTCGAAACTCTGCTCGGCCATCGGGCCCTCCCTGGAAAATCAATGTCTAAACATAGTCGGCGGCGCGACAAGCGGTGACGGGACATCCCGGCCGGAGCCGGGTGAGGATTCGAACCTCCATTGCCGATGTAGTCCCGCCGGCATTCGCGCCGCCTCGTTCACCGGCGACGAGGCGTGGCTGGACGTTTCACTGAGCTATCCGGTCGCCCGGAGGCGGGTTCGAACCGCCGACCTCCCGTCCCTTTCGGAGCGGGGCTCTACCTGTAGTCCAACCGGCATTCGCCGATCTGCTGCTTCGGGCCGCGGGACGAGGATTGGCGAGGACGGCTTCATCATTGGCACAGGATGTAGTCCACGCCGGCATTCCCGCGGCTTTGGCATTTCGTCTGCGCGGCGACGAGCGGTTGGAACGACGTGGCGATTTACAGTCGATGTAGTCGTTCCGGCATTCGCCGCGGCCCGCATGGCCGTCCTGAGCTTGTCCTTCGATACGCGGCTTCGACTTCGCTCAGCCGCTACTCAGGATGAGCGATTAGCCTTTTTCCCGCTCATGCTGAGTAGGCATTGAGCGAAGTCGAAATGCCGTATCGAAGCACTTCAGCCCGAACGGGTGGGCAATTTTCCATTCTCACACCTCCATTTCGTTCACTTCGGCGACCCAGTCGCGCTCCCCTTCGCCACGCGCGAAGCGGGAGAGCGTCTCGAACACCGAGTCGGAGAAGCCCCCGACGTTGAGGATATCCTTGCGCTCCTTCGCCTGAGTGGTCCCGTAGGGCTGGAGATCGATGCAGACGAGCTTCGCCGCCGGGCACCTCTTCTTCAGCCGGTTCCACTCGGTCATCGTCGCCGTGGCGCCGTGGCGGGTGGAGTCGACCCAGGATTCGTTGTCCGAGACGATCACCACCAGATCCACCGGCGCGCCTTCCGCGTTGAGCCGGGCGAGCGGAGCCGAGACGTTGGTCCCGCCCCCGCCGATCGACGCCAGCTTCGCCGCATTGGCCGCGACCCGAGCGAACGGATCGAGAGCCACGGGCACGACGTCCCATTCGAACGGCATCAGCACGGCCTCGTGGTTCCGTCGGAGCACCGCCGCCGCGACCAGGGCCGCGACATCGATGCAGCGCACCTTCGACGAGGCGCCCTTGCGGTAGCCGGTCACCGGGGAGGCCATCGACCCCGAGACGTCGGGAGCGACGACCACCCGGCCCTCGAACGCCGGAACGTTCGCGAGCGAGGCCTCAAGCGCCGTCTCCAGCGCCGCCTGGACCGCGAGGGGCACGCCCTCGTCGACGGAGCCCAGGGCCACCATCAGCTGGTACGGGAGGACCCGCGCCTTCGACAGCGCCCCGGCGTCGGACAGCCGGGCCGCGACCCTTTCCGTCACCCCCTCGACCGCGAAGGCGCCTTTGCGCGCCAGCGTGTTCAGGTTCATGCGCAGCGCCTGCCAGCCCATCCGGCCGGCGAGCTCGGCCCATTGCCCGGCCGACAGCTCGAAAGCGGTCAGCCACTCGAACGGCACCTCCGGGAGGGGAAGCGAGGGATCCCGCTTCCACGCCTCGAACCCGGCGATCTCCGCGGGAAGCGCGGCGACGTCCCAGGGCTTGCCGATCAGCCACGCGTAGAAGGCCTTGCGGGCCTCGTCGGCGGGCTTGGGGTGGACCATCCGGACGATGTCGGCGAGCGACGGATCGTTGCCCGTCGCGGCCTGCATCAGGGCGCGCATCGACGCCCGCTCGAGCCAGTTCTGGACCAGCCGCTTCGGGCGGGTCCCGAGCGACTTTCGGCCGACCGCCCCGGAGCGCATGATCTGCACGAAGTTGCGCAGCATGCGGCCGTTGTCGATCACCCGGCCGAAGACCGCGACCGCGAGGTCCGGATCGGCGAGCGTCAGATACGCCGTCAGAAGCGCCGGCATGTCCTTCATCGCGCCGCGCGAGCGGGCGAAGACGGCCGCCCTAGCGACGAACGGCGGATCGACCTGCCGGGCCGTCTCCAGGACATCGGCGAGCTGAGTCTCCGCGGCCGCGTAGAAGGCGTCCTGGAGGGTGCCGGTGGCGGCGAGCTGGGCGAGCCTGTGCTCCGGCCCGTAGGCATAGGCCGGCGCGAACTCCCGGTTCAGGGAATCCGCCGGCGGAGCGAGCAGCCGCGCCACGGCGGAAGCGAAAAGGCCCTTGTTGGCCATGGCATCTTCCTTCGTATCGGGCATCGGGGGCGACCGGCCCATTCCGGCCGCCCCGCTTCCGCCTTCGTGCCGGACGGTTCGACGTCGCCCGGCGCCGACAGATTTGCAGAAGGCGTGCCAAACCCATCGGCAGCGCCGGAAAAAATCTCATGTCCTTGCGGGACAATCATTTTTATCCACCTGGCCGAAAAACGCGGCCGACGGGCGTTTGGCGATTAGCTATCGACAGGGATAAGCGTTTATCCCTAGGTATAAGCTATGAGACCCACCGTCGTCCTCGGCTTCGTCGGCTCGACGCTCGATTCGAGCCAGATGGGCCCGGCGCGCTGGAACAAGTGGCGGCCGAGCGTCGGCCTGTGCATGCACGAGGATCTGCGGGTCGACCGCTTCGAGCTGATCCACGGCGGCCTCCACGCGGGCCTGGCCCGCCACGTCGCGTCCGACATCGCGGGAGTGTCGCCGGAAACGGAGGTCAGGCCGCACCTGCTCGACTTCGCCGATCCCTGGGATTTCGAGGAGGTGTACGGCAAGCTGCTCGACTTCGCGCGGGCCTATCCGTTCGATCCCGAGGCCGAGGATTATCTCGTCCACATCACCACCGGTACCCACGTCGCGCAGATCTGCCTCTTCCTTCTGACCGAGGCGCGCTACCTCCCGGGCCGGCTGCTCCAGACCCACCCGTCGCGGGGGACGATCGGCCCGACCGGAAGCTGGAGCGTCATCGACCTCGACCTGTCGCGCTACGACAGCATCGCGACCCGCTTCGCCGCCGCCGCGGCCGAGGCCAGCTCCTACCTCAAATCGGGCATCGAGACTCGCAATCCGGCCTTCAACCGGATGATCGACGAGATCGAGCAGGTCGCCCTGCGCTCGCGCGCGCCGCTGCTGCTGATGGGCCCGACCGGGGCCGGCAAGTCGCAGCTCGCCCGCAAGATCTTCGACCTGAAGCGGGCCAAGCACCAGGTCTCCGGCGAGTTCGTCGAGGTCAATTGCGCGACCCTGAAGGGCGACAGCGCGATGTCGGCGCTCTTCGGCCACAAGAAGGGCGCCTATACCGGCGCCGCCTCAGACCGCCCCGGCCTGCTTCGGGCCGCGGACAAGGGCGTCCTCTTCCTCGACGAGATCGGCGAGCTCGGCCTCGACGAGCAGGCGATGATCCTTCGCGCGATCGAGGAGAAGAGGTTCCTTCCGGTCGGCGCGGACCGCGAGGCCTCGTCGGACTTCCAGCTCATCGCCGGCACCAACAGCGATCTCGGAAGCGCCGTCGCCGCCGGGCGCTTCCGCGACGATCTGTTCGCCCGGCTCAACCTGTGGACCTTCGAGCTTCCGGCGCTTCGCGACCGGCTGGAGGATATCGAGCCCAACCTCGATTATGAGCTCGACCGCTTCGCCGAGCGCGAGGGGACGAGGGTCAGCTTCAACAAGGAGGCGCGCCGCGCCTTCCTCGCCTTCGCGACCGCGCCCGACGCGCTTTGGACCGGCAATTTCCGCGACCTGGCGGCGAGCGTGACCCGGATGTCGACCTTCGCTCCGGCGGGCCGGATCGACATCGCCACCGTCGAGGCCGAGAAGGAACGGCTGAGGCGCTTCTGGTCCACGGGAACGACCGCGCCCGACCCGCTCGACCGGCTGCTCGACCCCGCCCGTCTCGTCGAGATCGACCCGTTCGACCGGGTCCAGCTCGCCGAGGTGGTGCGCATTTGCCGCCGCAGCCGCTCGCTCTCGGAAGCCGGACGGACCCTGTTCAGCGCTTCGCGCTCGCGCCGCGCCTCGGCCAACGACGCCGACCGGCTGCGGAAGTATCTGCAGCGCTTCGGGCTGGAGTGGGCCGGCCTGCAGGGGGCGTAGGGCAGATGGGGGGCAAAACCCTCTCCCGTAAAACGGGAAGAGGAAAATCAGTGGCTGACCAGCACGCCCTTCATTCCCGGGTGATATTTGCAGAAGAAGGGGATGCTCCCCCCGCGCTTCACGATCGTCCGGCCGCTCGACTTCGGCGGAAGGTCCAGGGCGAA
The DNA here is from genome assembly GCA_036386295.1 of Allosphingosinicella sp. GTDB lineage: Bacteria > Pseudomonadota > Alphaproteobacteria > Sphingomonadales > Sphingomonadaceae > Allosphingosinicella. Next base: position 5,442 of record DASVVX010000042.1, read on the forward strand.
GCTGCCGTCGCGGGCGGTGGCGCTGTGGCGGAAGAGGTCCTTGTTGACCCACAGGACGACGTCGCCGGAGCGAAGGTTCGCCGGGAGGGGGCCGAACCTCATCTTGTCGATGACGACGGTGTGCACGGCCGAAGCGGCGGCGGCGGGCGCGGGGAGGAGGGGCAGGGCCGCCAGCACCGCCCCCCTCAGCATCGCGGTCCGCATCAGCGCAGCTGCCCGGCGAGATGCTCGGCATGGCCCTGATGCTCGCGGAACAGGGTCAGGCCGGTCCGGAGCAGCGACTTCAGCTCGCCGTTGCTCGCGCCCGGAATGAGCGTGGCCTCGAGCGCGCCGTTGACGGTGCCGTGGAAGGCCGCTTCGTTTTGGGCATAGGCGCGGTCGAAGGCGGCCCCCTTCAGGGCGGCGAGGCTGCGCATCTTCTCCGCCGCGCCCCGGGCGAGGGCGGCGCTGGTGGGATTGGCCTCGGGCGTCACCCCGAGCTTCTTCACCAAAGCGAGCGCCTGGTCGTTCACGGCGGCGTGGTCGCGCACCATCGTCTCGGCGAACGCGCGCACCTTCGGATTGCGCGATTTGGCCAGCGCCTGCTTCGCCGCGTCGATGTCGATCCGGCCGGCGGTGTAGGCGATATGGGCGATCTGGGCGTCGCTGACATGAGGTCCGTCGTGCGAGGCGGCGGCGGTGCCCAGAGCGAGCAGGGCCGACAGGGCGACGAGAGCGCTTTTGCGGATCATGGCTTTCCTCCATCATGGCCCGGGTCTGTCCCGGTCCCCAGGGATTTGGATGCCGGCACCGGCCCCCCGTTCCCCGGGAACCTTTGGGCGGCGCCGGCATCAAAGGGCGGATCTGGAGGGTTCGGAAAATGACGGGATCGGGCGGAACGGCGGCCGGCCTCGACTATGAAAGCCTCGGCGACCGGGCGCTCGCCCGCCGTTTCGCAGCACGCGACCCGGCCGCCGTCCGGCTGATCACGGCGCGCAACAACCAGCGCCTGTTCCGGACCGCGTGGAGCATCCTCAAGAGCCGCTCGGAGGCCGAGGAAGCGGTTCAGAGCGCCTGTCTGCGGGCCTTCGCCGCGGCCGGCGAGTTCGAGGGCCGCTCGTCGCTGTCGACCTGGCTGACCCGGATCGTCATCAACGAGGCGCTCGGCCGCAAGCGGGCGGCGAAGCGGCGGCTCGCCAATCTCGACGGCCATTCGGTCGCCGTCCTCGACGAATATCGGGAAAAGCTGATGCGCGGATCGACCACGAGCCAGCCCGACGGAGCGCTCGCGCGCGAGCAGGTGAGGCGCCTGCTCGAGTCGGCGATCGCCCGGCTGCCGGAGCCGTTCCGGCTGGTCTTCGTGCTTCGCGAGGTGGAAGGGCTCGGGGTCGAGGAGGCCGCGGAAGCGCTCGGCCTCGCTCCGGCGACGGTCAAGACCCGGCATTTCCGGGCCCGGCGGCGTCTCCAGGAGGAGCTCGCGCCCGAGCTCAAGAGCGCTCTGACCGGCGCCTTTCCGTTCGCCGGCGCCGATTGCGAAGCGATGACGGGACGGGTGCTCGCCGCCACGGCGGGCGCGGATCGGGACGAGCCGGGCGGAATCGGCTAGCCAAGGGCTTCGAATCAAGGCATTCTTTTCATTATGAAACTGGCCGCCGGGGCGGGCCTCGCCATTATCATCTTCGCGATCGCGGCCGCCCGGGCGCAGGGCGACGGCGCCGCCGCGCCTCCGGCCCGGGCGAAGCCGCGAAGCGCCGACTGGGGCGAATGGACCCGGCCGCTGCAGCCCCATGTCGAGCGCGCCGAGGCCGAGACCCCTCCGCCGGCCCCGGCCGCCGAGGCCGCCGCGGCCGAGGAGATCGACGTCGTCGACGCGCACTGGATGGCCCTGACCATGTGGGGCGAGGCGCGCAGCGGCGGCGAGGCGGCAATGCGAGCGGTCGGCCACGTCATCGACAATCGCCGCCGCAGCGGCGCCCACGGCACCTATGCGACCGAGACGGTGAGCGAGGCGTGGCAGTTCAGCTGCTGGAACAAGGGCGATCCGAATTACCGGGCGATCCTCAACGTCGACTCGCTCCGCCCCGACAGCGGCGACCATGCGATGTGGCTCGCGGCGAAACGGGTGGCCGAGGAGATTCTGGCGGGCCGTTCCGCCGATCCGACCGGCGGGGCGCTCTTCTACCACACGGCGGCGGTGTCGCCGCGCTGGTCGGCGGGGCTGGCGCCGGTGAGCGTGATCGGCGGGCATTTGTTCTTCCGCACGGCGCGCTAGCGGCTCGCAGGGCGCCAGCGGGCTTTATCCGACTCTTAAATATTGATAAAAAGCGCGCTTCTGCATCGGGCGGGGGGCTCGGCGGTGGATGTTCGGCCCGCAAACGGGATCAACGGCAGCAACGGGCGCTACCTGCTGGAGTCCGTGACGGCGGCCGACCTCGCCTCCGCCGCGCTGGGATTGCCGCCCGCGGCCGCGGATGTCCGCCACGCGGATCGAATCCGCCGCACAGGGGTCGCAGCGGTCCGCGAGGGTCTCGATCCCAAATGCCTGGATCAGGTCGGCTGGGGGCTGGTCTTCGCCGCCGACGCGCCGGCGCGCGACGTCGAGGCGATCAAGGAGGCGCTCGCCCCGCTGATCGAGCGCCGGCGCGAACAGGCCGGGCGCACGACGGGCTCCTATTTCCAGGTCTATGAAGGCGAACGCGGGCTTCGCGCCGGCGAGAGCAAGGCCGAGTTTTTCGGCCGGCACGGCGTCGGACTGGCCGGCGCCGATCCCCGCCAGATGCCCTATTATCTGCTTCTGATCGGCGGCCCGCGAGAGATCGGCTTTCGGGCGCAATATCAGCTCGACGTGCAGCGCGCCGTCGGGCGGCTCGCCTTCGAGCGGATCGAAGACTATGCGACCTATGCCGCCAACGTCGTCGCCGCCGAAGATGCCCCGCCGGCGCCCGGGCCCATCCTCTTCTTCGGGCCCCGCAACCCCGACGACGGCGCCACGGCGCTCAGCGCCTCGCAGCTGCTGCAGCCGCTCGCGGACTGGGCGCTGGAGAAAGGCTGGGAGACGGAGTCGGTCGTCGGCGAGGGCGCGACAAAGAGCCGGCTCGCGGAGATCCTGACCACCCGCGCTCCGCGGATCCTGTTCACGGCGAGCCATGGCATGGGCTTCGGCCTCGACGACCCGCGGCTTCGCCGTCACCAGGGGGCGCTGCTTTGCCAGGACTGGCCGGGGCCGAACGGCCATTCGGGGGCCATTCCGGAATCCTATTATTTCAGCGCGGACGACGTTCCGGCCGCTTCGTCGATGAAGGGCATGATCGCCTGCCATTTCGCCTGCTTCAGCCTCGGGACGCCTGAGGTGGACGAGTTCGCCATCCTCGGCGGAGGCGGGTGGCTGGCGCCTGAGCCCTTCGTCGCCGCGCTCCCCCAGCGGCTGCTCGCGACTCCCGACGGACCTCTGGCCGTGATCGGGCACGTCGAGCGAGCGTGGGGCTATTCCTTCTACGAGTCGGAGTCCGGCCGCCAGCTGGCCGCCTTCGAAGACATGCTGCTGCGCCTGATGCAGGGCCATCCGGTGGGCTCGGCGCTCGAGCCGATCAACAGCCGCTACGCGGAGCTCGCGACGATGCTCTCGGAGGAGCTGGACGAGCGTCGCTTCGGGAAGCGCTCGAGCGACGCTCTGCTGGCGGCGCTGTGGACGGCCAACAACGACGCGCGCAACTACGCGCTTCTCGGCGACCCGGCGGTGCGGCTGGGCGCAGCCGCGGGGGGATCCTGACGTGGCGGGGCAGGCGCCGGAGGGTCAGGCGTCGGCGACGCTGGAACTCCACTTCGCGCGCACCGGGATCGACCAATATCAGGCTGAACTACGTTATTCCGGAGCGCTCGACGATGCCGTCCGGCTGGTGCGCGGCACCGCCGCGCTTCGATTCGCCGACAGTCGCGGCAGCGACGCGGCAATCGACCCGGTCGGGGTGGGCGACCGGCTGAAAGCGGAGTTGTTCGCCGATCCGGCGGTGGCCGCCGAGTTCAGCCGAGTGCTGGCGGTCACCGAGGCCACCAGCGAGGCGCTTCACGTCCGGCTGTTCATCGACCCGAGCGCCGCCGAACTGCAGCTCCTCCCCTGGGAGGCGCTGCGCCATCCGGATCGCCATTCCTTCCTGTTCCTGGGCGACCGCATCAGCTTCTCGCGGTTCCTTCCGACCGGGGACTTCCGTCCCGTTCCGCCGCTGGCGCGCGGGAAGCTGACGGCCTCGATCACCATCGCTAGCCCAACCGGCCTGGATCAATATGCACTCGCCCCTCTTGACGTGGCGGGCTGGCGCAGAGCGGCCGAGGACGCCCTGCAAGGCTTCAAGATCCGGGACCCGGCTCCAGGGCGGAAGGCGACTCTGTCAGGGCTGGTGGAGGATGCGCGGTCCGGCGCCGATATACTCTATCTGGTCTGTCACGGTTCCATCCCGGACGGCGAGGCCTTTCTCTGGCTCGAGGACGAGGCCGGCGAGATCGCTCGAGTTTCCGGGGCGGGGCTGGTCGAGGAGCTGCGCGCCCTGCAGACGCTGCCGAGGCTCGTCATCCTGTTCTCGTGCGGGAGCGGCGGCAACGACATCAGCTTCCATTCGGCGATCGGACCCGCGCTTGCCGAGGCGGGCATACCGGCCGTCGTCGCGATGCGGGGCGAAGTACCGCTGGAATCGGGAGCCCGGTTCGTCGCCTCGCTGCTCGAGGACCTCGTCCAGCACGGCTACGTCACCCGGGCGGTCGCGTTCGCCCGAAGAGCGATGGAGAGCACCGGCGACGCGCTTCTCCCCGTCCTGTTCTCGCGTCTTCGGGAAGGCCGGATCTGGTACCGCCCGGGCTTCGTGTCCGACGGGTCCCAATATGAAGAGCGGTGGCAGACCCTCGTCGACCGTCTCAACGACGAGCAATGCCTGCCCATCATCGGACCCGGGCTTTCGGAGCCCTTGTTCGGGACCACCCGCGATCTCGCCAGGCGCTGGTCCGAGGATTTCGGTTTCCCGCTCGCCCGCCACGCTCGCGACAATCTCGCGCAGGTCGCCCAATATCTCGTCATCAGCCAGGACGCGAACCGACCCCGCGAGCTGCTCGAGAAGCATGTCAAGGGTGTCGTCGAGCAATCCCTGGGCCGCGGCGCCGCTGCGGACCTTCCGCTGCTGGACCGGATCGACCTCGCGTGGGACCGCTTCGCGGAGACGGCGCCGACCGATCCCTTCAGGCTTCTGGCCGAACTCCCGTTTCCGCTCTACATCACCACCAACACCGACGGCTTGCTCGAGCACGCGCTCCGGAAGGCGGGCCGGAGCCCGGTCTCCGAAGTCTGCCGGTGGGACGGAAGGGATCTCGGCGCGACCGTGTTCGAGCGCGATCCCGATTACCGCCCGTCTCGCGAACGGCCGCTTGTCTACCACCTGTTCCGGATGCTGCGCCGCGAGGACAAGAGGTTTCCCAGCTCGCTGCTGACCGAGGACAATTATTTCGATTATCTGCTGGGAGTCACCAACCGCCGCGAGCTGATCCCCCCGGCCATACGCTGCGCCCTCAGCGACAGCGCCTTGCTCTTCCTCGGCTTCCAGATCGACGAGCTCGATTTTCGAGTCCTGTTCAGGAGCATCATCAACCAGGACAATCTCGCCAACATGCGCTTGTACAATCACGTCGCCGTCCAGATCGATCCGGAGGAAGGCCGGATCCTCGAGCCGGCGCGGGCGCGACGCTATCTCGCCCAATATTTTCGCGAGCTCGCCAATGTCAGCGTCTATTGGGGTGGAGCCGCCGAATTCGTCGCGCAGGCCTTCCAGGAGTGGAAGGCGCGCAACGGGCAGGCGGATGCGAGGGACGGCGGGTGAGCGTCCCTGAAAACCCCTATGTCGGGCCGCGGGCCTTCCAGCCGGGCGAGACGCTCTACGGCCGTCGAAGGGAGCTGGACGAGCTTCGCGACCTGCTGATCGCCGAGCGCATCCTCCTTCTCTATTCGCCTTCGGGCGCCGGCAAGACTTCGCTGATCCAGGCCGCGCTCCTGCCCGCCCTCGCGAAGCGCCAGTTCAATACCCTTCCGATCGCGCGCGTGTCCGGGGCGGCGGAGCTGGGGCCCGGAAACCGCTATTCCCAGGCCGTCCTGAGGCGAATCGCCGGGGAAGAGTTCATCGACCGCAATGCCGGCAGCGCGATTACCCTTTCTGGCTATCTGCGCGAACTTGCCGGACGCGGCGGACGCCATCTCCTCGTCTTCGACCAGTTCGAGGAAATCCTCACCGCCGACGCGAGCGATCAGGCAGGGCGCGCCGCTTTCTTCGACGAGGTCGCCGCGATCCTGCGCGAGCCCAACCTGTTCGTCCTCTTTGCGATGCGCGAGGATTACATCGCCGGTCTCGACCCCTATCGGCTGCGGCTTCCGACCCAGCTGCGAGCCCGGATGCGGCTCGGCTTCCTCGATCATTCTTCGGCGCGGGCCGCCATGCAGAAGCCGGCGGAAGCCGCCGGAATCCACTTTCCGACCGAGGTCGCCAACCAGCTGGTCGACGACCTGCGCCGGATAACCGTCCATGGAGCCGGGGAGGAAACCCGGCTCAGTCCCTATGTCGAGCCGCTGCACCTCCAGATCGTCTGCCTCCGGCTGTGGGACGAGAACAGTCCGCGCTGGGAAGCGGGCGGCGAGCTGCGGATGGACCTGCCCGAGGAGGCCGCGGCCGACAATGTGACCGACGCGCTCGGCAGCTATTACGACGCTGTCGTTGCCCGTGTCGCCTCGGGCGGAGGCGAGGGGGAAACGCTTCGGCGGGAGCGGGCGATACGCGACTGGTTCGAGCGTTACCTGATCACGACGGACGGAGTCCGGTCCCAGGTGCTCGTGTCGAGCGGAGAGGCGGTGGGGCTGACCGCGGGCCTGATCCGGCAACTCGTCGACGCCTATCTCGTGCGCGCGGAAGATCGCGGCTCCGCGCTCTGGTACGAGCTCGCGCACGACCGGCTGGTCGGCCCGGTTCGGCGCAGCAACGCCCGCTGGTACGCCGCGAACCTGGCGCCGGTCCAGCGCCAGGCGCAGATCTGGCAGGACGGCAAATTCGCGCGGGATTATCTCCTGACCGGCTCGACGCTCGACGAGGCGCGGATCTGGGCCGACCACAATGACGACCGCCTGACCCAGGTGGACCGGGACTTCCTGACGGCGTGCCGCGACGCGAGGGAGCAGGAAAGCCGGGACCTCACCCGCGGCCGTTTGCTCCAGGGTGCCCTCGCCGCCGTTTTCGCGGTGGTAATCATCGCCGGGGCCTTGTGGCTGTCGCTGGTCAACAAGGACAAGGAGCTGCAAGCGGCGCGCCGGGAAGCCGGCCAGATCGTGGCGGACGCGAGGGCGACCGGGAACGCGAAGCTGCTGGAAGCCCGGCGGCAAGCGAGGTTTGAGCAACGGATAATTCTCGCGAACGCCCGCGCCGAAGCGGCAAGGCAAGACCGCGCCAGCCGGGCCCTGGCCGAACGGCAGGTCGCCCAGGCCCGATTGGAGGGCAATCAGATCGTCAAGAACGCACTGGCGCTGGCCAGGCTACGCGAAGGGGCGCTCACCGCGCGGATCGAGGCGGCCGAGACCCAGATTGCCAAGCAGCAACTCGACGCGACGATCCGGCAACAGAAAGCGGACCGTGACCTGGCCGCGTCCAGGCTGGAATCGGCGCAATTGCAGGCGGGTCTCGATATCCTGAGAACGGAGATTCTGAGTCTTCTCGAGGAGGCGACCACCGCCAAGACGCCCGCGGCGCGCGCGGATGCGCTCCGACGTCTTCAGGAGACGGCAACGCCGCGTTCGTCGGAGGCGGCGGCGACGGTGGCGCAGGCGCAAGAGGAAGCCAACGGCGGGTTGAGCGTCTGCTCGCGGCTCTGGGCGGTCGGCCAAAACCTGCGCATCCGGTTCCTCGACGGCGATCCCGCCCTTCGCGGGAAGGTGATGCAGCTCGTTGCGCAATGGTCGTCAGCCGCCAATATCCGGTTCGTCGAGTCAAACGATGCGGACGCGGAGGTGAGGGTGACCTTCCGGCAGCCAGGTTCCTGGTCGTTCATAGGCACCGATGCCCTGCTCAGGCCGCGCAACGAGCCGACGATGAACCTTGGCGCCATCGCGCCTCCGGGGACGAACGCCGGCTATTTTCAGCAGGTCGTGCTCCACGAGTTCGGACATGTGCTCGGCCTGATCCACGAGCACCAAAATCCGAACGCCCGGATACCATGGGACATGGATGCGGTTTACGCCTATTTCTCGGCGCCTCCGAACAGTTTTTCGCGTGAGACGATCGAGTCGACCGTGGTCGGCAAGGCGCGGCTGACGGGCTACCGAGCCTTCGATCCGGATTCGATCATGGTGTTCGCCTTCCCCCGCCAGGTGTTCAAGGGGGATTTCGGACCGCTTCACAGCAATCAGACGCTGTCGGCCTCGGACAAGGCCTTCGTGGCGCGGCTCTATCCGAGGAGCGGCTCACGGCAATGCTGATCGCCGGCCGGGCGAGAATACAAGGGGAGGACCAATGCTGAGAGAGCTTTTCAACCGTACGCGCACCGTCAAGGTCGAATCGTCAATGGCTTCCTTCGCTCCGCCGGGGACCGGCGGGGGCGCCGGAACGACGACGACGAAGGTCGAGCGGGAAGGCGCGTTCGTCACTCCGCAATCGCTCGTCTCCTTCGCCGGGGCCACGGCGGCGGTGACCGCCGTCTGGAAGGGGCTCGGAATCGTGCGTCCGGACTGGGGCCAGTCGCCCGTCGTCGCCCTGACGATCTCCGCGCTGGTGGGACTCGCCATTTACCTGATCGGCGAAACCGATCCGGCGGCGCCCGCCGCGACCACCCGCCAGCGGCTCATTTCCGGGCTGATCGCGATCATCAATACCTTCGTCATCTTCAGCGCCGCGGTGGGAGCGAACCAGATCGCGAAACCGGCCGCTCAGGCTGCCGAGCGGCAGGCGGAGGCGCCGGCACCGAAGGCGGTCGCCGTCCTCGACCGGCGGATGGCCCGCGGGGACGGGATCGGCCCGGCCGGCTAGAATTTCGTCCCCACCCTCAGCCCCACCATCCGCGGGCGGATGACGTAGGTGTAGATCTTTGGCCCGATCGCGGTGACTCCGTCCGGGTCGCCGCAGACGCTCTCGGTGCACTGGATGGTGTTGCCGGTGGCGCCGTTCACATCCATCAGGTTCTTGACGAACAGCTCGGCCGACCAGCGGCCGTTGGTCACCCCCGCGCTGAGGTCGACCGTGTCGTAATCGTCGAGCCGGCCGAGGATGCCGCGCTCGTACAGCCTGAGGTCGCTGGTGCGCGGCCCCTCGTGGATGAAATTGCCCTGGACGTGGGCGTCCAGGCCGGCGAAGTCGAACTCGTAGCGAAGCAGCGCATTGGCCTTGAAGCGGGCGGTGATCGGAAGCCGGGTCCCGGCGGGCGCGAGCACCTCATTCTCCTCGCCGCCCGAGCCGGGCAGGGAGCAGTCGAAATCCTCGTTGGCGATCTTGCAGAAATCGTCGGTGATCTTGGCGTTGTTGAACGAGCCGCCGAGGCTGAAGGTGAAGCCCTTCCACGGCCGGACGAAGATGTCGAACTCGGCGCCGCGGATGCGGGCGTTGCCGGCGCTTCGGATCTCGGTGAGGCCGTTGGCGCCGAGGAAGGACAATTGGATGTCCGACCAGTTGAGCTGGTAGAGCGCGCCGTTGATGCGCAGCCGGTTGTCGGCCCAGCTCGTCTTGAAGCCGACCTCGTAATTGTCGATGAAATCGGGCGGGTAGGGCGGCAGCGTGCCGCGCCGGTTGATACCGCCCGGGCGGAAGCCGCGCGACCAGGTGCCGTAGAGCAGAATGTCGTCGTTGGGCTTCCAGGTCAGGTTGACGCGGTGGATGAAGTCGGTCGCCGCGGTCGTCTTGTCGAGGTTGGTGCAGGGCGAATCCTTGACCGTCGCCTGGGCGAAGCAGGCGGCGACCCCGGTCTTGCTGCTGTAGCCGGAGCTGAAGCCGAAGAAGCCTTCGAGCGAGTTCTTGAACCGGTAGAGCCGGCCGCCCGCGGTCAGGGTGAGCTTCGGGGTGATGTCCCAGCTCGCCTCGCCGAAGATCGCATAGTCTCGGTCGGTGCGGATCTGCTGGGTCAGCCAGATGTTGCTCTCGGTGCCGGGGACGGTGATCTTGTCGGCGATATTGTCGATGATGTAATTCTGCTCGATGTGGTGCGTCTGGCGCTGGTAGAACAGGCCGCCGATGAAGCGGATCGGCTTGTCCGCCGGCGACGCGATCCGGAGCTCGTGGCTCATCTTCGTGAAGCTGTCGTCCGAGAGGATGTACTGGTTCGGATTCACGAAATTGCCGGCATTGTCGTAGAAATAGGCGCCGTAGCCGGCGAGCGCGTCGTAGAAATAGGCGTAGTCCACATAGTCGGACGCGCCGTCGATCTGCCGCATCATGTAGGCGCCGGCATAGGTCAGGTCGAAATTGCCGACCTTGCCCGAGACGGTCAGGGCCGCCTGGAACCATTTGTCGACGAAATGCTCGCGGTTGAACTGGCTCACCTGGAGCTCCTGGAGGCCGCGCTCCTGGGCGAAGGTGCCGTCGCTCACCTGCTTCTGGCCCATGATCTGGGGGAGGACGGTCCAGTTCTCGTCGAGGTCAATCTTGAGCGCGGCGCGGGCGCCGTAGGTCTCGACGTCGTTATAGTCGTTCTCGACGAAGGGGGCGTTGGTGAAGGTGATGCCCGAGGTCGGGAAGTGGAGGGTGCCCGGCACGTTGTCGATATAGCCGGCGTCCTTGCGGTACCAGCCGACCAGCCGCACCGCCATGTTGCTGGCGAGCGGGGCGTTGACATAGGCCTCGCCGGTATAGCCCCACTCGCCGTGGGCCACGTTGTTCAGCTCGACATTGGCCTCGCCGTAGAGGCCGGAGGTGTCGGGCTTGTTGGTGATGATCCTCACCGTGCCGGCCTGGCTCGAGGCGCCGTAGAGCGTGCCCTGCGGCCCGGCCAGGGCCTCGACCCGGGCGATGTCGAAGACGTGGATGTCGAGCGCGCCGGTGATCGTCGTGATCGGCTGCTCGTCGAGATAGGTGCCGACCGAGGGCAATGAGGCGGAGTGGTTGGCGTTCTCGCCCGAGGCGACTCCGCGGAAATAGACGTTGGAGAAGCCCGGCCCGGCGCTCTGGAAGGAGATGGACGGGACCTGGCGGGCGTAATCGGCGAATTCGTTGACCTGGAGCTCGTCGAGCTTCTCGGTGCCGAAGGCGGTAACCGCGATCGGCACGTCCTGCAGATTCTCCTCGCGCTTCTGGGCGGTGATGACGATGTCGGCATCGTCCGACTGGCCGCGGCCGGTATCGGCCCGGTCGCCGGCGCCGCTGCCCTCGCCGGTGGCGGGCGGGTCGGTATCGTCCTGCGCGAAGGCCGCGGTCGGAAAGGCGGCCGAGGCGAGCAGGAAAGCGGCGAGCTTCAGGCTGGGTGCGAGGCGCATGTCGGCAGGTCCCCCGGATTGCGTCAGGCGGGAATCTGTCTTGCTTGGGGGGGATCGGTCAAACTTATTCTGTGCGCGAAACGGTTCTTGGCGCTCGCTGTGGTTTCGAGGTCACGCCCAAACCCTCTCCCTCCAGGGGAGAGGGACAGCCGCCGCGAAGCGGCGGCAGGGTGAGGGCGCGGCGCCCTTCCGCAACCTGCCCTCACCCTCCCAAAGCTTCGCTTTGGGCCCCTCCCTCTCCCCTAGAGGGAGAGGGGCTGGGGCGCGTCCGGATAAGCCTCCAGCACCGGCCCCAGCGCCGCCTTCAGCGGGCCGAGCCACGGCTCGAAGGCGCGCCACTGGTCGAGGCCCTCGCGGTTGATCGGGCGGCGGACCTGCTCCGAGCTCGCGGTGCGCACCGCGCGGTCGTTCTCGTGGAAGCGCAGGCAGGCGGGCTCGAACTCCAGCCCGAGATGGTCGAGCAGCCGGCGCACCTCGCCCTCCGGATCGTCGACAAGGCGCTCGTGGATCACGCGGTGGACCCGCCCCGGCAGCACCAGGTCGAAGTGGCGCATGAGACCGACATAGGCGCGATAGTAGCGGCCGAGCTCGGCGAGGTCGTAGCTGAAGCCCTGGCCGCGGGCGAAATGCTGCTTGAAGTTGGAGAAGCCGCAGGCGAGCGGATGGCGGCGGGCGTCGACGATCCTCGCGTTCGGAAGGATGAGATGGATGAGCCCGGCATGGGCCCAATTGTTGGGCAGCTTGTCGACGAACAGCGGCCGCGCCGTCTTGCGCTGGATCCGGGTGCGCTCGAGATATTCCGCGCCGAGCGCCGCGAGCTCGGAGCCGGAAAGAGCGGCGAGGCTCTCGGGATAGGCGGTCGCCTCCGACTTGAGCTTCCGGCCGCCCAGCCGCCTGGCGAGCGCCGGAATGTCGGGCAGCTCCATCGTCCCTTCGACCTGGCTGTGGCTGGCGAGGATCTGCTCGATCAGGGTCGAGCCGGCGCGAGGCATTCCGAGGATGAAGATGGGGTCGCGGGCCGGGCAGCCCTGGCCCTCGCGCTCGGCGAAGAAATCGGGCGTGAACAGGCCGACGCTGCGCTTGACGTGGCGCTCGATCTCGTCGGGATCGTAGGCGAGGGCGGCCCGCCGCAGGCGGTTGCCCTCCCGATAATGAGCGAAGGCGCGTTCCGCCTCGCCGGCGTCCTCGAGCGCCTTGCCGAGCGCGAAATGGAGGTGGAAGCGGTCCTCGTCGCCGAGGCGGGGGGCCGTCAGGGCGGCCTCCATCGCCGCCACGTCCGCCTCGCCGAGATCGACCGTCTTGAGGTTGGCGAGGCTCCACCAGGCCTCGCCGAGCGTCGGCTCGGCGGCGATGGCGCGGCGGTAGGCCGCGACGCTGTCGCTTTGGCGGCCGACCGTCTTGAGGACGTGGCCGTAGCTCATCCACACCCTGGGCTGGCCGGGGAAGCGCTCCAGCACCGCGGCGTAGAGCGCGATCGCTTCCTCATAGCCGCCGATGCGGCCGAGCGCGGCGGCCTTGAGATTCTGGTGGGCGGGATTTTCGGGCTCGCCGTCGAGCAGGCCGTCGAGGACCTCGATCGCCTCGGCGGGGCGGTTCTGGCGGTAGAGCACGGTGGCGAGATTGGCCCGGGCGGCGGTGAAGCCGGGCGCCAGCTCGAGCGCCCTTCGCAGCAAATTCTCCGAATCGCCGTAGCGGCCGAGCCGGCCGGCGAGCTCCGCCATCATCCTTATCGCGGCGATGTCGGTCGGCTTCTCCTTGAGGTGGGGGCGGAGCAGCCGCTCGGCGACGGCGAGCTGGCCCTCGACGAGGGCGAGGCCCGCCTGGATCAGACGCGGGTCGCGGACCGAGGCGGCAAGCGCTTCGTCGACGTTCAACACCTGCCCTTCGCCGGTCATGCAAGGGCTATAGAGGAGGGCGGAGGCGACAGGCCAGTCCCGGCGGCGGGGAAGGTTCGCCGGGGCCGCTGTGCCGCGCCGGGACAGCGGCGTCCGGGGCCGCTCCGGGCCCTTGCCGGCCTGGTAAAGAGCGCGTTAACCCCGGCCCATGGACCGACTGATTCCCGCCTCCGAGGACCTCCGCCTGTTCCTGCTGACCTTCGCCGGCGGCTTCGTCTTCTTCTCCGCCTTCCTGGCCTGATCGCCCGTCATTGCGAGGAGCGCAGCGACGCGGCAATCCAGCCTCGGCGCTGCGATCCCGCGCAACGCTGGATTGCTTCGCTCCGCTCGCAATGACGGTGCCTAGTCGCAGGCCTTATGGAGCTTCCAGGCGAGCCAAGCGGCGCCGAGGCTTGAGACCGCGACGAGCAGCAGGGTCTCCTCGACCGACACGCCCATCTGGACCATCGCCGAGAGGACGAGGGCGGCGAGGACCATCGCGCCCGAATTGACGATGTTGTTCGCCGCGACCGTCCGAGCCGTCTCCGACTTGGGGACGGTGGTGGTGAGGAAGGCGTAGAGCGGCACGACGAACATTCCGCCCGAGACCGCGACCCCGAACAGGTCGAGCATCACCCAGTCCGCCTTGGGGTTGAGGATGAAGGTCCTGACGTCGATCAGCTCGCCCCCGGTCGCCGGCCAGCCGCGCGCGTTGTAATAGAGGTGGCAGATGAACAGGCCCATGGCGATCGCCGCCGCGGGCGAATAGACGGCGGCGACCCGGCCCTTCAGGAGCCGGTTGATCAGCACCGAGCCGAGGCCGACTCCGACCGAGAAGATGGCGAGGAAGAGCGTCGCCACCTGCTCGTTGGCGTTGAACACGTTCTTGACCAGTGGCGGGAATTGCGCGGCGAGGATCGCGCCCATCATCCAGAAGAAGCTGATCGAGACGATGGCGAGGAACAGGCGCGGGATGTGCAGGGTCGCGTTGACCAGGCGGATCGAGGCGCGGATGATGTGCCAGTCCATCTTGGCGACCGGAGCGTCGGGCTCGGGCGGCGCCGGCGGAACCTGGCGCCCGGCGAGCCAGCCCAGAAGCGCCACCAGAAGCACCCCGGCGGCCGCCACCGGCGGCTTGACGAGGCCGCCGGCGATCGTCCCCATCAGGATCGCGACATAGGTCCCCGCCTCGACCAGGCCGGTTCCGGCGAGCACCTCGTCCTTCTCCAGATGCTGCGGAAGAACCGCATATTTGATCGGCCCGAAGAAGGAGGAATGAACCCCCATCGCGAACAGGGCGAGCAGCATCAGCGGGATCGAGTGGATCAGCAGCCCGGCCGCCCCGAAGACCATGATCGCGATCTCGGCCGTCTTGACGATCCGGATGATCCGCGCCTTGTCGCTGGAATCGGCGAGCTGGCCGGCCAGCGCCGAGAAGAGGAAGAAGGGCAGGATGAAGACGGCGCCGGAGATGGCGTTGAAGACCGCCTCCTTGGTCGGATCCGAATAGACGTAATAGGTGACCAGGATCACCATCGCCGTCTTGAACAGATTGTCGTTGAACGCGCCCAGGAACTGGGTGACGAACAGCGGCAGGAAGCGCCGCCTGCGTAAGAGGTGCATCGAATCCTGCACGGCGGTCAGGCGCGGTCGGCGGAAGGGCGTGACAACATGCGCGGGCGGTCATAGCCGCTTCCCGCCGCCGGTCAAACGTTCAGCGCCCGCTCGTCATCCCGGCGGAAGCCGGGACCTCGCGGAGACGCGCCCAGACCTGTCGTCCCGAGGTCCCGGATTTCGCCGGGATGACGGCGGACGGCCGACCCGCTAAGGCCTACGGCCGAGCCGATGCTGACCCTGCCCAACATCCTGACCCTGTCGCGAATCCTCGCCGTCCCCTTGCTCGTCTTCCTGCTGTGGAAGCCGGGCTGGTACGATTATGCGGTGACCTTCGGCCTCTACTGCCTGGTCGGGATCACCGATTATTTCGACGGCTACGTCGCCCGCGCCCAGGGCACGGTGTCGAGGCTCGGCATCTTCCTCGATCCGATCGCCGACAAGATCATGGTGGTGGGCGTGCTCGTCATGCTCGTCTCGAGCCGGCAGCCGCACGCCGAGCCGGTGATCCACGGCATCCACATCGTCCCCGCCCTCATCATCCTGCTTCGCGAGATCGCGGTCTCGGGCCTTCGCGAGTTCCTCGCCGGCCTCCAGGTCTCGCTCCCCGTCAGCCGCCTCGCCAAGTGGAAGACCGCCTTCCAGCTGATCGCGCTCGGAGCCCTCATCCTCGGCGGCGCGGTGCCGCAATGGCCGTGGGTCCACTGGGTAGGGCTCGGAAGCCTGTGGGCGGCGGCGACGCTGACGCTGGTGACGGGCTGGGATTATCTGCGGGTGGGCTTGAAGCACATGGACTGACGAGTCGAATCGGGGCCGCGCCGAAGCCTTCTGTCAAGGCCCATGGCAGAACGGGCGTTCCCAAACTTTGCTCTTGAGATTCAGCCGCACCTCGACGACCCCGCAGCCGCCGTCGGCTACGAAGGGCAGATCCCTCTCGGTCGCCACGAACGCCACTTTTCCTTCTCCGGTTTCGGAGCGCAGGAAGATGCCCGTCGCCGTTGTGCCGGAAATGGCATAGTGACGATCGTAACGGGCGAGGGGGTCTGCACCCGCGGGGAGCACCAGCCTGGCCTCGGCATCACGGACGATCGACTCGTCGCCGGCGGCGCCGCAAGCGGAACTGCCAAGAACGGCCAGGAGCGGGAGCAATCTGCTTATTCGTCCGGGTCCTGATAATAGTGACTTCTCGGTGCAACCCCATGCTCCTTGCGGATTGCACTTTCCCATCGCATCGCCTGCCTTTCAGCGGGTGGCGTGGTGCCCGACGTGGCCGGCCGCATTTCCGTGGATTGGGCGGCGACGACTAGGCACGCTGGTTGCAAACCACCGAGGTCCAGGTGCTCGTCCTGCGGTCGTAGGTGACTCGAATCACGCCGCAACCGCCGTCCCTGCGCTCGAGAGGGAGGTGCGCTTTCGGAACCGATCGGGCCTTGCCGTTTGGGGATTCCGAAAGGATCAGAACGCCTTCGACGTTGCCGGCTTCAAAGGCGTAAAAGCGATCATATCTGTCGAGAGGCAGAGCCTCGGGCGGCAAGACGAGGCTTTGCTCCATCTCCACTATCGATCGGGATTCCCGCGAGCCCCCGAGGTCGCCGGAGCAGCTTGCCGCAAATACAACGGCGGCCACCATGGATTTGGCTCGAATGCTCACTCCGGGTCCTTGGGATAATAGTAGGAACGAGGCGTCAGGCCTATCTCGGTTCTTATCGCATTCTCCACCCTGATTGCCATTCTCTCGGCCGGCGGCGTGGTTCCGGGCAGCATGGGCCGGTCATCCGTCGAAGCCTGCCCGCGCAGATTGGCAACTGCGTGTCCCAGTTCGTGGCCGAGACCCACTTCAGGGGGGCGAACCATGCTGCCCATGTCGTCGAAAGCGCCGATGCTGTTGTTCGGATCGTAGCCGATCTCGGACCCGGTACCCCGCCCGTTATAGGCGTCGATATGTTTTCCGGAGGCGTCCACGCGTCCCGTTGGATCTGTGTAGTTACCCCTGTTGTCTTTCGGCTGGCTGATCGTAATTACATGCTTTGACCGATGTAGCTCCCTGATCACTTCGCGACCTGTCCTGCTGAGACGGGAGAGTTTCGTCAGCTGTTCCTGAACTCTCTTCCTGTATTCGTCGTTACCGGCGATTCGGATCAGCTTCCCGTCAGGGTCGATCTTGTTCATCGGATCATTGGCTACATAAGCGTATAGGTTGACCTGATCCTTGTACCCGACAGGGTCGACCTGCAGGAACCGACCCAGCGTCGGCGAGTATATACGAGCTTTGTAATAATACATGCCGAGCTCGGGAATCCACGCTTGGCCGGTATATTGGAACCGGCCGTCGTTGCCGGTGCCGGGTATGCCCCAAGAATCGTAGGTGTTGATGACCGACGGGGTGCCGTTGGCATTGACGAGGCCGAGGATCGACCCCTGGTGATCGGGCAGCGTGTAGCGGCGGTTGGCGGTGCCGAGCGCGGCGCCTTCGTAGACGGCGACCGGCTCATCTGCGTTCGGACCGTGGACGTAGCGGCGAATAAGGGTGCCCGAGCCGTTATATTCCGCGATTATCCGGTCGCCGTCGTGGAGGAACCGGGTCGTGCCGGCGGCACCGCCCGAGGTCTCGGACAGGCGGCCGAGCGGGTCGTAGAGCAGGCTCGCCCCATTCGAGGCGCTGACCAGCCGGTTCTCGACGTCGTAGGTGTAGCTGGTCGTCCCGTCGCTCGTCAGGTTGCCGTTGGCGTCGTAGGCGAAGCTCGCCGGACCGGCGGCGGTATATTGGTTGAGCCCGTTGACGCTGTAGCCCCGGCTGACGTTGTAGGCGCCGGTCCAGGCATAGGCGTCGTTGTCGCGGCTGTGCTGGGCGATCTGGCTCGCCGGATTGTAGGAAAGGCCGATGTTCAGGTCGCTGCCGGCCGTCGGGAGATCATTGGAGATCGCGGTCGGCCGTCGCAATCCGTCATAATAGAAGACGGTGGTGAAGCCGGCCGGGCTCGCCCCGCGCACCGCCGCATGGCGCGGCCCTTCCGGCTTGTACCAGTAGCGGATGACGTAATCGTCGATGCTGGCGAGGGCCGGATTGTCGAGCACCTGCGTCATCCGGCCGAGCGGGTCGTAGGAATAGCCGAAGGCCGCGCCGTCCGGATGGGTGAGACGGACCCGGTTGCCGGCGTCGTCGTGATAAAAGGAGGTGTAGCGGATGTTGCCGTCCATGTTGAGCGCCGTCGTCGTCGGAAGCCCGAACATGTCGTAATAATTGGTCACGCCATAGCCATCGAGTCCATCGAACCTTGCCTTGGTCTGGAGACCCATCGCGTCGTAATCGTAATAGACGTCGCGCGTGTGGATCGCGGCGAGGCCCGCGCGTTCGGGGACGATCTTGCGGATCACCCGGTTGAGGTTGTCATAGGCGTAGGTGAGCATCGAGCCGTCGCGCTTGCGCAGTGAGGTGCGATTGCCCACCGGGTCATAGCCATATTCCTCGTAATCGGCCTGGTTGGCATAGCCCGGCGTGTTGGACGGGAAGATCCATCGCTTCTGCCGGTCGTGACCGTCCCAAGTCATCTCGGCACGATTGGAATTCGCGTCGATCACCGCCTTCTGCTTGCCGTTGGCGGTATATTCGTAGGCGGCGTAGTTCTGCTGGAGGCTCGTGCCGTAGGCCTTCTGGACCTGGAGCAGCTGGCCGGCGGAATCGTAGACGTTCCGAGTGATCCGGTCGGCCCCCTGGCTGCCCTGGGGGCCGAGGGCGCAGGCGCCTGTTGCGCTCGCGGCGGGCAAAGCCGCGAGGTTCATCCGGACCGTGGTGCAGACGGGTTGGCCCCGGCCGTTCCATGATTTGTCGGTCACCCTGTGCGCCGTTCCCGACGACGAGACCGCCTCGCGTATGGCGTTGCGGCCCGGATCGTAGGTGAAGTCGCTCCGGCTGAACACGCTGAGCGTCGTGCTGTTCTGGTCGGGCAGGGTGCCGGTCTCGCTGTACGCCAGCTTGTCGTCGCTGTCGCGATAGGTGAAGCGGGTCGCGATCCTGAGGCCGTCGTTGGAAAGGGCGCCGATCTCCCAGGTCTTACGGCCATAGGCGTCGTAGCGGGCGTAGGTGGCGTCGGCCGTCCCTGGCAGCGGTCCGTCCTTCGACAGCTGTCGGCCGGCGGCGTCGTAGGTGAAGGTGGTGTCGCGCGTGCGGCCGTAATAAGCGTCGATCCGCCGCTCGAGCGTCGGGAGCAGGGTGTTGCCCCAGTAGCTATATTCGGTCCGGATTTCCTGGTTGGTGCCGCAGGTCGAGCCGAGGCCGCACATCCTGACCACGCTACGGCGACTGATGCCGCTCCAAGCGTCGTAGGTGATGTAGGTCTTCTTGCGTATTCCGTGCTGATCGGCCGGGTCGGTCTGCTCGACGAGCTGGCCCGCCGAGTTCCAGACATAGTCGGTCTGGCGATTGAGTCCGTCGCGGCTCCAGTTCGGGCGGTAGCAGAGCACCGGAGTGCCGGCGGTGACGCACGTATCCTCCGGATAGGACGCGGTTTCGACGACGTTGGCGAGGCCCGAGCCGGGTTTGGCCTTGGTGGTCTTGCTGACGAGATTGCCGAACGTGTCGTAGGCGACGTTGACTTCGTTGAGCTCGGGATAGACGATCCTCGTCACCCTGTAGCCATCGTCATGCTGAAAGCTGGTGGTCCGGCCGATCGCATCGGTGACGGCGTTGATCACGTTGCGCTGGGCGGCGAGCTGACCGAGGCCGCCGATCGTATAGACCTGATGGAATCCGTCGGGGCCGTCGACGGTGACCGCGTCGTAGCGCCAGTTCGTGTAATAGAGGCGCGGATTGGCGTAGGTGTAGGTCCAGCCGCCGCCGTCCTTGACCACGGAGGCTACCAGCGGCGCGGTCGAATGCTGCGTCGCCTGGATCGCCGGCGAGCCCTCGCCCGGGAGGACCAGGCTGCCCTGGGTGACCTGGACGTCGGCGCCGAGTGCGTTGCTGCAGCCGCTGCAGCTGTAGACCCGGCCGCCAAGGTCGGTGACCGTTCCGCCGGAGAAGGTCAGCCGCCCGATCGGATTGGGATCGCCGCTCTTGTAGAGCGTCGCCTCGGCGGGAGATCCCCAACCGGCCTGGGACACGTCGGTCCCCGTGTATTGATAGCTGATCGAGACATAATAGCCGAGATTGCTGCTGACGGTGACCGGGCGGTACCAGGTGCGGCCGAACGTATCGCCGGGCAGGTAGCCGTAGCTGTAGCTGTAGGAAATCGTCTCACCGTTCGGGAAGCTTACGCTGGAGGCATAATACATCAGCGTCCGCGGCGACGAGGTGGTCGTGTCGACATGCTTCAGGTTGAAGTGCCAGACCGCTCCCGATCCGGCCTGGCGGAAGATGCGCGCGTTCTGGGCGAAGGTTGAGCCGGAACCGGTGACGCTGTCGCAATCGAAGTCGACGCACTTGAACGATTCCGAAGACCCCATGCCGGTGTGAATCGAGAAGCTGCCCGTCGAATAGCCTTCCGCCCCGCCCGATGCGTTGACCGTGCCCTTGACGTAGGGTGCGGCATTCTGGACTCGGTCGAACTTGAGGTGGGGCGCGGCCGGCACCGACAGCGACGGCCCCTCGAACGCCATCTTGCCGTCGACGATATTCACTCCATTATGGTCGCTCTCCACCCGTAAGGGGGAGATGACGTTCGGAACGTCCTGGGCGACTCCGGGAGCCGCCACTCCCAGGAGGGCGACGAGCGCGGCGACGGTGCGGACGTAGCCGCGAAGCAATTTCCCGGTCACAGGCAAACGTCCCTCGGCACATCGATGTAGAGCATGGCGGTCGCGGTGCCGCCCCGCCCATCGCTGATCGTATAGGCTGTTGAGAATGGCCCCACTTGGCCGCCGTTGGTGTATCGGATCGTCGTCGCCGACAGGATCGAGAAACCTGCGTCGCCGTTGACCGCGGTCACCGTCAGCGTGTCGCCATTGGGGTCGCTGTCGTTGGCGACGACGTTGAAGTCGCGGCTCTGGCAGCGCTGCCCCTCGCCATAATCGTCGACCGCGACCGGCGGCTGGTTCGACGGCGGCGGCGGCGGCGGTGGTGGAGGAGACGGAGGCGGAGGCGGAGGAGGCGGCGGCGGAGGCGGAGGCGGCGAGGGCGGAGGCGGAGTTCCACCGCCTACGCCGGTCACCGCGTAGCTCGAGCGGTTGCCAGCCGGATCGTAGCCGATGCTGGTCGCGACTCCATTATTGATCGTGCCGCTGCTCGACGTCGCGGTCAGGCGACCGAGCACGTCATAGGTGTAGCTGGTCGTTTCCGATGCTTGCGTCGCCGCCGCGAGCGCGAACAGCGACGTCGCCAGGAATAGCCTGGCCCCACTCTTAACCACGTCTGACAGCCCCCGGACTGAATCGTCACTATTATTAATCCAAGGCCATCCTGTTGAGTCAACGGCCTTTTATTGGCTTTCGGTTTTTTTTGACTCCGGGCGACTTTCGTCTCGCCTACGACGACTTCGACAGCGGCTTTACCTGGTCACTGCAGCGCCTCAGCGCCTCCGCCAGCAGCCGGAACTCCTTCTCCCTCGGGCTGGCCTTTCGCCAGAGCAGGGCGATCCGGCGGAACGGGTGGTCGGCGGCGAGCGGGCGGGCGGCGACCCCGGTGCCTTCGAGGATGCCGGCGGCGAGCGCCATCTCCGGCACCAGGGTCTGGCCGAGGCCGCCGGCGACCATCTGGACGAGCGTGTGGAGCGAGGTGCCGAGCATCGTCGCCTCGGCTCGAAGCTCGGGCCGGTTGCAGGCGGCGAGCGCATGCTCCTTCAGGCAATGGCCGTCCTCGAGCAGGAGCAGCCGGTCCTCGTCGATCGAGGCCGCCGCAACCGCCGCCTCGCCGGCGGGCGCCTCGCCGGGCGGGAAGGCGACGAACAGCCGGTCGTCGAACAAAGGCGCGGTCTCGACCTCGCCGCAGGCGTAGGGGAGGGCGAGCAGGACGCAGTCGAGCTGGCCGCGGTGGAGGCTGTCGCAGGCGGCCTGGCTGGTCTCCTCGCGCAGATAGAGGCGAAGCTCGGGAAACTCGCGGCGCAGCCTCGGCAGCAGGCTCGGCAGAAGGAAGGGCGCGATCGTCGGGATCACCCCCATCCGCAGCTCGCCGGCGAGCGGCTTCCCGGCGGCCCGGACCATGTCGGCCAGCTCCTCGGCCTCGCGCAGGATCCGCCGCGCCTTGGCGGCGACCCGGGCGCCGAGCGGCGTGAAGCGGACGACGCGGCGGGTGCGCTCGACGAGAACGATGCCGATCAGGCTCTCCAGCTCGCGGATCCCGCCCGACAGGGTCGATTGGGTGACGAAGCAGGCGTCGGCGGCGCGGCCGAAATGGCCCTCCTCCTCGAGGGCGACGAGATATTGCAGCTGCTTGAGGGTGGGAAGATGGGTGGACATAGGGGCCTCTCATTCCTCCCCCGGATTTCCGGGGGAGGGGGACCGCGCGAAGC
>DASVVX010000043.1:0-1987 GCA_036386295.1 Allosphingosinicella sp.
GTAATCGGTGATCGACGTTCCGCCATAGGCCAGCCTGCGGATCAGGGTGGGAGCCGGGCCGGCGCGGTAGAGCGCCGCCGTCCTGACCGATCCCCAGTTTCCGGAGGCGAGGTCGCCGCCCTCGTAGTCGATGGTGATGAAATAGCCCTGGCTGCTGCTGATCCGGATCGGCCGGTACCAGGTCTGGCCGATTCCGGCGCCCGACGCGCTGTCGTAATCGTAGCGGATCGTCTCGCCGTCCGGGTAGAAGATGTTCTCGACATAATAAGTGGCGGTGCCGCCGGTCGCCGCGGTGGCGAGGGTGTCGATATGCTTCTTGCGGAACGCCCAGCGCGCGCCGGAGCCGGCCTGGACATAGGTGTTGCCGATGAACGTCGAGCCGCTCCCGGTGCGGCTTGCGCAGACCCCGTCGCAATGGAAGGCCTCGGAGGCGCCGGCGCCGAGATGGAGCGAATAGTCGACGACCGGATCGCCCGAGCTTCCGCCGGCGCGAACCCCCTTGACGTAGGGCGCCGCGTTCTGGACCCGGTCGAAGCGCAGGTTGGGCGCGGCCGGCGCCGACAGCACCGGCATGTCGACGTCCATCTGGCCGGTGGTCAGATTCACTCCGTTGAGGTCGCTCGCGATCGTCAGCGGGGTGGGGACCTTCGGGAAGTCCTGGGCGAGCGCCCGGGTCCAGGCCGGCGCGGCGGCGAGGAGCAGTGCGGCGGCGAGGAGCGGCGCCCTCACGAACCGCCTCCGCCGCCGGTGACCGGCGGCGGCGGGGCCAGGTTCTGGCACGAGCCGCCCGAGACGACGACGTTGACCGACCCGGTCGACTGCGCGCCGCGCGAATCCTGGACGACGTAGCTGCCGTTCTTGGTTCCGGTCGAGGCGCCGGAGGTGAACTCGACGCTGGTCGAGGAGATCTTCGCGAAGCCGAGGCCGCTCGCCGAGACGAGGGTCAGCGGGTAGTCGGCGTCCGCGTCGGTGTCGTTGGCGATGACGTTGTAGGTCGCCGTCGTGCATTTGGGCTGAGAGCCGGTGTTGGCGACCGCCGTCGGCGGGTTGTTGGGGGGCGGCGGCGGCGGCTCGTCATTGTCGGCGAGCGTGCCGACGCCCTGGCCGTCGGCGATCGAGGCTCCGGGCGAGGCGGCGGACAGGTTGAGGAAGAGGGTCTCCTCATTCTCGTCGAGGCTGTCCTCCATCCCCGTCACGGTCACTGTCCTGCTCGTTTCCGCGGCGGCGAAGGTGAGGGTCCCGCTGGTCTGCTGATAGTCGCTGCCGGCCTCGGCGCTGCCGTTGGCGGTGGCGTAGCCGACGCTGGAGGCGCCCCCCGTGCCGCCCGTCCTGGTGACGGTGAAGACGAGCGACCCGCCTTCGGGCGCGGACGAGTCGCCGACCGCGAAGACGGCCCCGGCCGGCGGCTCGCCGCCGCCGCCGCCGCCGCCCCCGCCGCCGCCGACGGCGCCGCCCACTCCCGCGGTATAGCTCGAGCGGTTGCCGGCGGGATCGTAGCCGATCGCCGTCGTCGCCCCGTTGTTGACGGTTCCGGTCGTCGACGTCGCGGTCAGCCGCCCGAGCGCGTCGTAGCTGTAGGTGACGGTCTCGGCCGCCCCGGCCGCGCCGGCGAGCGCAAGCGCGGAGGCGGCCGGCAGCAGGCCGATGCGGCAACTCAGGCTTCGCATCGGCCTCCCCCTTCGGGCGAGAAGACGCCAGGTGGCCGGGGGAGTCAAACCGCGACTCATCCAAAATGGTAAATCGTATGATTTGCGGGGCTTGGGCCGGATCCGGATTTCCGTCCGGCCGCCGGCGCTGCTTGACTTGGCGACGCGCCGCGCCCCACCTGTCGGGCGTGACCCGCATCGCCCTCTACCAGGCCCGTACCGGGATCGACCCGGCGGCCAATGCCCGCGCCCTGGTCGCGGCGGTGGACGAGGCGGCGGCCGGCGGGGCGGCGATCCTGTTCACCCCCGAGATGTCTGGGCTGCTCGACCGCGACCGGGCC
>DASVVX010000044.1:0-31997 GCA_036386295.1 Allosphingosinicella sp.
CTCGTGCGTGGCCGCCTTCGTCGTCTGCGCCGCCACCATGGTCGGCGTCGTCACCAGAGCGATCGATGTCGCGACAGTGATAAGTCCCTTGAAAGCCACGTCAGCTTCTCCCTTCGTACTCGAGCCTGATCTCTCGGTTTCAGCCTTTAACCTAGTCGAGCGGTCGCGATGAGTCTATCCCGAAACAAGTCTCCGCCCTCGCGGTGGGAAATCCCGCTATTTCAAAGGCTTGACTGCCGGATCCCGAACGTCGGGCGGGGCTGGCCGGCCGGCTCGGCGACGAAGCTCCGCTTAACTGTTGCCCCCGCGCTACAGTTGGCGGGGAGGTTGCGGGAATTCGCAAATTGTTTCAGGAGGTTCGCGCAAGCCCGACCCGGGGAGGAGCCGTGACCAAAGCCTTTCGCCTGCCGCGAGCGCTGAGCCTGCTGGCCGCGGCCCTGCTCGCGCTCGCCGCGGCGCCGGGCTGGGCGGCGGTGTCGATCACCTTCTATTCGAAGGAACTGGGCACGAGCTTCCCGCACGCCTTCGTCATCGTCGAGGGCAATCTCGACCGCGGCGGGCCGCGAATCGAGGAGGATTACGGCTTCACGGCCAAGACGATCAGCCCGGCGATATTGTGGGGGAAGGTCGCGGGCGAGGTGATCAGCGACCACACGGCCTCCTACGTGAAGGGCAGCGACCGGCACTTCACGGTGAAGCTCAGCGACTCCGAATATGACCAGGCGATGGCGACGGTGGAGCGATGGCGGGCCGCCCGGCAGCCGTCCTACGATCTCGACAGGCACAATTGCGTCCATTTCGTCGCCGAGATCGCCGCCAGCATCGGTCTGACCGCCGACACCCGCCGACTGATGAAGAAGCCGCGCTCCTTCCTGGAAAGCCTGACCCGTGCCAACCGGGCCCGGCTGGAGACGCGCGGCGCCACGCTCTACCGTTTGGCGCCGCCGGCGCGCGTCAAACCGGGCCACGGCAAGCCCGGCGCTTGACTTTTGCCGCCGCGTCGAATGTTAGCGCGGCGGCGGCCCCGACCTCCTCGTCCTCCTGAAAAGCAGAGCTGAACCCACGTGCCTTCCTCCGAGCAGATCGTCGTCGTCGGCCTGGGCTATGTCGGCCTGCCGCTCGCCGTGGCCCTGGCGCGCAGCTACGACGTCGTCGGCCTCGACATCGACGAGCGGCGGATCGACGAGCTGAAGCTGGGGGTGGACCGCACCCGCGAGGTCGAGCCCGAGGCCCTGAAGGCCTCGCCGCTGAGGCTGACCAGCCGCGCCGCCGACGCCGCCGGCGCCGACGTCTACATCGTCACCGTGCCGACCCCGGTCGACGAGCGCAACCAGCCGGACCTGAGGCCGGTGTTCGGCGCCACCCGTTCGGTCGCGACCCTTCTCGACCCGGCCAGGAAGCCGATCATCGTCTACGAGAGCACCGTCTATCCCGGAGTCACCGAGGAGGAGTGCGGGCCGCTGATCGAGGAGGTCTCCGGCCTGCAGCGGGGCCGCGACTTCTTCCTCGGCTATTCGCCCGAGCGGATCAACCCGGGCGACCGGGAGCATACGGTCGACAAGATCCAGAAGGTCATCGCCGGCGAGAACGAGGCGGTGACCGAGCGGCTCGCCGCCCTCTACGGCTCGGTGACCAGCGGCGGAGTCTTCCGCGCCGCCTCGATCAAGACCGCCGAGGCCGCCAAGGTGATCGAGAACGCCCAGCGCGACATCAACATCGCCTTCATGAACGAGATCACCCAGATCTTCGCGAGGCTCGGCCTGTCGATCTGGGACGTGCTGGAGGCGGCCGGGACGAAGTGGAACTTCCTGCCCTTCCGGCCCGGCCTGGTCGGCGGCCACTGCATCGGAGTCGATCCTTATTATCTCAGCCACCGGGCGCAGGAGCTGGGCCACGATCCGCAGGTCATCCTCGCCGGCCGCTCGATCAACGACGGCATGGGGCGCTGGGTGGCGGACAGCCTTCACCGCGAGCGCGGCGGCCGGGCCGGCTCGGCGCTGGTGATGGGCCTCACCTTCAAGGAGGACGTGCCCGACCTTCGCAACTCGAAGGTGATCGACGTCGTCCGCCGGCTGGCCGAGCTCGGCCACTCGGTCACGGTCCACGATCCACGCGCCGATGCCGGGGAGGCGCGCCACGAATATGGCGTGGAGCTGGCCGCGAACGCGCTCGATTCGCGCTACGATCTGGTCGTCGTCGCCGTGCCGCATCGCGATTATGCCGGCCTCGACGACAAGCGGCTGGCCGGGCTGGTGGCCGAGGGCGGCCTGCTCGCCGACCTCAAGAACCTCTACGGCGACCGAGCGCTCGCCGGCCTGAGCCGCTGGACGCTCTGACCGGAGTCCGGCCGGGCCTCAGCCCCGGCCGTGATAGGCGCGATACCATTCCACGAACCTCGGCACGCCCTCGTCGATGCTCGTCGTCGGCCGGAAGCCGAGGTCGCGCTGGATCGCGCTGATGTCGGCATAGGTGTCGCGGACGTCGCCCGGCTGCATCGGGAGCAGGCGCTTCTTCGCCTCGCGGCCGCAGGCCCGCTCGATCAGGCCGATCATCCGGTTCAGCTCCTCGGAGCGGTTGTTGCCGATATTGTAGAGCCGGTGCGGGCTCCGGCTTCCGCCGGCCTTCTCCTCGCCGTCGTCGGGCGGAGGATTGTCGAGGGCGGCGACGACTCCGGTGACGATGTCGTCGACATAGGTGAAGTCGCGGCGCATGTCGCCCTCGCCGAAGACGTCGATCGGCTCGCCGGCGAGGATCGCCTTGGTGAACAGCCACATCGCCATGTCGGGACGGCCCCAGGGCCCGTAGACGGTGAAGAACCTGAGGCCGGTCTGCGGCAGTCGGTAGAGATGGGCGTAGGTCTCGCTGATCAGCTCGTCCGCCTTCTTGGTCGCGGCGTAGAGCGAGAGCGGATGGTCGACCCGGTCCTCGACCCGGAAGGGCAGGCTGTCGTTGCCGCCGTAGACGGAGGAGGAGGAAGCGTAGACGAGATGGGAGGAGCGGCGCGCCCGCGCGACCTCGAGCAGGTTGAGGTGGCCGACGAGATTGGAATGAACGTAGGCGTGGGGATTCTCGATCGAGTAGCGCACCCCCGCCTGGGCTCCGAGATGGACGATCCGGTCGAACTCGCGGCCGTCCAGCGCCGAATCGAGCGCCGCCTTGTCGGCGAAATCCACCTGGACGAAGCTGAACGAATTGTCGTGCCGCGAGCGCTGCTCGGCGAGCCGGTCGAGCTTCAGCTCGACGCTGTAATAATCGTTGAGGTTGTCGATCCCGAGCACCTCCTCGCCGCGGCCGAGCAGCCGGGCGGCGACGTGATGGCCGATGAAGCCGGCGGCGCCGGTCACGAGGATCGTCATTTATGTCTTCTTCCTGTCGATGCCCGGCCGCAGGTCCGGGCCGGAAGGTCGCCCGGCCCCTAGCCAGCGCGGCGCGCAAATCCAAGGGGGCAAGCCCTCAGGCGGCCTCGCTCGCCGGGATGCTGGCTTCGATGAACCAGCGCTCGCGGCCCTCGAGGCCGAGCGCCGTCAGGGTGCCGTAGCGATAGGCTCCGGTGTCGATGGCGATGCGGTTGCTATGCTGCTCGGGCCGCTCGACGATGGTGTGGCCGTGGACGACGACGACGCCATGGTCGGTCTGGTCGTCGAGAAAGCCTTCGCGGATCCACCTGAGGTCCCTGGGCGACTGCCGGTCGATCTCGACTCCGGGGCGGATTCCGGCATGGACGAACAGATAGTCGCCGAAGCGGAAGCTGTCGTGCATCTCCTCGAGGAAGCGGACATGGCTGGCCGGCACCCGCTCGATCAGCCGCTCCATGATCCCGACCGGCGTCGAGTTCAGCATCCAGCCGCTGCTCAGCCCGTAGCTCTCGGCGCATTCGGTGCCGCCATAGGCGAGCCAGTGCTGGACGCCGCTGTCGTCGCCGCCGAGCACCCCGAGGAAGAATTCCTCGTGATTGCCCTTGAGGAAGACGTTGCGGGCGAAATCGGGCGGTCGGTTGACCAGCAGGTCGACCACTCCGCGGCTGTCCGGGCCGCGATCGACCAGGTCGCCGAGGAAGACCAGCCAGGTCCTGGCCGGCGGGCGGCGCCGATTGTCCTCCTCGATCCGGCCGAGCAGGTCGACGAGCAGGTCGAGCCGGCCGTGGACGTCGCCGATCGCATAGGCGCGGCAGCCCGGCGGGCCTTCGCTCCCCCGCGACGTCCGGCGCTTCGAAAACAGGCGACTCAGCATTGACCTTACTCTTCCACCGTCCCGGCGCGCCCCGATATTTGGTGTTGTGGCCCAGTTACAACCCTTTAAGCCGTTTCGGCGGGCCGAAAGCGCCGCCGAACGCGCCGAAGTCTGGACGGCGGCGGAGAAAGAAGCTAAGCGGCACAACGAGATAAAGGCAGCTCGCCATGAGTGGCAGCGCGGGCATCGCTTCCGCAAGGAGCGTTGCGCGCCGAATCGCGCGCACGGGCTGTTCCACAGAAGCTGTCGATTGTGTAGAGGGCGTCGGCCCCGACCGGAGAAAGATGAACATGCGAGCGTATCGGCATGAGGAGCGTGATCCCCTTTTCAGGCGTCTGCTGAAAGGCGCCGTCGTGGCCGCCGCGGCGCTCGCCGTCTCCGCCTGCGCGGCCGGACGGGGCGGAACCGTCCCCTATGAGCCCACCGGCTTCGTCGCCCCCGACGTCCAGGCCGAGCCGGTCGCCGCGGCGTCGCAGCCGATCGGCGCCCTCGACGAGCTCAACATCTCGGTCTTCCAGGTCGAATCGCTGACCGGCGAGTTCAAGGTCGATGCCAACGGCAAGATCGACTATCCGCTGCTCGGCGAAGTCCAGGCCCAGGGCCGCACGACCGAGGAGCTGCGCCAGCAGATCGCCGCCGGCCTCTCGCAGAAATATCTCCAGTCGCCCAACGTCCAGGTCGCGATCAAGGAGCGGGCGGAGCAGAAGGTCACCGTCGACGGCGCCGTCACCCAGCCCGGAGTCTATGTCGTCAAGGGGCCCACCACCCTCATCCAGGCCGTGGCCATGGCGAAGGGCACCACCCAGGACGCCAATCCGTCGCGGGTCTACGTGTTCCGCACGATCCGCGGCGAGCGCGTCGCCGGCGCCTTCGACCTCAAGATGATCCGCCGCGCCCAGGCCGAGGATCCGGTCATCTACGGCAACGACATCGTCGTCGTCGACGGCGACAAATCGCGTCAGATGATCCAGACCCTGATACAGACGATCCCGGTGCTCGGCGTGTTGCGCCCCTTCTGAGGCGGCCCCAACGAATTAGAAGACAGGACTCAACGATCATGAACAATCATGGGGGCTATCTCCCGAACCAGGCCGCGCTGCCGTTCGATCCGAGCGGGAGGCTGCCGGCCCACACCGGCCTGACCGACGTCGCCTTCGGCCGCCCGGGCAAGCCCGACTCGCGCTTCGACATCAACGAGGTCTGGCGCATCGTCGCCAAATGGTGGTGGCTGATCACGGCCATCGCCGTCACCTGCCTGCTCGCCGCGATCGTCATCTCGCTGATGATCACTCCGGAATATCGGGCCCAGTCGACCATCGAGGTCAATCCCGAGGGAGTCCAGGTCGTCGGCAAGGGCGTCGGCGACATCCAGCCGATGAACTCGAACGACCGCGAGTTCCTCAACACCCAGGCCGGCCTTCTGAAGAGCCGCTCGCTCGCCGAGCGGGTCGCCCGCAGCACCAACCTCGCCGGCAACGATTCGATCGTCGACCAGGACCTGCCGCGCGACGTGCGCGAGAACGCCGCGGCCTCGATCGTGATGGGGAGCGTCGGGATCATCCAGCAGCGCGACAGCCGCCTGCTCGGGATCAGCGTCGAGAGCACCGATCCCGCCCTCGCCGCCAAGCTCGCCAACAGCTACGCGGACAATTTCATCCAGCAGAACATGGAGCGTCGCTACGAGGCGACGTCCTACGCCCGCAACTTCCTGCAGCAGCGCATCGGCGCGGTGAAGAGCAAGCTGGAGGAATCGGAGCGGGCCCTCGTCGATTACGCCCAGAAGCAGGGCATCATCACCCTCACCGTCGACAGCGGCGGGGTCGACACGCCCAAGCAGGAGCAATCGATCGACGCGGCCACGCTCGTCCAGAACAACCTCGCCTTGTCGCAGGCGCGAAGCGAGCGGATCGCCGCCGAGCAGCGCTTCCGCCAGGCCTCCGGCGCTCAGGCCCGGGTCGCCGTCATCGCCGACCCCACCGTCCAGGTGCTTCAGCAGCAGCGGGCCGCGCTCGAGGCGCAATATCAGCAGAAGCTCGCCCTGTTCAAACCCGACTTCCCGGAAATGGTGCAGCTTCGCAACCAGATCGACACCCTCGCCAAGGAAATCGCCAGCCACACGCGCAACGTCTCGGGCTCTACCTCCGGCGCGCTCCAGGCGGACTATCAGGCCGCCGTCGCCCGCGAGAACGAGCTCCAGGCCAAGGTCAACCAGGGCAAGGCCGCCCTGCTCGACCTGCGCGCCCGGAGCATCCAGTACACGATCCTTCAGCGCGAGGTGGACACCAACCGAAGCCTCTACGACGCGCTCCTCCAACGCTACAAGGAAGTCGGAGTGGCCGGCGGAGTCGGCGCCAACGTCGTCTCGGTCGTCGACCGGGCCCGGGTGCCCACCGCGCCGTTCAAGCCCAACCTGCCGCTGAACATCGCGCTCGGCCTGTTCATCGGCATCCTGCTCGGCTTCGGAACCGCCTTCGCGATCGAATGGATCGACGACACGATCAAGACTCCGGACGATCTCGCCACCAAGCTCGGCCTCGCTTCGCTCGGCGTCGTGCCCGCGG
Organism: Allosphingosinicella sp.; assembly: GCA_036386295.1. Lineage (GTDB taxonomy): Bacteria > Pseudomonadota > Alphaproteobacteria > Sphingomonadales > Sphingomonadaceae > Allosphingosinicella. Next base: position 6,792 of record DASVVX010000044.1, read on the forward strand.
TCGGCAAGGGTCTTGCGGTCCGCGACCAGCTGGAGGATCCGCGCTCGCAGGTATCGGAAGCCTATCAGTCGATCCGGACGGCGCTGCAATTCTCGACCGACCACGGCGTTCCGCGCAGCCTGCTGGTGACCAGCACCCGCGCCTCCGAGGGCAAGTCGAGCACCGCGCTGGCGCTCGCCCAGACGCTCGCCAACCTCGGCGCGTCGGTGCTCCTGCTCGACGCCGACCTTCGCAAGCCGACCTTCCGCGGCCCGAGCTCGACCAGCCACGGTCTCTCCAGCCTGCTGGCCGGATCGGGCTCGGTCGCCGAATGCGTCCATCCGACGCAGATGGAGCGGCTGTTCCTGCTGCCGAGCGGGCCGATCCCGCCCAACCCGGCGGAGCTGCTCGCCTCGGGGCGGTTCAAGGAGATCCTCGACGAGGTGCTGACCAAGTTCGACCATGTCGTCATCGACGGCCCGCCCGTGCTCGGCCTCGCCGACGCTCCGATGCTCGCGTCGAGCACCGAGGGCACGCTGATGGTGATCGAGGCCGGAGTCGTCCGGCGCGCGGCGGTGCTCAACGCCGTCAACCGGCTTCGCTTCGCCGAGGCCCGGGTGATGGGGGGCATCCTCACCAAGTTCAACGCCACCAAGGTCGGCTACGGCTACGGCTATGGCTACGGCTATGGTGACGACGCCTATGCCTATCGCGAAGGCGACGAGCCCAAGAAGCAAATCGAGCTTCTGAAGAGCAGCTGATCGTGGCAGGCCGTTTACAGGGGGAGGCCCGGGGTCCCGGAAGGCGCGTCGCTGCCTGGGCGGTGACCGCGGCCTCCCCGCTGATCCTCTACCTGATCGTCAAGGCGGTGGCGGGCGGAATCTCGCCCGCCGCGTCCATCGCCCTGGCGAGCCTGCCTCCCGCCGACCCGGGGCCGACGCTCAAATATCTCGGCCGGATCAGCCAGCAGCCCAGCTTCCGGGCGACTCCGTCGACCCTGGGCTCCGCTCAGCAGGGCCTCGCCGGGCTTCCGCTCGCCTTCGAGCCCTTCTTCGTCGCCGCCCGGGTCGCGGAGCAGCGCGGCGACCTGCGCCGGGCGATCGCGCTGATGGAGGAGGCCCGGCATCGCCGCCCTTCCTATCCGGCGGTGCGAATGCAGCTGATGATCTATTACACCAAGGCCGAGCGGTTCCGCGAGGCGATGACCGAGGTGGATGTGATCCTGCGCCGCAACGACGAGCTTCGGCCGGTTATCCTTCCCGAGCTCGCGAAGCTGATCGCCGATCCGAACGGCCGGGAAGCGCTCGCCGTCATCCTCGCCGGCGAGCCGTTGTGGCGCGAAGAGTTCTTCAACAGGGCCGGGAGCCGCAAGGTCGACCCGGCGCACGCCCGGGCGCTTTACGAGCGGGTGCGCGCCCTCAAGCGCGGCGGCGACGTCCGGCTCGAGCGGCAGTTCATTCTCCAGGCCCAGGCCTCGTCCGGCGATTATGCCGGCGCCCGGCAGACCGTGCTCGCCGGCCTGCCCGAGCGCGACCGAGCGGCCAGCCGATTCCTGTTCGACGGCTCCTTCCGCAGAATCCCGGCGCCCAAGCCGTTCGGCTGGCGATTCAAGGACATGGAGATCGGCCGGGCCGAACCGGTGAAGAACGGCGCGCAGACCTATCTCGACGTCGCCTATTTCGGCGGCCGGGCCGAGACCCTGGCCGAGCAGGTGCTCGCGTTGAAGCCGGGCCGCTACACGCTCCGCTCGATCGCCCGAAGCGACAGCGGCATCTCCTCCGGAAGCCTGTCGTGGAAGGTCAACTGCATGCCGTCGGGGCCGCTGATCGGAACGCTCGACCTGTCGCAGGCGGGTGCGACCGATCGCCGCTTCGCCGCCGCGTTCACGGTTCCGGCCACCGGCTGCGCCAGCCAGTTCCTCAGTCTCATCGCCGAGCCCGGCGATGTCGCCGCCGCCGTCAACATGGAAGTGTCGAGCGTGGAGATAGCGCAGTGACCGACCGCTTCTGGACGTTCGCCGCGGCCGGCTATCTCGTCGCCTGTCTCCTCCTCGGGGGTGCGAGCGCCGCCGGCGCGGCCGCCAACGCGCTGCTCCAGCTCGCCGCCCTGGTCCTCATCCTGATCTGGGTGTGGCGCCGCGACGTCGCCCTGCCGCGCGAGGCCCGCTGGCCGATGTGGCTCGCGGGCGCGTTCCTTCTCGTCAACCTGATCATGATGGTCCCGCTTCCGGCCTCCCTCTGGGCGGGCCTTCCCTTCCGGGGCGAGATCGCCGGCGCGTTCCGGCTGATCGGGACGCCGCTGCCGGCTCTGCCGCTGTCGCTCGCGCCGCCGTCGACGATCTGGTCGCTGCTCTCCCTGCTTCCGCCCGCGGCGGTCTTCCTGATGGTCGCGAGCCTGCCCAACGAGGATCGGCGGCGGCTCGTCCTGCCCCTGCTGGCGGTGGCGAGCCTTTCGATCGTGCTCGGAGCGTTCCAGCTCCTCGGCGGCCCGCAGTCGCCACTGCGGCCCTATACGGTCACCAACAACTTCACGCCGGTGGGCTTCTTCGCCAACGTCAACCACGAAGGCACGCTGCTCCTCTGCTCGCTTCCGTTCGTCGCATTCCTCGCCAGCCGCGCCGCCGCCCGCCGCTCGCGGTCCAAGCGGAGCGGCGGCGCCATCATCAGCGTCGCGGTCGGGCTGTTCCTCACCGTCGGGATCGCGATGACGGGCTCAAGCGCCGGCTACGGCCTCTACTTCCCGACCGCGCTTGCCAGCCTGCTCATCTATCGCCGCGCCGTCGTCGGCCGGATCGCCTGGCCGTGGACGGCGGGGATGGTCGCGGTGCTGCTCGTCTTCACCGTCGTCGCCCTGCGCGGACCGCTCAGCAGCGAGGCGTTCGGCGCGGAAAACACCGATCAGCCGGCGAGCCGCCGGACGCTCGCGGCCACGACGGTCCGGGCGATCGGCGATTCGTTCCCGGTCGGGACCGGGCTCGGCACCTTCCAGACGGTTTACCGCCGCTACGAAAATCCGGACCGGGTGTCCCGGCAATATGCCAATCACGCCCATAACGAATATGTCGAGTTCGTGCTGGAGCTCGGGATCGCCGGCCTGCTTCTGATCCTCGCCTTCATCGGCTGGTGGGCGACGGCGCTGGTCAGGGCGTGGCGCAGCGAGGTTCCGGGGGCGGCGATGGCGAGGGCCGCCTCGGTCGCGATCGGGGTCGTGCTCCTGCACAGCATCGTCGACTATCCGCTTCGAACCTCGGCGATCGCGGCGGTGGTGGGCTTCGCCTGCGCGCTGCTCGTCCCGGCGCCTCGCCGGGAATCGGAATCCACCGATGCAGAGGGACCGAGGTCCGACCTGCGCCATCTGGAGGCCGAGTGACGTGAGCATATTGGGCCTGATCGGGATCATCCTCGGCTTCTTCGCCATCCCGGTGGCGTTCACCCAGGCCACCCGCCTCAAGGTGGCCTACATGACGATGATCTATATGATGCACGTCGCCGCCTGCGTGGTCTATTTCAAGCGCGCGGAGGAAGGCGCCGCCGATTCCGCCCTCTATTATTTCGATCCCTATCAAAACTATCAGGACGGGCCGGGCCTCGGGACCCAGGGGATGATCTATATCGTCCAGTATCTGAGGGAGCTCGTCGGCGGGACCTATCTGGACTATTATCTGCTGTTCCAGGCGATCGGATTCCTCGGCCTCACCATTTTGCTGAGGATGCTCGAAGAGGTGCATGACGAGCTGCGAATCCCCTACGCGCCTTATTTCTATGCCCTGATCGCCCTCCCGAGCCTTCATTTCTGGACCAGCGCGCTCGGCAAGGACGCGCCGATGCTGCTGGCGACGTCGCTGGCTTTGTGGGCGTCGATGCGCCTTCCGAACCGGGCCAAGGCCCTGGTCGGCGCGTTGCTTCTGATGTTGTTCATCCGTCCGCACATCGCCGTCGTCGCGACGGCCGCCCTGTCGCTCGCCGTGGTCGTCGGACGGGGCATTCCGCTCTACCTGCGGATCGTCCTGTTCTTCGTCGCGGCGGCGGGGACCGGCTTCGCCGCGTCGACGCTCGAGAGCACCTATGCCATCGACATCACCAGCACGGAGTCGATCGGCCAGCAGTTCGAGCGGCTCGACAATGTCCTCGAGTCCGACGAGGCGGGCAACACCGCCGTCACGGGCGGCTTCGCGATCCGGTTGCTTAGCCTGTTGTTCAGGCCCCTTTTCTTCGACGCCGACGAACTCTTCGCCCTCCTCGCCTCGTTCGAGAATCTCGTGGTGCTGGCGATCGTCCTGCTGCTGGTGGTCCGGTGGCGAAGCGCGCTCCAGCTTCTCAGGAGCGTCTTCTTCGCGCGTTTCACGATGATCTACGCGCTTGCCCTGACCGTCTTCCTGACGCTCGGCTATTGGAACGTGGGCCTCGGCCTGCGCCAGAAGTGGACCATGCTGATGCCGATGTACCTGGTCCTGCTCGTGGCGGTATTGGCGGTGCGCCGGGCGCGCAAGCAAGGCATGGCGGACGCGGCGATGATGGAAAAGGTTCTCGGATACCCATCGGCCGAGCCGCCTCGCGCGCCCCTCGCCACTCATCGAGGATAAGCAAAGCATGACTTCCACTGGAACCGCATGGGCCGGACCCGAGGCACGCGACGAGCTGTCGCTCGTGCAAACGGCGGCCGAGCATTGGCCCTTCTATGACGAGGACGAGATCGAGGCGGTCGCCTCGGTGCTTCGGTCGGGCAAGGTCAACCAGTGGACCGGCGGCGACGTGTTCGCTTTTCAGCGGGCCCTCGAGGCGCGTTTCCAGGGCGGCCACGGCATCGCGCTGGCCAACGGCTCGCTCGCCCTGGAACTGGCGCTTCGCGCCTTCGGAATCGGCCCCGGCGACGAGGTGATCGTCACCCCCCGCACCTTCGTCGCCTCGGCCTTCTGCGCGATGCTGGTCGGCGCCACTCCGGTGTTCGCCGACGTCGATCCGGAGAGCGGCAACATCACCGGCGAAACCGTCGCTCGAGTGCTCACCGACCGCACGCGGGCGATCATCCCCGTCCACCTCGCCGGCTGGCCGGCGGACATGGAGCCGATCATGGCGCTCGCGCGGGAGCGCGGGATCAAGGTGATCGAGGATTGCGCCCAGGCGGTCGGCGCCGAGATCGACGGCCGGACCATCGGCAGCTTCGGCGACTCGGCCGCTTTCTCCTTCTGCCAGGACAAGATCATCTCGACCGGCGGCGAGGGCGGCTACACCAGCTTCCAGGATCGCGATGCTTGGGACTGGGCCTGGTCGTTCAAGGATCACGGCAAGAACCATTCGAAGCGGTTCGCCCCCGACCCCAAGCCGGGCTTCGTCTGGCTTCACGACAGCGTCGGCACCAACTGGCGCATGCCCGGCCCGCTCGCCGCGATCGGTCTCGTCCAGCTCGGGAAGCTGGACGGCTGGGTCGAGACCCGGCGGCGCAACGCGGCGATCTGGACCGAGGCGCTGGCCGGCGTTTCGGGCCTCGAAGTGCCGGCGCCGCGCGACGGGGTCCGCCACGCCTATTACAAGCATTACGCCTATCTCGGCGACGTCCCGGAGGCGGAGGAGCTGCGCGACCGGATCCTCGCCCGGGCCGGCGAGGCCCAGCTCAAAATCTTCTCGGGCTCGTGCTCGGAGGTCTATCTGGAGCAGGCGTTCGACGGCCTGGAACGGCCCGACCTGCCGGTCGCCCGCTCGCTCGGCAAGCGCAGCCTGATGTTCGAGGTGCACCCGACGCTTCGCCCGGACTTGCTCGAGCTCAGGGCCGAATCCCTTGCGCGCATTGTGAAAGACGTGTTGGGATAAGCGGCGCCGGGCAAGCGCGGCTCTGCGAACAGGTATGATCTTGGGACTCGTCAACACACTTTCGTCGATGAACAGGACGCGCAAGCGCTCCATCCTCATCGGCTACGACCTGGCCTCGATGGCCGTCTCGCTCTGGGGGGCCTTCTCGGCGCGGCTGGGCGAGATCTATTTTCCCGACCATCCCAGCGTCCTCGCGGCGGCGGCGACTTCGTTCGTGATCGGCATCGCCGCCCTCTATCACCTTCAGGTCTACCACCTCGTCCTGCGCTATTTCCACATGCGCGCGGTGAGCCGGATCCTCGCCGCGTCGGCGGTGTCGGCGGTGACCTGGGTGCTCCTCGTCTACTTCACCCAGGCGAAGATGGAGGTGGACGGGCTGGTGATGATGGTGCCGCGATCGGTCGGCATCATTTACTGCGGTTTCCTCTTCCTCCTGCTGTTCATGGGCCGATACGCCATGGCCCTGCTCCTTTCGGGCGGGGTCCGCGACCCGGCCCACGGCCCCCGCGAGGGGGAGCGCAACATCGCCATCTACGGCGCCAACGCCGCCGGGATCAGCCTCGCCGAGTCGATGCGCGGAAGCCGCGCCTACCGGCTCGTCGCGTTCGTCGACGACGACCGCGCCCTGCACGGCCAGATCGTCTCGGGCGCCGCCATCTACGCCCCCAGGGCGCTTCCCGACCTCGTCGCGCGCGAAGCGGTGGATGAGGTGTTCCTGGCGATGCCCAAGGCGACCCGGTCGCAGCGGCTGGCGGCGATCTCGCTGCTCACCAAGCTCAACCTCAAGGTGAAGACGGTGCCGGCGCCGGAAGAGATCGTGTCCGGCCGTTTCACCGTCAGCGACGTCCGCCCGATCGACGTCAACGACCTGCTCCGCCGCGACCCGGTCGAGCCGCTGAACGAGCTGATCAAGGACGCGGTGGAAGGCCATTCGATCCTGATCACCGGCGCCGGCGGCTCGATCGGCTCGGAGATCTGCCGGCAGATCGTCCGCGGCCAGCCGCGCCGGCTGGTGCTTCTCGATCACAGCGAGTTCATGCTCTATTCGATCGAGCAGCAGCTCGAGGAGATCTGCCACGGCCTGCCCAAGGGCCATTCGCCCACGATCGTCCCGGTCATCGGCTCGATCCTGAACGAGAAGCTGGTGCGCGAGCTGATCGCCGAGCACGAGATCGACAGCGTCTACCACGTCGCCGCCTACAAGCACGTGCCGCTGCTCGAGCATAACGAGGTGATCGGGGTCGAGAACAACGTCGTCGGAACGATGGTCCTCGCCCGGGCGGCGCTCGATGCGAAGCTGACCCGGTTCACGATGATCTCGACCGACAAGGCGGTTCGGCCGGAAAGCGTGATGGGCGCGAGCAAGCGCGCCGCCGAGCTGATCATCCAGGCCTTGGCCGAGCAGGAAGGCTGCCGCACCCGCTTCGGGATCGTCCGCTTCGGCAACGTTCTCGATTCCTCGGGCTCGGTCGTCCAGCGCTTCCGCGACCAGATCCGGCGCGGCGGCCCGGTCACCGTGACCCACAAGGACGTCACCCGCTTCTTCATGTCGATCCCCGAGGCGACCCAGCTCGTCCTCCAGGCCAGCGCCATGGCCGAGCGCGGCGAGGTCTTCGTCCTCGACATGGGCGATCCGATCAAGATCTCCGAGCTCGCCCGCAACATGATCACCCTCTCGGGGATGACCGTCCGCGACGAAATGAACCCGATGGGCGACATCGAGATCGTCTATGTCGGCCTCCGGCCCGGCGAGAAGCTCTACGAGGAGCTCTTCGTCGGCGACGACGCGGAGGAAACCGCTCACCCGCGAATCCGGATGGCGAAGGAACGATTCCTGCCGCTGGACGAGCTGCGCCCGCATCTCGACCGGCTGGCGGAGGCGATTGCCAGCGGCGACTCAGCGGCCGTGCGCGCCCGCCTGAGGGAGCTGATCGCGCCCGACCAGGGCCGGGTGAGGAACGCCAGCCGGGCCCACGTCAGCGCTTGAAGCGGGCGGCTACAGCCCGCAGTAGTCGAGCAGGTTCGCCGCGACCACGTCCGCGTCGTATTTCTCCTCGGCGATCCGCCGCGAGGCCGCGGCCATCGCCGCGATCCGGTCGGGATGCTCGACGAGAAAGTTCATCGCCTCGAAAAGCGCTTCGGGGTCGCGCGGCGGCACCAGGAGGCCGTTGTGCGAATCGACCACCGTCTCCCGGCAGCCGGGCGCGTCGGTGGTGATGATCGCCCTCCCGATGGCGAGCGCCTCGAGCACCGAACGGGGCGTTCCCTCCCGATAGGAGGGAAGGACATAGACGCTGTAGGCCGCGATCGCCGGCCGGACGTCGTCGAGCTTGCCGTGGAACTCCACGCCCCCCTCGACGATCGCCGCCAGTTCGTCGGCGCCGATCGAATCGGGGGTATCGTCCAGATAGCCGACCAGCCCGATACGGACCTGGGGATGTTGCTGCTTGAGCCGCCGCGCGGCGATCGCGAACTCCCTTATGCCCTTGTCGCCGAGCAACCGCGAAATCATCAGGAACGAAGGCCCGTCGGGCAGCGGCGCCGGCCGGAAAACCGACAGATCGACTCCTGAGCCGTTGACCACGGCCGCCGGCAGCCGCTCCGGAAGCAGCCGAAGCCGCTGGAATTCGGCCCGGTCGTCGGGATTCTGGAAGATCGCGATCGCCGATCTGGCGAAGGCGCGCCGGTAGAGGCGCATGGCCATCAGCCGGCTGATCCGCCGCTTGAGGCCCCTTCCCTCGGTGAACGCATATCCCAGGCCGGTGACGAGGGGGACGAAGCGCTTCACTCCGGTCGCACGGGCCGCGCCCGCGCCGAGGACGACGGGCTTGATCGTATAGGCGATCATCACGTCGGCTCGAACGCGCCGCAGGAGCTGGCGAAGCTCGAGCCCGGTTCGAAGCGCGCCGAGCGGGTTCAGGCTCGCCCGCCGGACCCGCACCGCCGCCGGCTGCGCGCCCAGCTTCCTCAGCGCCTCGGCCGTGGCTTCGTCTATGTCGGGCGCGACGGCGAACACGACGTGGCCGCGGCCGATCAGGGCGCGGATGAGCGGGCCCCGGAAATTCAGCAGCGAGGAGGCCAGGGCCCCCATCACGACCACCCGCTGGGAACCGGCCAGGCTGGAAAGCGCCGGCGGGACGGGATTCATGGGCCTTCCGGCTTCGGCGCATCGGCCGCCGGCGTGGCCAGCGGGGGGTCGGGCTGACCGTCCCACAGCGGCATCGTCGCCGAGCCCTCGGCATTGATCCCCTGCCTCGTCAGGACCCCGAGCACCGTCGTGAAGAAGATCCGAGCGTCGAGCCGGAAGCTTCGGTTGTCGACGTACCAGACGTCGTAGGCGAGCTTCTCCGGCCAGCTGATCGCGTTGCGCCCGTTTATCTGGGCCCATCCGGTGATTCCGGGTCGCACCTCGAACCGGCGCGCCTGAATATCCGTATACAGCTTGTCATACTGGTGCATGAAAGGGCGGGGCCCGACCAGGCTCATCTCGCCCATCAGGATGTTCCACAGGCTGGGAAGCTCGTCGAGCGACCAGGCGCGCAGGCGCTCACCGAAGGGCGTCAGGCGCACGTCGTCCGGGAGCGGATTTCCAGCGGCGTCGTGGGCGTCGAGCATCGATCGGAACTTGATGATCCGAAACGGCCGGCGGCGCCAGCCGGTGCGCTCCTGGTAGAAGAGGACCGGCCGCCCCAGCTTGATGGCGACGAGGAGCGCCACCAGGAGCAGGACGGGCGACAGGACGACCAGCGCCGCGGTGGCCACGGCGCAGTCGATCAGCCGCTTGCCCGCGCGGTCATAGAGGGACATCGGATCCGCCATCGACGGGGGCTGACGACGCATATCGGCCGAGAACGTCGAGATGCTCCGCGCTGGAGGCGCTCACCACGGCCGAGACGACGGCCGGAAAGCCGAAGACATGATCGAGGGCATCCGTCGGCTCCAGCTTGGCCTCGGTGAAGACGCGCCCGGCGGCGTAGGGGCGGATCGCGATGGCCGCCTTGCCCAGCGAATGCGCGGCGTCGAGCATGGAGTCCATTTCGCGCTCGAGGGGATTCACGTAGACGGCCAGCCCGTCGCAAAAGTCCATCGGAAGGACATCCTGCGCGACTCCCACGGTGTAGGGGAAGCTGACGAGCGCCCCGATCTTCCCGGACTTCCTGAGATCGGCGGCCAGGGCGGAAATCTCTTCCGCGCTTTCGGCCAGGATGTGGCGGCGAGCGTCCTCCTGCTTGAGATCGTAGCGCAGCAGCCACTGCACGACGTCCAGCCGCTCGATCGACAGGGCGTCGAGGTAGAAATCGATCTTCTCGCGGAACAGGCTGGAGCTGAAGCGGGATTCCCCGAAATGGGGGACGGCGACCTTGGCGATGACCTCGGTCCGACCCTGGTTCCGGCGGCGGCGCCACGCCTGCTGGAAGAGCGGGAAGGTCTCGTACTCGGACGAGCAGTGGAAGCTGGTGATTCCGAGCTCCAGGGCGTGATCCAGGATTCGGGCGGCCGCGGCCGCGTCGCCCGCCTTGTCGAGCCGCATCGTACCCAAGCAGATTTTCGAGAGCCGAACCCCGGCCAGCCGCGCCGAGACTTGGGTCACGCGTCGATGAGCAGTCCGCTCTTCCACAAGAAACGCTCGGAAGGAGCGTCGGCGTTGAAGGAGTCGCGGCCGTGGAGCACCTGCTCGTCCTTCCAGAGCACGGCCTCGCCAGGAGACAGCTTCACCCGGACGGTGCGGTCGGCGATCGAGCGGTTCTGGGTCAGGAACTCGAAGAACCGTTCCCGCAGGTCCTGCCCGTCCGCTCCGACCTCGGGATCGACGCAATAATAATTCCAGTTGAGGAGCGGCTTTCCCGCGTCGTCGTAGCGGATGACATTCTCGACCCGGCGGTCGCCCGAACGGGCGTGCGGCAGCGATGTCCGCTCGAGCTCGTGGAGCAAGTCGGGATCGTCCTGCCGAAGGGCCGCGATGACGTCGTCCGCGTCGACGAAGGTCGTCGCGCCGCCTTCATCCGGCATCGCGACGCAACCCAGGAAGCCGGTGGCGCCCCGAACCGGGATATAGGAGAGGTCGGTGTGCAGCGGCTGCGCGTTCGCCGAATGCCTGTAGGCGTCCGGCACCGACGGATCGTAGCGGACCTCGAACCAGTAGCCGCCGGTGCGCTGGGCGTTGCGATCGCCCACCGTCGCGTCCTCCGCATAGGGGAGCGGCGACCCGATCAGCTCGAAGAAGTCCCAGTAGAATTCGCGCAGGTCGCGCGACGGCCGCGGGCCGCGGACGTGAACCACCTTGGAGCCGGGCCATGCCTCGGCGACGGCCGCGGCAACATCCTTCGGGCCTGCATCGGCAGGCAGATTCAATACGGTCAGCAATTTACATTCCACCCGGAGGCTAGCCAGTTCCGGGCGGACGTAGCTGAAAGCCTTTTTTCTTTCAACCCGATGCCTTGAAACGCAGGCCCGCCAAGCCTGGACGGGGCCGCGGGCCGGCGGCCAAGCGGTTGTGTTCTCGCCCTTCTCTGATAGAGCGCGCCCATGACGACATCAGCGAACGTCGACCCCAAGACGGTGGAGGGATTCGGCCAGGAATGGGCGGCCTACGACCAGTCGGGCCTCGAGGCCGAGGAACACCAGGGGATTTTCGACCTCTATTTCTCGATCTTCAACTTCGAGGGTCTCGGCGAGGGCTTCGACCTGGGTTGCGGGTCGGGGCGCTGGGCGAAGCTGGTCGCGCCGCGCGTCGGCCACCTTCACTGCATCGATCCGGCCGCGGAGGCCCTCGAAGTCGCCCGCCGCAATCTCGCCGGGCAGGGCAACGTCTCCTTCCACCACGCCTCGTCGGACGCCATTCCCCTCGCCGACGGGAGCCAGGACTTCGGCTACTCGCTCGGCGTTCTCCACCACATACCCGATACCGAGGCGGCGATGCGCGACTGCGTTCGCAAGCTGAAGCCGGGCGCGCAATTCCTGGTCTATCTCTATTATCGTTTCGACAACCGCCCCGCCTGGTTCCGCGGGCTGTGGAAGGCGTCCGACCTGATCCGCCAAGGCGTGTCGCGGCTGCCGTTCGGCGCGCGCAAGGCGGTCTCCACGGTCCTCGCGGCCACCGTCTATTTCCCCGTCGCCCGCTTTTCCCGCCTGCTCGGCGCGGCCGGCGTTCATGCGCCCAACCTGCCGCTCTACTGCTATCGCGACATGAGCTTCTATACGATGCGGACGGACGCGCTCGACCGGTTCGGGACTCGGCTCGAGCATCGCTTCACCCGAGCCGAGATCTCGGCGATGATGACAAGATGCGGGCTCGAGGACATACGGTTCAGCGACGATTTGCCCTATTGGGTGGCCGTAGGCAGGAAGAGAGCCTGAGCGCCGGGCGTCGGCGAGGATCGCGCCGCCGCGGGGCGCCGGGCGGCAACGGATTGGAGCGAAGGTAGCATGTGCGGCTTTGCAGGCTTTCTCGGGGGAGCGGCCCTGTTCGCGGGCGGGCGCGCCGCTCCGGTCGCGTCGGCGATGGCCGGAAGCATCCGTCATCGCGGCCCGGATCACGGCGGGATCTGGCTGGATCCCGACGCCCGGCTGGCATTCGGCCACCGCCGGCTCGCCATCGTCGACCTGTCCGCCGCCGGCGACCAGCCGATGGAATCGGGCAGCGGCCGCTACGTCACCATCTACAACGGCGAAATCTACAATCATCTCGATCTGAGGCGCCAGCTCGAGGAGGCGGGGCACAGGTTCGAATGGCGCGGCCATTCCGACACCGAGACCCTGCTTGCCGCGATCGACGCCTGGGGCGTGCGCGGCGCTCTCGAGCGTTCGATCGGGATGTTCGCCCTGGCGCTGTGGGACCGGCGCGAGCGGGCGCTGATCCTCGCCCGCGACCGGCTCGGCGAGAAGCCGCTTTATTATGGCTGGCAGGGCGAGGGGCAGGAAGCCGCCTTCCTGTTCGGCTCGGAGCTGAAGGCGTTTCGCCAGCATCCCGCCTTCGCCGCGGCGATCGACCGCGAGGCGCTCACCCTGCTGATGCGCTACGCCTACGTGCCCGCGCCTTATTCCATCTACCAGGGCATCCGGAAGCTGATGCCGGGCTGCTTCGCCACCCTTCGCTCCGGCCGGCGCGAGCCGGAGATCGAGGCTTACTGGTCGGCCGCCGAGGCCGCCGAGCGGGGCCGGCGCGAGCCGGTGACGGCGAGCCCGGCCGAGGCGGTGGAATCGCTCGAGCACCTGCTCAAGGACGCGATCGGGCAGCAGATGATCGCCGACGTGCCGCTCGGCGCCTTCCTGTCGGGCGGGGTCGATTCCTCGACCATCGTCGCGCTGATGCAGGCCCAGTCGGCCCGACCGGTGAAGACCTTCTCGATCGGCTTCCACGTCGAGGCCTATAACGAGGCCGTCCACGCCAAGGCGGTCGCCGAGCATCTCGGCACCGACCATACCGAGCTCTACGTCACGCCCGAGGAAGCGATGCGGGTCGTTCCCCGGCTCCCCGAGATGTATGACGAGCCGTTCGCCGATTCCTCGCAGATCCCGACCTTTCTCGTCGCTCAGCTCGCCCGGCAGAGCGTCACCGTGTCGCTGTCGGGCGATGCCGGGGACGAGCTGTTCGGCGGCTACAACCGCTACAAGATGACCGCCGACTACTGGCAGCGTCTGGCGATGATCCCGCGGCCCGTGCGCGGCGCCCTCGCCGCCGGATTGACCCGGGTGTCGCCGCGGACCTGGGACCGGATCGCGTCGGCGGTCGAGCCCGTCCTGCCCGGCTCGCTGAGGATGCGCGGACCCGGAGACAAGATCCACAAGGGCGCGGGCGTGCTGAAGAGCGGGTCGGCCGCCGAGCTCTATCGCGGCCTGGTGTCGAGCTGGCGGGACCCCGAGGCTCTGGTCGTCGGCGGGCGCGAGCCTTCCACCCTCCTGACCGGCGACGCGCCGGAGCTCGCCGGCCTGTCCGAGATCGAGCGGATGATGGCGCTCGACATGATCACCTACCTGCCCGACGACATCCTCGCCAAGGTCGACCGGGCGGCGATGAGCGTGTCGCTCGAGACTCGGGTGCCGCTGCTCGACCACAGGGTGGTCGAATATGCCTGGCGGCTTCCGGTCGACTACAAGATCCGCGACGGCCAGACCAAATGGGCGCTTCGCCAAGTGCTCTACCGCCACGTCCCGCGCTCGCTGATCGAGCGCCCGAAGATGGGCTTCGGGATCCCGATCGGCGACTGGCTGCGCGGGCCGATGCGCCAGTGGGCGGAAGCGCTGCTCGACGCCAGGCGGCTCGAGCAGGAGGGCTATTTCCGGCCCGAGCCGATCCGCCGGATGTGGCGGGAGCATCTCGAGGGCAGCGTCAACGCGCAGCACAAGCTGTGGATCGTGCTGATGTTCCAGGCCTGGCTCGAGAGCGCCGGCGAGAACGGCGCGGCCGCCGTCCCCGTGCGGGCCGTCGCCTGAGGGCTCCGGACTAGCGCGGGGGCGGCCCGCCCTCGCCGATCCGCCGGTAAAGGCGGACCCAATTGTCGGCGACCGCCGGCGCGCTCAGGGTGAGCGCGTGGTCGTGAGCGCCCTGGGCCAGCCGGCGATACAATTCCGGATCGGTCGCCAGAGCGACGATGCACGGGACGAGGGCGTCCGCCGACACGTCCCGGCTGACGACGGCGTTGACCCCCCCCTTGATCTGCTCGGCGAACCCCCCGATCGGAGTGGCGATGGCGGGCATGCCGGCCCACATGCCGGCCAGCGCCGTGGCCGAAAGCGATCCTTCGCGGTAGGGCAGGACGTTGACGTCGTGCTCGTCGAACAATTGCGCCATCCTCTCGTCGGATATCCAGCCGTGGACCAGTTCCACGTCCGGGCATTCCTCGAGGCGCGACCGATAAGGCGAGATGTCGCCCGAACCCGCGACCGTCAGCCGGATCGGCAAACCCGTATCCCGCTTCACCGTCCGCCAGGCGTCGAGCAGCAGGTCAAGGCCCTTGTAGGCATGGATCCGGCCGAAGAAGAGAAAGCGCATCGGCCGTCCCGACGGCGGCGGCTTCGGCGGTCCGGGCGGGGTCGAGTCCATCACCAGGCCGGGCACGACGACATGGATCGGACGGGCATCGCCGAGTCTCGCCCGGAGGACCTCGCCGGCGTAGCTCGAAAGGACGGCGATATGATCGGCGACCCGCATGAGCCGCCCTTCGAGCTGGTCCATCGCCCAGCTCTCCTCGCCGATATGGCGCTGGGAATCGTGGACGGTCAGCAGGATCTGCGAGCCGTGCCGCCTGGGAATGTCGACGAACAGATGATCCCAGGGGGATCCCATGACGATATGGACGATGCGCGGCTGGGCCTGCCGGTACCATTGGTGCAGCCTGGCCCGGGCCCGCCTTATCTCCAGCAAGGTCGAAAGGGCATTACGGATGCGCCGGTCGTTCGGCGTCGTCGCATAGGGAAGCCCCAGGTCGATAAGGTCCTGCTTCCGCTGGCTTTCACTGCTGAAGACCAGCCGCTGCGCCACCCTTCCGTCGGCGGCGAGCGCCTCGACCAGCGGTCGCTGGACGATATCGCCTCGAAGACCGGTGGTCCAACTGTCTATCTGGATCGTCATCGCTCGTTTTTCTTCCGGGAACGCCGCCGCCGAACCGCACGGGCCGGGGAAGGATCAGGCTTGAACCAGGCCTTCGGAAAGGGCTGCGGAACGTTCCTTCGGAATGAAGAGGCAATCCCAGCACCCGCCGGGCGAGGCGGCGTCGTCGTTGGAGACCGAGAGCGGCTGCTGTTCGATGAACCTCTCCGGATCCCGGTAGAGTCCGTCCTTCTGGATCGAGAAAGCCTCGAAGCCGGCGTCGTCGAACATCGCCAGGACCTCGCGATATCGCGGGTTGTGGGCCCGGCCGATCTCGACCTGAAGCACCGGCCGGGTCTTGGTCAGCACCTCCGTCGCGCCGGCCAGGACGGCCGCCTCGAAACCCTCGACGTCGATCTTCACGAAGGCGAGGTTGCGCATGTCCCGAGCGACGTGGTCGAGCCGCCGGCACGGGACCTCGCGCTCGACCATGTCGGCGCTTTCGATGAAGGAGAGCGCGTTCCCGCTGGCCGCGGTCGACAGAGCGGGCATTTCCTTGCCCGCCGCATTGACCGGGATGCGCAGCCTGACGCTGCCCTCGCTGTCGCCGAGCGCGACGGCCTCGACCCGGCAATTGCTCGGGTGGGAGCGGGCCAGCCGTTCGGCGAGATAGGGCACCGGCTCGACCGCCGTCACCGACTCGAAGCGGCCGCACAGATAGCGGGTGAAGATGCCGACGTTCGCGCCGACGTCGATCGCGCTCGACCGGCGCGAATCGAGCCTTTCGAACAGCGGGCCGGTGATCTTCGGATAGACGATGTCGCCGCGGTAGGAGACGTGGAACCGGTATCGGGCGACGCCGATGGCGCCGGGCGCATGGTCGTCCAGCCAGCTGACTAGCGCGCTCTTCAGGGACATGGATCCTCCGGGTGACAGGCGCAGGCGATTGGGGCACCCGAAGGAGAATTGCAAGGTCGCGGGCCGGCGACGGAAGGCACTGCCCGACCCCTTATGCGAGCGAGAGGCGAAGCAGGCTGCGCACGATCCGGCTGCCGAGCAGCCAGGCGGTCCCGACGAACGTGGCGCCGCCCAGCGCGATGGCGGGAAGCGGCGCGAAGGGCAGCGGCCAAAGGGCGAGCGAAGCGAGAACCAGCGCCATGGCGATGGCGGCGGCGACGATGCGAAGGCTCTCCCCCCAGAGGATCGAAACCCGGAGGAGAGGCCGGGAGGCGAGCAGAACGAAAATCGTCAGGGCCACCAGGGCGGCCGTCGCCACCTCGGCGTAACGGACGAGGGAAGGGGCGCCGGCCGAGAGGAGCGAAGCGCGCCACAGGGCGCTCGCGAGCAACGCCAGCGTCGCCACGGGGAAGCCTATCGCGAGCTTCAGCCGCCCCTGGGTCAGGGCGATCGTCGTCTGGGTCGACAGGATGCAGAAGCAGGCGGCCTGGATGATCGAATGGGCCGCGATCGAGGAGACGTGCTCGGACACGCCCGGGCGAAGGAACAGATCCGCGATGGCGGGTCCGACGAACAGGCCGGCAAGGCCATAGGGTATGCAGACCGCAAGCACCGCGGCGAGGAACTCGGAGGCATGCGAGGCGCCGCTTTCCTTGCCGGCGGTCCGATACAATTCCGGAATGCTGGAAAGGCTGAGGGCGGTGGCGAACAAGGCGATCGGCGCATAGAATATGTCGGCCGAAAGGCTGAAATAGCCGGCTTCCGCCTCACCCAGCCGGATCAGGATGAAGTTCCTGCACAAGGCGCTGCCCATGAGGTAGAGATTGAGTGCGAAGGCGCTGATCAGGCCGAAGCGGATCTGGGCGCCGAGCCGGGATCGGGAGACCCGGCGGAACCGGAGGCGGCTCCACAGCTTCCAGAAGGACCTGCGGCAGACGATGGTCAGCACCGTCCCGGCGATCTGGCCGCCGACCGCGCCCCACACGCCGAATCCCGCGAGCGCGAGCGAGATCGACAAGGCGGAGCTCAGCAGCCCCCGCGAAAGCGCTATGGAGCTGTAGTCCCGGGACTGGCCGCTGGCGTTGCTGATGACGAGGAGCAGCTCGTAGAACAAGGTCGCGACGGCGACGACGAGGGTCAGCGCGACATATTGGAACCTGCCGAAATCGGCGATCAGCAGCCCGGCCGCCGCGAGGAGGGGAAGCAGGGACAGCAGGGCGGCATATTCGAGGGAATTGGATATCCTGGCTTCCTGATCCGCTCCCGACAGAGAGGACACGTCCTTCCAGGACGAATTGGAGATCCAGGAGAACAGCAAGATGTGCATCAACAGGGCATTGGTCGCGATGATCACGAAGATGCCGAAGTCGTGCGAATCCAGGATATAGGAGAGGGCGATGACGGTCAGCACCGTGAACACCCGCCCCGCCACCAGCGCCAGGACATAATAAGCGTTCATGACCGAACCGCCGGTTCGTGGGGCGTCGGCGGCCGCTTCGGAATTCGCCGGCGGGCCTTCCGCGGTCATTTCCGCGCCTTCTCCACCGCTTCCTTCACCCGCTGGCTCTGGCCGCGGGGCAGGACCAGCACGGCGTCCTCCGAAACGACGACGATGAGATCGCGGACGCCGACGGTGACGACCCGGGTCCCGGCCGAGTGGACGAGGCAATTGTCGCTGTCGACGAGGGTCACCGGGCCCTTCGCGACGTTGCCGCGCTCGTCGGCCCCGGACACCTCGTGGAGGGCGTCCCAGCTGCCGATGTCGGACCAGCCCATCTCGACCGGGACGACGGCGACCCGGTCGTCCTTCTCCATCACCGCATAGTCGATCGACACCGACGGAGATGCGGCGAAGCGGTCCGCATCGGGGCGGATCTCGCCGCCCGCCGGGACCTGGTCCATCGCGGCCGAAACCGCTTCCCAGACGGCGGGCGCGAGGCTTCGCAGGGCTTCGAGGTAGCGGCCCGCGCGGAACAGGAAGATGCCGCCGTTCCAGTCGTAGCAGCCTTCGTCGAGATAGCGCTTCGCCGTCGCGGCATCCGGCTTCTCGACGAAGCGCTCGACCCGGTGGACCCCGGCGCCGATCGCCTCGCCGCGGCGGATATAGCCGAAGCCGGTTTCGGCATGGGTCGGACGGATTCCGAAGGTGACCAGCCAGTCCTGCTCGGCCAGCGGCCGGGCGGCGGCGATCGCGGCGGCGAAGGCGGCCTGGTCGCGAACGACATGATCGCTCGGCATGACGAGCAGCAGCCGGTCGGGATCGACGGCGAGCGCCGCGAGCGCGATCGCCGGAGCGGTGCTTCGAGCGCTCGGCTCCAGGATCAGCGCCGACGGCGAACGGCCGATCTCGGCGAGCTGGGCCTTCAGCAGGCCCGCATGCTCGGCGCTGCCGATGACCAGCGGCAATTCGAACAGCGCCGAGTCGAAGGCGCGCATCGCGGTTTCCTGGAGCATCGTGCGTTCGCCGGCGAGCGCCAGGAACTGCTTGGGCCGTTCGGGGACGGAGAGCGGCCAGAGCCGAGTCCCGGCGCCTCCCGACAGGATCACCGGGACGATGCGCTTGTCCTTGGTCAACGCTGTGCCCCCTCGGCCGCTCAGGACGCGGCCGCGACCGCTGGGGCGGTGGGCGACGAGATCTCGAGCGTCGGCAGCGGGAAGACGAGCCGGGTGCCGGCGAAGGCCGGCGACTGCTCGAAGAAACGGCGGAAGTGCCAGGGCAGCACGATCAGAAAATCGGGACTCTGGCCGAGCAGCTCAGGCTCCGGAACGATCGGGATCCAGGTGCCGGGCGTGAAGCAGCCGAACTTCTCCGGATTGACCTCTCCGACCGCGCTGACCCGATCCCTATCGAGGCCGCAATATTGGAGGAGGACGTTGCCCTTGGTCGAGGCTCCGAGCGCTGCGACCGTCTTGCCTTCCGCCCTCGCGGAATCGACGAAAGCGAGCAGCTCGTCGCGCGAGCGGCGGACCCGGTCCTCGAAGGCGCGATAGGGCTCCAGGGTCGACAGGCCGGCGGAATCCTCGTCGTCGAGGATCTTCTGGACGGCCTCCGGGACGGCCCCGCCGCCCTTCGCGACGGTGACCGAGAAGCTGCCGCCGTTGACGTCGTTGAACTCGACGTCGACGATCCTCAGCCCGACCCGGTCGGCCATCCACTTGATCTGCCGGAGCGCGTAGAATTCGAGATGCTCGTGGCACACCGTGTCGTAGCTGTTGGTCTCCAGCATCAGCGGCATGTAGCTCTGCTCGAACACCCAGATGCCGTCGTCGGCGAGCACCCCGGCGACCTGGCGCATGAACTCCATCGGCGCCGGCAGGTCGTAGAACATCGAGAAGGAGGTGACGACCTTCGCCTTGCGACCCGGGAAGCGGGCCTCGAGCAGCGCCGAGGAGAAGAAGTCCGGGATCAGATCGACATGGTCCGGATAATATTGGCGGAACTTGGTGCCGGTCGGGTCGATCCCGACCAGCGTCAGTCCCGGCTGGTCGTAGGCGCGCAGGGTGGTGCTGTCGTTGCTTCCGATGTCGACGACGAGGTCGCCGGGATCGAGGCTGACGAGGCCGGCGATCCGCTCCACCTTGCGCCCGAGATGGGCGACCATGCTGGCGTTGAGGCCCGAGCGGTAACCGTAATTGTCGCCGTACATCTCGCCCAGATCGTAGCTGTGCTCGAGCTGGAGCAGGCCGCAGGTCTCGTCGCCGCCGACGCACTTGACCAGCCGCAGCGGGCCGACGGTGACGTCGGCGCCGGGCTGCGCCGGGAAGACGCCGGTCAGCATCTGCTCGCCGAGGTCCAGCACCGGCACCAGCTCGCTGTTGCCGCAAATCCTGCACCGTTCGATCTTCGTGTACATCTAAGCTCCAGAAATATCTGCATCGCGGCGAAGGCGACCGAGATCGGCCTCCACCATCATCTCGACGAGTTCGGCGAAGCCGACCGTGGGCTCCCAGCCCAGGCACCGCTTCGCCTTTGCGGGGTCTCCGACCAGTTGTCGAGCCTCGACAGGCCGGAAATCGGCCGCGCTTACACGCACATAGTCCCGATAGTCGAGCCCGACGTGCGCGAAGGCGGCCTCGCAAAGGTCGCGGACGCTGTGCGTCGAGCCGGTCGCGACGACATAGTCGTCCGCTTCGTCGGCCCGCAGCATCAGCCGCATCGCGCGCACCGTGTCGCCGGCGAAGCCCCAGTCGCGGCGCGCGTCGAGGTTGCCCAGGGCGAGGTCCGTCGCCAGGCCGAGCTTGATCGCGGCGGCGGCGCGGCTGACCTTGCGGGTCACGAAATCGACGGTGCGGTACGGGCTCTCGTGATTGAACAGGATCGCTGAGCAGGCGAACAGGCCGAAGCGGCCGCGGTAGATGCCGATGAGATTGTGGCCGTAGAGCTTGGCCGCGCCATAGGGGCTGCGCGGGTTGAACGGCGTTTCCTCCCGCTGCGGGCTCTCCAGCGGCTGGCCGAACATCTCGCTGCTCGACGCCTGGCAGAAGCGGATCGCGGGGTCGACCGCCCGGATCGCCTCGAGGATCCGGGTGACGGCCAGCCCGTTGACCTGCGCTATACCGATAGGATCGTCGTACATCCCCGAGCCGGTGGAATAAGCGGCGAAATTGTAGATTTGCGAAGGTCGCCCGCCGCGCAGCAGGTCGACCAGCCGGTCCTGGTCGAGAAGGTCCCATTCGACGAGCTCGATCCCTCCCTCGCGAAGCGCCGCCGAGCGCTTCGGATCGGCGCTCCGGGTCGTGCCGATCACCCGCCAGCCCTCGGCGCGCAGGAGATCCGCCATGTAGCGGCCGTCCTGGCCCTCGACGCCGGTGACGAGGGCGACCGGAGCCGCGCCGCTCATCGCGGGAAGCCCGGCAACGAGCTCCGGCGACGGCTCACCGGCTCACTCGTGGAAGCTGTTGACGGCGAAGCCGTGCTTCTTGACGAGCTCGTCGCGCTCGGCGCCGCGCAGGTCCTCGCGAACCATCTCCTGGACCAGGGCCTCGAACGAGATCTTCGGAGTCCAGCCGAGCCTGGCGCGCGCCTTGCTCGCGTCGCCGAGAAGGGTCTCGACCTCGGTGGGGCGGAAATAGCGCGGGTCTACGGAGACGATGCACCGGCCGTGCTGGTCGTGGCCCTTCTCGTCGACCCCCTCGCCCGTCCAGCTGACGTCGATTCCAAGCTCGGCGGCGGCGGCGGCGACGAAGTCGCGGACGCTGTACTGGATTCCAGTGGCGATGACGTAATCCTCGGGCGAGTCCTGCTGCAGCATCAGCCACTGCATCTCGACATAGTCGCGGGCGTGGCCCCAGTCGCGCTTCGCGTCGAGATTGCCGAGGTAGAGCCGGTCCTGGAGGCCGAGCTTGATGCGGGACAGGGCGCGGGTGATCTTGCGGGTCACGAAATTCTCGCCGCGCAGCGGGGACTCGTGGTTGAACAGGATTCCGTTGCAGGCGTAGAGCCCGTAGGCCTCGCGATAATTGACCGTGATCCAATAACCGTAGAGCTTCGCCACGGCGTAGGGCGAGCGCGGATAGAAGGGCGTCTTCTCGGTCTGCGGAGTCTCCTGCACGAGGCCGTACAGCTCGGAGGTCGAGGCCTGGTAGAAGCGGGTCTTCTTCTCGAGCCCGAGGATCCGGATCGCCTCGAGCAGCCGAAGCGTTCCGAGCGCGTCGGCATTGGCGGTATATTCGGGCACTTCGAAGGATACCGCGACATGGCTCTGCGCCGCCAGATTGTAGACCTCGTCCGGCTGGGTCTGCTGAAGGATCCGGATCAGGTTGGTCGAATCGGTCAGGTCGCCGTGGTGGAGGAAGAAGCGCACGCCCTCCTCGTGCGGATCCCGGTAGAGATGGTCGATCCGGGCGGTGTTGAACAGCGACGCCCGGCGCTTGAGGCCGTGGACCACGTAGCCCTTGGCGAGAAGGAGCTCGGCGAGATAGGCGCCGTCCTGCCCGGTCACGCCCGTGATCAGGGCCGTCTTTGGTGAACTACTCATCGAACTCGGATAACCTCAGTATGTTGCGGAGGCGGCGGACGGGGCCTCGCCGAGGGGCCCGGGGCTCGCTCTGGCGGAGCAGACGACCCGCCCTGCGGCTCTGGCCTGATAGAGAGTGGGAGCGAATTGTCTAGAGCTTCTTCCCTGCCGGCCGGGGGCAAAGAAACGCCCGTCGCGGCCGGCAGGGCCTTGCCGCCGGCGCTCCGATGCTCAAGGGGAGCGCTCAGAAGGAGCAAGAGATGACAGCCCTGCCGCTGAGCGCGCGACGGATCGAGAAGCCTTGGGGCCGCCGGACCCTGGGCGAAGGGTTCGATCCCGTCCCGTCCGGATCGCCTCCGGTCGGGGAGATCGTGTTCGAGAGCCCGAACGGCGCGGCGGACGAGCTTCTGCTCAAATATCTGTTCACCTCCGAAAAGCTTTCGATCCAGGTCCATCCGGACGATTCCGCGGCCCGCGCCCGGGGGATGGCGCGCGGCAAGGACGAAGCCTGGCTGGTCCTCGACGCCGAGGCGGACTCCACGCTCGGCCTCGGCCTCAGCGAGCCGGCGGCCCCGGAGGCTCTGCGCGCCGCGGCACTGGACGGAAGCCTCGAGGCGCTGGTCGACTGGCGGCCGGTCCGCGCCGGCGACTGCATCTATTCGCCCGCCGGCACGATCCACGCGATCGGCGCCGGCGTGTCGCTCGTCGAGGTCCAGCAGAGCACCGACGTCACCTACCGGCTCTACGATTACGGCCGCCCGCGCGAGCTCCATCTCGACGAGGCCCTCGCCGTGGCCCGCCCGCAAGCCCGGCCGGCGGCTCAGCCGCCGCTCGACCTCGGCGACGGCCGGATCCGGCTCGCGGCGGGGCCCGCCTTCCAGATGGAGCGGCTGGACGGAGCCTGCGAAGGCCGGCTGAGCGCTCCCGCCGGCACGGCGATCTGGCTTCTGCCGCTGGGCGGCCCGGCGGAGCTCGACGGAAGGCCGATGCCGCTCGGCAGCGCCTGGCTCGTGCCGGATTCGGCGAAGGTCCGGCTCGGCGGCGAGGCGCAGATCCTCCTCGCTTATCCGGGTGGCGTCACCCTTCCCGTCTGGCAAGCGGGGCCGTCCTGACACGGCCTCCGCGGCCTCAGGCCGGAGGCGGCTGGCGCTCCTCCGGCGGCCGGAAGAGGCGGCTGTAGCGGCCGACGAGAAGCAGCACCGTCGGCCACATCATCGTGTTCACCATGTCCTTCAGCCCCTCGGGCCAGCCCCCGGCGAAGGCCTCGCTCCACGTCGAGGTCACTCCCACCCCCCATTGATAGTGGAGGTCGAGCGCTTCGTTGGCCGCTTCGAGCGCGAAGACGATGAGCCAGGGGACCGGGCTTCGCCAGCGGCGCCGAAGCGCGAACATCGTGGCGAGGTAGACGATGATCGAGACGTGGACGTGGAGAGCGTCCTGGCCGAGGCCGGTAAGGCGTTCCAGCGCGTCCTTGAGCTCGATGTGCCACATGGGAGCGGACATAGCGGCCGGGTGCGGCGCTGGATACGCCCGGCTCACTCGGGGGTAAGGAGCTTGCCCGGATTCATGATTCCGAGGGGGTCCATCGCCCGTTTCACGGCCTTCTGGACGGCGAGCCGCACCGGATCCTCGGTGCGGACATATTCCTCCCGCTTCATCTGGCCGATGCCGTGCTCGGCCGAGATCGATCCGCCCCGCTCGACGACGAGGTCGTGGATGAAGGCGCTGACCTCGCCGCCGCGATCCGCCAGCCAGCGCGCCCCGTCCTCGCCGGCGGGCGCCTGGACGTTGAAGTGGACGTTGCCGTCGCCGAGATGGCCGAAGGCGACGACCCGGCTGCCCGGGAAGCGGCCGGCCAGCTGCTCGCCCGCCGATTCGAGGAATTCCGGCATCGCGGAGACCGGCACCGAGATGTCGTGCTTGGCGGCCGGCCCCTGGACCCGCTCGGCTTCCGAGATGGTCTCGCGCAGCCGCCACAGCGCCGCCGCCTGGGCCTCGCTCGCCGCCACCACGGCGTCGCCGGCCAGCCCGGCCTCGAGCGCCTCGCCCAGCGCCCGTTCGAGCGCCTCGCGGGCATCGCCGGAGCCGGCCGGGGCGGTGGTCTCGACCAGCACGTTCCAGGGCGCCGCCGAGGCCAGCGGCGCTCTCGTCCGCTCGACATGGGCGAGGACCAGCCGGAGCGCCTCGGCCGGCACCAGCTCGAAGCTCTCCACCGCCTCGCCGAGCGCGGCCTCGAGGCGGCGGAGCAGGTCCAGGGCGGCCCTCGGCGAAGCCAGCCCCACCCAGGCGACGGCGGTCGAGCCCGGCGACGGCACAAGCCGCAGGCTCGCCGCCGTGACCACCCCCAGGGTCCCTTCGGCGCCGATCAGCAGCTGCTTGAGGTCGTAGCCGCGATTGTCCTTGCGAAGCGCCGACAGCCCGCCGAGCAGCGACCCGTCGGGAAGGACCGCCTCGAGGCCCAGCACCAGCGATCGCATCGGCCCGAAGCGAAGCACCTGGGTCCCGCCGGCATTGGTCGAGACGAGGCCGCCGACCGTCGCCGACCCCCTCGCGCCAAGCGACAGCGGGAAGCGGCGTCCCGCGGCCGTGGCGGCGTCGTGCAGGTCGGCGAGGATCACGCCCGCCTCGGCGACGGCGACATTGTCCTCCCCCGAGACCGAGCGGATCGCGTTCATCCGGCGCAGCGAGAGCAGAAGGGCGCTCCCCTCTCCGTCGGGAGTCGCGCCGCCGACCATCGAGCTGTTCCCGCCCTGCGGCACCAGGGCGACCGCCTCGGCCGAGCAGCGGGCGACGATCTCCTGGACCTCCGCCGCCGTCGCGGGAGAGAGCAGGGCCGCGGCGCGGCCGCGATAGCGGCCCCGCCAGTCCGTGAGCCAGGGCGCCAGCGCGCCCTCGTCGCGGGTGAAGCCGCGCGGGCCCAGGCGCCGCTCGAGATGGTCGAGCAATCCCGGTGTCGGCGGCCGCGGCACGCGGGTCA
>DASVVX010000045.1:0-16959 GCA_036386295.1 Allosphingosinicella sp.
CGAAGCCGGCGCCGATGTCCATGACGAAATGGCGCAGGCCAGAGAGCAGATGCTGGAAGAAGGCCCAGGTCAGGCCGACGGCGACGACGATCCCGAGCCAGGAGGTCGCCCAGCCGGAGAAGGCCTTGTAGGCCTCGGCCCCGCTCGCCGCGGCGACCAGCCACCAGACCAGCGCGGCGGCGCCGACCGTCGCGAGCCCCGCACCGGTGATCCGGTGGAGGATCGAGACCAGCATGTGCGGCCCCCATTTGTAGACGGTGAGATGGGGCGAGAGCGGGCGGTCGGGATTGGGCGGCATGAAGGCTCCTGTCGGTCCGCGCTTTTAGGCGATGGGCGGGGGGATGCAAGGGCGGGGAGAGACGACAATCTCACGCGAAGCTGCCAAGCCGCAAAGGGCTCCGCCGGACGGAGGGCGTGAGCGCACTTTCATCGGGACAGTCACTGCACTTTCATCGGGACAGTCACTGTGACTGTCCCTGTGTGCACTTTCATCGGGACAGTCACTGTGACTGTCCCTGTGTGGTCAATCCTTACCCGGCGACCGTGCATGCTGATTTCCGTACGCAGTCGACGACGGTGACATGCGGCCACAACCCCTGGCTGGAGGCAAGGCTCGTCCGCAACCTGAGGATCGGGCGAGCAACTGACGGACATGAGATTCTGAGCTGGGACTAGACGCCGTCTCCGTACCAAAAGGGGCGACGTACTTTTTGCGGAAAGGGTACCTGTCCCACCGGGCCACATCTCCGGGTAGAGCCGCAGGATGGTATGGGGTCGAGGGGACAGACACTGTGACTGTCCCGGTGGGTCCGGTGACTGGGTCAAGGGGACAGTCACTGTGACTGTCCCGGTCGAGGGGACAGTCACTGTGACTGTCCCGGTGACTGTGGTCGAGCGGTCGAGGGGGGACAGTCACGTGACAGTCGCGTTGACTGGGCCGGCCGCAGCCGCCGCGGCCAGGCGGCCTGCGCTGAGGGCGTCTATCCGAGATTCCGTTCGAGATTCGTCCGCAGTCGGACTGTCCAGCCGCCTGCCCCCGCCGTTCAGGGGACGATTGCGGGGACGGTCGCGGCGATTGTCCCGAGCCGCAGCCGTCCGGTGCGTTCGGCCGCGCGGATGGCCTTCAGATCCACCTCCGCCAGTCCCTCGCCCAGGAAGGCCCCCCAGTCGTCGATCCGCTCGCGCGCGGGCGCGAGGTCGGTCAATCCGTCGGCGACGAGACCGAAATGCGCTCTGGCGCTCGACCAGAGCCAGTCCTCCGCCCGGGCGACCAGCCCCGAGCGCACCGGGTTGAGCTCGACATAGCGCAGGCACGCATGGACATGCGCCTCGTCCATCGGAAACGAGGCGAACCGGTCCTGCCACAAATGGCCGTGCCAGCCCTCGCGCCGGTTGATCTCCCGGCTGTATCGCGCGTGCGCCGGCGCCAGCGCCGCCCTGAGGCCGTCCGGCTGCGCCGGCGCCAGGATGAGATGGACGTGGTTGGGCATCAGGCACCAGGCCCAGATCGAGGTCCCGCTCTTGCGGCACCAGTGGCCGAGCAGCGACAGGTAGAAGGCGTAATCCGGCTCGCACAGAAAGGTGCGCTGCCGGCGGTTGCCACGCTGGGTGACGTGGTGCGGAATTCCCGGCAGGACCCGTCGCGCGGCTCTCGGCATGGCCCATATTAAGCGATTGCGGCAATCCGGTCTACCGGATTCATCGAAAGCCGCGATTGCCGGAATAAGTTGACGGTCAGGGACAGCACCAGTCAGGACAGTCACGGTGACTGTCCCGGGACAGTCGCAGGGACAGTCACAGTGACTGTCCCCTTGGGAGCAGTCACGGTGACGTCCCCTTGGGAAGAGTCGCAGGGACAGTCCCGGTGACTGCCCCTTTGAGAGCAGGGACCAGTCGCAGGAGTCGGAGGGACAGTCACGGTGACTGTCCCCTTGGGAGCGGTCAGGGACGGTCACGGTGACTCCCCTCTGCAGAGTCGTAGGCACCGCTCAGGGACAGTCACTGTGACTGTCCCCTAGCACCGAGGGACAGTCACTGTGACTGTCCCCTAGCATCGGTCCGGTTAGGGACAGTCACGGTGACTGTCCCCTTGGGAGCACGGTGACTGTCCTCTTGGGAGCGGGTCTGGCGCCTAGGGAACTGATCCAGCCGGTCATCGAAATATGATTCGAGTGCCCGGCTCACCGCGACGTCAAAGCGGGTCGTGCGGCGACAGGCCGACGCCCGCGCCGCCGGCCGGCGGCGAGGCCCTTCGCTGGAGAAAGTGACAGTCACTCAGCCTGCCCCGGGGCAGATCGCGGCCTCGGGCAGGCGGCTTCGCTGTGAAAAATCCTTTGACAAATAGGACGCTTTCTGTTCTTATAATGTTCTCTAGGAGGGCATCATGGGAGCGATTCGGGTGGGGCGGCGCGGGGCCTGGACGGCGGAGCTTGGGGAGGCGTTTCTCGCTCTGGTTCGGGAGACGGGACATGCCGGCGAGGCGGCCCGGGCGCTGGGGCATCCGCAGCTGTTCTGGAAAAGGTTGCGGCGCGACCCGGACTTCCGGCGGCGGTACCGGGAGGCGGCGGAAGCGGCGGGGCGGCCCCGGCCGGTGGTTCGGGTGCGGTGGAGCGCGGCGCTGGGGGAGCGGTTCCTCGTCCTCCTCGCCGAGACGGGCAATGCGCGGCAGTCGGCGATCCGGCTCGGGGCCGTCCATATCTTCAACA
The DNA here is from genome assembly GCA_036386295.1 of Allosphingosinicella sp. Taxonomy (GTDB): domain Bacteria; phylum Pseudomonadota; class Alphaproteobacteria; order Sphingomonadales; family Sphingomonadaceae; genus Allosphingosinicella. The sequence continues at coordinate 2,706 of DASVVX010000045.1, forward strand.
ACCGGATGAGGCGGGATCCCGAGTTCCGGCGGCGGGCGACGGCTGCGGCGGCCGAGGCCGATGAGCGGCTCCGGGGCGCGGAGAGCCCGTTCCCAGCCCCGATCGAGTATAAGTCGATGCCGCCCCACGGCGGCGACGGGACGCCGCCACGCCCCGGCCGGCGCAAGCCGCCGCCGTCGCCCTGGTCGCAGCCTCCAAAGAAGCTTCCGACCGACGCCGAGATGCTGGGCGGCTTTCTCCGGCCGGGGCGCAAGCGCAAGCCTTCGCGGCCGCAGCCGGTCATTCGCCGCAACTGCCGGGGGCGGACGCAGGTGAGCTTCGCGCGGGAGGGCCATTGGACGCAGGAGATCGAGGACGACTTCCTCAAACGGCTCGCGGCGACCGGCAATTTCGACGCCTGCGCCAAGGCCGTCGGCTTCCAGCCCGCCTCGGTCCACGAGCGCGAGCGGACCTGGCCGGCCTTTGCGCGGGCGTGCGAGCAGGCGCTCGAGGAGGCGGATGTGACTCTTCGCTACAAGCTCGTCGCTTACGCCAACGCCCTGATGCGTTCGCCCGGGGAAGCCGAGGCGGCCGGGATCGAGGAGGAGGAGGTGCCGTTCGATCCGGTGACGGCGACGAAGATCCTCTCCCATCTCGACGCGCGCCGATATGGCCGGAGCGGCAAGGGATGGCGCAAGGGGCCGCCCGAGCGGACCTTCCAGCAGGCCTGCGAAAGCATCCTCGCCAAGATCGAGGCGATCGAGCGGCACGAGGAAATGATGAAGGAGCGGAACGAGCGGAAGGCGGACTCCCCTCCCTGCACGCAGGGAGGGGCTGGGGGTGGGTGCGTTTCCGGAAACTCACTGCCGGCGGAGACGCACCCACCCCCGACCCCTCCCTGTATCCAGGGAGGGGAAGAATGACCGCCCCGATCGATCCCGCCGACCTGATGGCTCGGCTCCGCGCGCTCCCCCCCGAGCACAGGCGGGCGGCGCTCGAAGCGGCCGGGGAGGCCGCGGCCACCGCCTTCGACGAGGAATGGCGGGTCTGGGTCCATAAGGGCCAGCTTCCGCCGGACGACGACTGGCTGGTCTGGGTGATCATGGGCGGCCGGACCTTCGGCAAGACCCGCGCCGGCGCCGAATGGATCAGCGCCATGGCGCGCGCCCATCCCGAGGCCCGAATCGCGCTCGTCGCCGCCAATCCCGGCGAGGCGCGCAAGACCCTGGTCGAGGGTCGAAGCGGCCTGCTCGCCGTCGCTCGCCAGGCCGAGCGGCGGGCGATGAGATGGGAGCCGGGCCTGAGGCGGCTGACCTTCGCCAGCGGCGCGATCGCTTTCACTTATTCGGGCGCCGATGGCGAGGATCTGCGCGGCCCCGAGCATCATTTCGCCTGGTGCGACGAGCTCGCCAAATGGCGTCGGGCCGAAGCGGCCTGGACCAATCTGATGCTGAGCCTGCGTGCCGGCGACCGGCCGCGGGTCGTGGTGACGACGACTCCGCGGCCGGTGCCGGCGATTCACCTCGTCCTCGCCACTCCGGGCACGGTGGTGACCCGCGGGACGAGCTGGGACAATCCCCACGTCGCCCGGGCCGCCGTCGAGGCCATTGCCCGGATGAACGCCGGCACCCGGCTCGAGCGGCAGGAGCTGCTCGGCGAGCTGGTCGAGGATGTCGAGGGGTCGCTGTGGCCGCAGGCCCTGCTCGAAGCCTGCCGTTCGCGCCCGGTGCCCCGCGAGTCGCTGAAGCGGGTCGTCATCGGGGTCGATCCGCCCCTCACGGCCGGCGGCGACCAATGCGGGATCGTCGCCTGCGGGCTGGACGGGAACGATTGCGCTCATGTCCTCGGCGACCACAGCGTCGGCGGGCTCTCGCCCGAGCAATGGGCGCGCAAGGTGGCCGGCGCCGCGGAGAAATGGCGGTCGGACCGGATCGTCGCCGAGGGCAATCAGGGCGGCGAGATGGTCGACGCGGTGCTTCGCGGGGCGGGGATCCGGCTCCGGGTCAAGCGGGTCCACGCCCGGCTCGCCAAGGGCCGGCGGGCCGAGCCGATCGCCGCCTTCTTCGAGAGCGGCGAGGCGAAGCTGGCCGGCCGCTTCCGAGAGCTGGAGACGCAGCTGGGCGGCCTCGTCACCGGCGGCGACTACCAGGGCCCCGGAAGCCCCGACCGAGCCGACGCCATGGTCTGGGCGATGACCGAGCTGCTGCTGAAGCCGCCGCGGGCGGAGCCGAGGATCACGATGCTGTAGAAGCGGGATCTCACCCAAAGCACCCAGACCCGACATGGCCACCCTCGAAGCGCCGTTGGTGCTTTGGTGCTTTGGTGCTTTGTGCTTTGGGTGAAACAACGTCGGCGGACCCCGCCGATAGGGCTAAGAAAAGCGACAGTCGTCAGTGACCCGCTTCAGAGGATCCGTTCGAGGATCGCCTCCAGCTCCAGCGAAATCATGCCGCATCCGGATCGAATGGCTAACGCGATGTTAACCCTTCGCGGCCAGAACGGTCGTCGCAACTCGGGCGCAGGCAAAGGCGGAAGAATGAGCGGGGAATATACCCAGGTGAAAGTGGCGGACCGGATCGCCCTGTTCGATACGGACGGCAGCCTCGAGGGCAATTGCCGGGAGGTCGCCGCCCTGCTCGCCAACGATTCGGTGCGGGTCGCCCGGCGCTTCTGGAGCCATCTCGCCGGAGCGCCCGACGTCAACGCCGCTTATTCCGACGCGGAGATGGAGGAGAACGTCCGCAAGATCCTCCCCTATCTCGCCGCAAAATATACCGACGTGCGCGGCCAGGCCTGGGCCGATACGGTCGGGAGCTACGTGCTCGAGGCGCAGGCGACCCACGTGTCGCTGACCACCCTCATCTCGTCGATCAGCGCCGCCGCCGAGGAGGGCCATGCCATCCTCGTCGAGAAGCTCGCCGGCGATCCCGAGCGGCTCGGCCGGCTGGCGCGCTGCCTGACCCAGGCGACCCTGCTCGAGGCGGACATGTTCGCCGCCCATTTCGGGCTGCTGCGCGAGCGCGCCGAGCGCGAGGGCCGGCGGGCGCACGGCAAGACCTTCACCGACGACGTCGTCAGCGCCGTCGAGCGCACCGCCTCGGACAGCCGGATGCTGCGCGCCCAGGCGTCCGAGGCCTCCGCCTCGGCGCGCGGGATGCTCGGCAAGACCAGCGAGGTCGCCGCCGCCGCCGAGCAGTCGGCGCTCGCCATGCGCGACGCCGCCCATACCGCCGCTGGCCTGATCCGGGCGATCGAGGACGCGAGGCGCGAGGTCGAGCTGGCCGGCGAGGTCGCCACCCGCGCCGGCGGCCAGGCCGCCGACGCCGCCCGGGTCAGCCAGGCGCTGTCGGGCCATGTCGAGGCGATCGAATCGATTCTCGGCCTCATTCGCGACATCGCCGGGCAGACCAATTTGCTCGCCCTGAACGCCACCATCGAGGCGGCGCGGGCCGGCGACGCCGGGCGCGGCTTCGCCGTCGTCGCCCAGGAAGTGAAGTCGCTCGCCTCGCAGACGGCGCGTGCCACGGACGACATCACCGCCAAGATCACCGCCATCCAGCAGGCCACCCGCCAGACCGTCGAGGCCAACGGCTCGATCCAGAAGACGGTCGAGGACGTCCAGACCTCGGCCGACCGGATCCGCGAGGCGATGGAGGTCCAGGCCCAGACGGTGACGATGATCACGGCGGCCGTCGACGAGACCGCGCTCGCCGCCGATTCGATGTCGGCGACGATCGCCGCGATCCGCGAGGACACAGAGAATGTCGCTCGCGAGATCGACGGCGTAACTTCGAATTTCGGCCATGTCGACGAGGAGATGGCCCGGTTCAAGGCGGCGGCGGCCGAGTTCGTCAAAAGGCTCGCGGCCTGAGGCCGGCCGCTGAACTAAGCCTTCCTTTACCATGGCGGTGCTAGGTCGGGCCCGACGGGGCTTCGGGACGGCATCATGGCCGACGGACATCGGGACAAGGACGGCACGCCGTTGCAGAAGCTGACCGACGCCCAGGTCGCCGCCCGGCTGCGCGCCTACAATGGCGACGGCGGCTTCGAGCGCGAGCTCGCCTGGCTGTGGAGCGAGGCCGGCGACCTAATCGAGGCCTCGGTGCTGGCCAGCGGCGGCGAGGCGGCAGCCCGGCGCACCCGCGACAGCTTCACCCGGCCGGTCGACAAGGACTGGATCCACGCCGTCGCCGGCCTCGCCTTCGAAATCTACACGCTCGGGCTGCCGGTGCCCGAGGAGATGGACCGGCGGGCGCGGCTGGTCGGAGCGCTGTGCGCGGCCTTCCGCGAGCGGTTCGACGGGGCCGATTTCCGCCGGGCGGTCGAGGCGCTTCAGCGGCTCGCCGGCTACGAGAGCGACATCATCCTCGCCCAGCTCGCTTTGCTCGAGGCCAATGAGGCGGCGGCGGCTCGGGGCGCGCGGAGCGAGCGGTTCGAGCAGAGCGTCGCCGCGCTTGTCGAGGCGACCACCGGCGAATCGGCCCGGCTGAGGGCTCGGACCGGCGAGACCGCGGCGGCGGCCCGGGGAATGCTCGGCAAGACCTCGGAGGTCGCCTCGGCGGCCGAGCAGTCGGCGCTGGCGATGCGCGACGCCGCCGGCACCGCGGCCGGGCTGGTCCGCGCGATCGAGGAGGCGCGGCGCGAGGTCGAGACCGCGGCCGGGGTCGCGGTCCGCGCCGGCGACGAAGCGAGCGGGGCGATGGCGGCGAGCCAGGCGCTGTCGGGCCATGTCGAGGCGATCGAATCGATCCTTGGCCTGATTCGCGACATTGCCGGGCAGACCAATTTGCTCGCCCTGAACGCCACCATCGAAGCCGCCCGCGCCGGGGACGCGGGCCGAGGCTTCGCGGTCGTCGCCCAGGAGGTGAAATCGCTCGCCTCGCAGACGGCGCGCGCCACGGACGACATCACCGCCAAGATCACCGCCATCCAGCAGGCCACCCGCCAGACCGTCGAGGCCAATTGCTCGATCCAGAAGACGGTGGAGGACGTCCAGACCTCGGCCGACCGCATCCGCGAGGCGATGGAGGTCCAGGCCCAGACGGTGACGATGATCACGGCGGCCGTCGACGAGACCGCGCTCGCCGCCGATTCGATGTCGGCGACGATCGCCGCGATCCGCCGCGACACCGAATCGGTGGCGAGCGAGATCGATTCGGTCGAGAGCGGATTCGCCCGAGTCGACGACCGCCTCGGCCGCTTCCGGGCCGCGACGTCCGAATTCCTGACCGGATTCGCCGCCTGAAAGGGGCGGCAAGCCGCTCCCCCATTGTGCCGGCGCCCGTCCTAAGCGATAACGCTATGCCGCCATGGACCGGAAACGCATCGCCAGGCTGACCGAGCAACAACGGACCTGCCTCAGGTTCGTCTACGCGCACATGACTTCCAAGGAGATCGCTCCGCGGATGGGGATCGAGCCCGGCTCGGTCGACCAGCATATCAAGGCGGCGATGCGCACCCTCGGAGTCGGCGACCGCCGAACCGCGGCGAGAATCCTCGCCGAGGCGGAAGGCCCGCACGAAGGGCCGAATCCGGTGTACCCGGCGGTAGGCCTCTCTCCCGCCCCGGACCTGTCGCAATTCGGGCCGCCGATCGAGAGCGGACGGCATCCGGGCGGTCTCTCCGGCGAAGCCATGCGCGAGCAGCAGGCCTCCTTCCGGGTGGCGATGTCGGGTGGCGCTCCGACGCTGCCGGTGCCGATCGGCACGACGAGGCCGGGCGACCTCAGCTGGCTGATGAGGCTGGCCTGGATCGCGGCGATCGCGATCGGAGTGGCATTGGCCTTCGGAGCGCTGGTTTCCGCGATCGAAGCGCTCAGTCGCCTCACGACAGGCTGAGCCGACCGGGAACGCCGGAGCGAACCACTGACGTCGGTTGCCGGCACGCCCGCGGTTCGCCACCATTCCGAACTCGCTGATTTTTCCTCCCGCTTTTCTTCACCCTCGCACCGAAAACTCGGCCGGCGCCGAGGCGAACCCGTGTCGCTGGATCGGCGCGACTGAAGGGGCGGGGGCGGCCAGCCGTTGGTATACCAACCGTCGGACATTGCCCGGACGGCCGATTGCGTCACATTCAAACCACCGATCGAGAGCGGGTGCACTCAAGCGGGTGTCCGGCGTCAATGCCGGGAGGGGCTCCCAAGCTCCCGCTCCCGGTCGGCACTGAGGGCCGGACGACCTGACGGTCGACATGGCCGGCGTGGGATCCGGGTCATGCCGTGGGGCGGCATCGACCTGCCGGACGGAAGCGGCGGTGAGTCCACCGAGGCTCACCGGGAATCGAAACTGTTGAAGCAAAGGCCGCGGAAGCTGTGCTCCGCGGATGGGGAGAAACTATGTTCAAGGAACGCCGCGCCGCTGCCATGAAGGTGGCCGAGAGCCTGTTCGCCGCCGAAGAAGCCATCGATGCGGCTCTTGCGCGTGTTGCGGAGCTGAATGGAACGCTCGCGACTGCCCGCATTGAGGCGAAGCTATCTGCGGTAGTAGCGCAAGATGCTTTTGAGGGCGCTGCTTCCGCGTTCGCGGCTCTGGCACGTGCGCGCTACGACATTGTTGAGACCCACAATAGGTTGAGCGAAGCCAAGGTCCAAATTGGACTGCGCACAGTGGCCATTGGAGACCAAGGCAAGCCTCCCAGCGCTGAGGGTCGGCACCTTCAGGCGGTTGCCTAGGGGCGTCTCCACGTGATGCCGCTTCCTCGCAACGTGCTCATAAGGAGCTACAGTCGCAAGCCCGATAGCTTGACCGACGACCAACTGCGTGGTCCGGTTTGGCCATGCTCCCGATCGAACTTTATTACGCCTTTGCGCTTCTGTGCTCGGCCTATGCGGGGATCAAGGGCGCGGGGCCGGAAAGGATTGGCGCGGCCGTCATCTTGGTCGGATCGGCTCTCACAACCATTGGGATGTCTGGTCCCAGCAGTCGCTACACGGCTGTCGAGAGCGGTGCCTTGCTCGTCGATGGAGCTGCCCTCCTCGCATTCCTGTTTCTGTCGATGCGGGCCGAGAGGTTCTGGCCGCTATGCGTGACCGCTTTACAGATTGTCGGAACGGCTGGTCACGCGGTAAAACTAGTGGACGCGGAAGTGCTCAGAACGGCCTACGCGTTCGCCATGGCGATCTGGAGCTATCCGATGTGGTTCTTGATCGTCCTAGGCACCTGGAACCACCAGCGGCGCCTCGCCAGGAACGGTGTCGACAGATCCTGGTCGAGCTCCTCCGGCCGCTGGGACCGGCGGCCGCCGGGTGGGCCGACCTCCTAGTCTCTGAGTTCGGGTCGCTGGCGGAGGCGCTGGCGGCGCCGCCTTCGGCTCAGGCCCGGGTGCTCGGGGACGGGGCCGCGGCCGTGGGCTATCTCGGCATCATCCGCGACGCCATGCTCCACGCGCTTCGCACGGAGGCCTTCGCGCGGCCGACGCTCGACGATTCGCAGGCGCTGATCGATTATCTCTCGCTCGACATGGCGCTTCTGCCGACCGAGCGGCTTCGTGTCCTGTTCCTGAACACCAGCAACCGGCTGCTCCACGACGAGACCCTGGCCGAGGGGTCGGTCAGCGAGGCACCCGTCTATCCTCGCGAGATCATGCGGCGGGCGCTGGAAGTGGGCGCGACGGCGCTGATCCTCGCCCACAACCACCCCTCCGGTGACCCCACGCCGAGCCGCGGCGACGTCGACGCGACCCGGCGAATCGCCGAGGCCGGCCGGGCCCTCGACATCTGCATCCACGACCATGTCATCGTCGCCCGCTCCGGCTGGTCGAGCTTCCGGGCGATGGGGCTTTTGCAGCCGGCGAGGGCGGCATGAGCAGTTTCGAAAAAAGCCTCTTTTTATCGCCACGAAATGCGCTAGTCTGGCCGCAGGGAAAAATCCGTGGTCGAAACCAACTCAGCAAGGGTCGATGCCGCACTGGCCGTATTGGAGCAGGCCCGGCTCCGCGTCCTGCTGCTTCAGGATCCGCATTCGCCCGAGGCCGGGCAGACGCTGCGCACCGTGGCTGAGCGTCTCCTCGCCGAGCGCCGCAAGCGCGACGAATATTTCCCGGCGGCGCTGTTCGGCGAGCCGGCCTGGGACCTGCTCCTCGCCCTGTTCATCGCCCGCGACGACGGCCGCGCCGTCACCCTGTCGGAAGCCTATCAGGCCGCCCGGGTCGACGAGCGCCACGGCCCGACCCTGATCGAGAAGCTGATCGCCTCCGGCCTCGTCGCCCGGAGCCACAACCGCGGCAACGCGGTGCGGCTCACCGACCACGGCATGGACCGCCTCAGCGACTATCTGGCCGATCTGGTCTAACGCTTCCGCAAGAGACTGAATCGTCACCCCCGATTTGATCCGGGCTATACCTGCTTTTCGGATACCCCCGATGCGGTATTCGTATATACAGAAACCTTGGGATTAAAGATGGGATCGGCTATGAAGCAGCCGTGGAGATCGAGTTCGATCCGGTGAAGGACGCCGCCAACCGCGAAAAGCATGGCGTGTCGCTGGCCCGGGTGGGTGAGCTTGAGATCTTCGCGGTGATCGAGAAGAGCCGTCCCTTGGAGGAGGGAGAGCGGCGCTTCCGGATCTACGGACTGCTGAAGGGCGCGGCCTATTGCGCGGTGCTCACGTGGCGGGAAGGGGCCGCACGCGCGATCAGCCTGCGGAAGGCCAATCGGATGGAAAGGAAGCGCCATGGACTCGAGGTTGGAAATTGATCCGGAAAATCCGGAATGGACCGAGGAGGACTTCGCGGCGGCCAAAGGCCCGGAGGCGCTACCAGCGGCTTTGCTCGCGGCCTTTCCCAACACGAAGCTTCGCGGCGGGCGGCCGCCGGGATCAGACAAGCTCCAAATCTCGATCCGACTCGACAAGGACGTCGTCGAGAAGTTCAGAGCGACCGGGCCCGGCTGGCAGACGCGCATCAACGCCGCACTGAGGCGGGCGCGGATCTAGAGACGGACCCTACGCCGTCGCCGTCACCCGGAAGCCGGCCGGGGGCCCCTCCCCTTGCTCTATCTCGACCTCGATCCGTTCGACCTTCGCCGACGGCGGGCCGGTTCGGCAGGCGGCGGTCAGGGCCTCGACGGCCTCGTCCTCGCCGAAGGCGACCAGCTCGACGCTGCCGTCGCGGCGGTTGCGGACCCAGCCGCGGACTCCGAGCGCGCGGGCGCGATCCATCGTCCAGTTGCGGAAGAAGACGCCCTGGACCCGGCCGTGGATTCGGACCCGGACCCCGCTCATCCGCACTGCGCCCGGTGAAGCAGCTTGTGGTCGGCGAGGACGAGCGCCACCATCGCCTCGACGACCGGAGCCCCCCGGATCCCGACGCAGGGATCGTGGCGCCCGGCGACTCCGAGGGCACGGACGGACGAGGTCGGCTTGAACGCGGCGCGGACCGCGATCCGCTCCCCGGTCGAGATCCCGCCGGTGATCCCGCCGGCGAGGGCGGGATCGGCATTGTCCTCGCCGCGCCGGCGGGCGGCCTCGAAGCCGGCGCCCACCTCGACCGCCTTGACGGCGTTGATCGACATCAGGGCGGCGCCGAGCTCGGCGTCGAGCTTGGCGTAGACCGGCGCTCCCCAGCCGGCCGGGACTCCGTCCGCGACGCATTCGACGACCGCGCCGAGCGAGCTTCCGGCCGCGCGGGCCTCGTCGAGCATCGCCTCCCAGGCCGACGAATCGGCCGAGCCGCCGATCTCGGCGACCCGCGCCTCGATCCGGGCCTCGGGGACGACGAGTCGGGCGACCGCGCCGGCGGCCACCCGGGCCGCGGTCTCGCGGGCTGAGGCGCGGCCGCCGCCTCTCGGATCACGGAGGCCATATTTCGAATCGTAGGCGGAATCGGCGTGGCCGGCCCGGGGCGGCTGATCGGCATAGTCCTTCGGCCGGGCGTCGACATTGTCGATGACGAGGCTGATCGGGGTGCCGGTGGTCCGCCCCTGATAGGTGCCGGAGAGGATCCGCACCCGGTCCGGCTCCTGGCGGGGCGAGGTCTGCTTCGACAGGCCGGGGCGGCGCCGGTCGAGCCAGGGCTGGATGTCGGCCTCGGTCAAAGCGAGGCCGGGCGGGCAGCCGTCGACGACCGCGCCTATGGCGGGCCCGTGGCTCTCGCCCCAGGTGGTGAAGCGGAAGACATGGCCGAAGGTATTGAAGCTCATCCTGCCCTCACCCTCCCACCGGCCTTCGGCCGGCGGGCCCCTCCAGCATCATGTGAGGACAGCCCCCGGCTGTCCTCAGCCCGTCCGGGGGACGGGCGGCCTGATGCTCCCCTCCAGGGAGAGGGGTCAAGGTCACGTGGTCGCGATGTCGGGGGCGTCCTCGGCCTTCATTCCGACGACGTTGTAGCCGGCGTCGACATGGTGGATCTCGCCGGTGACGCCGGAGGCGAGGTCGGAGAGGAGGTAGAGGCCGGCGCCGCCGACGTCCTCGATCGTGACGTTGCGGCGCAGCGGGCTGTTATATTCGTTCCACTTCAAAATGTAGCGGAAGTCGCCGATTCCGCTCGCCGCCAGGGTCTTGATCGGACCGGCGGAGATGGCGTTGACCCGGATGTTCTCGGGACCGAGGTCCATGGCGAGATATTTGACGCTGGTCTCGAGCGCCGCCTTCGCGAGGCCCATGACGTTGTAGTGCGGGATGACCTTCTCCGCGCCGTAATAGGACAGAGTGAGCAGGCTGCCGCCGGCGGGCATCATCTCGCGGGCTCGGCGGGCGACGGCGGTGAAGCTGTAGGCGGATATGTTCATCGACATCAGGAAATTGTCGAGGCTGGTGTCGACATATTTGCCGCGAAGCTCGTTCTTGTCGGAGAAGCCGATGGCGTGGACGACGAAGTCGATCGTCTCCCAGCGCGCCTTGAGGCTCTCGAACAGGCGGTCGAGATCGGCCATGTCGGCCACGTCGCACTCGATCATGAAGTCCGAGCCGACCTCGGCGGCGAGCGGTCCGACGCGCTTCTGAAGCGCCTCGCCCTGATAGGAGAATGCGAGCTGCGCCCCGTGCTCGGCGAGACGCTTGGAGATGCCCCAGGCCAGCGACTTGTCGTTGGCGAGACCCATGATCAGGCCCCGCTTTCCGTCCATCAATCCGGTCATCCGATGCTTTTCCTGTGATGAGGCTCCACGCCATCCTCCTTTAGGGCTTCTTCGGGCACCTCCGCCAGCGCCGCGTTGAGCTCGGCGCCGATCACGACGCCGAGGCCGACGATGAAGAAGAAGGTGAGGCCGATGATCACCCCGGCGAGCGAGCCGTAGGTGAGGTCGTAGCCGCCGAGGCTCGAGAGGACGATCGGAAGCAGGGCCGTCGTCGCCAGCCACCAGATCGTGACGAACAGCGGCCCGGGCCATTTGGGACAGCCGCGGGTCCGGTAGCGCTTGGGCGTCAGCGAGTAGAAGATCAGGTAGAGCGAGCCGAACAGCATCAGCGCCGGAACCACCCGGAACAGGGTGAACAGGCCGACCAGGTCCTCCCCGCGCGGGATGAGGCCGACGATGAACTCCTGGACGCCGGAGAGCAGGACGGAGAGGCTGAAGGCGACCATGGCGACGATGACCGCCGCGATGATCATCCCGACCGACCCCAGCCGATATTCCCAGAAGGGCCGGCTGAAGGTCACTCCATAGGCCCTCCGGATGATGTCGCGGATCGTCTCGATAAAGCTGCCGGTGGTCCACAGGCCGACGATGGCGCCGAGCCAGAGCAGGCTTCCCGAGCGGGCGTTGATGACGTCGCTGATCGGCTTCTTCAGGACTTCGGCCACGTCAGGCGGCATGGTCTGGAGTATGCCGTTGACCGCGGCCAGCCCCTCCTCCGTCTGGCCGAAGAGGCGCGCGACCGCGGCGGCGACGATGACGAAGGGGAAGAGCGACATGAGCGCGAGATAGGCGAGGTTGCCGGCGTGGATGAAGCCGTCGTTATAGACCCCGACGGCGACCCTCTTGACCACCTCGAACGGATATTCGCCGGGCTTGAGGCGCCCGCGCACCCGGCCCAGCCTCGCCTTCGCCCGAGCCAGGCGCTTGCGCCTCGCTTCCGGCGATTCGGGGGAGATGTCCTGCATGCGGATTAGAGCTCAGTCGCCATGATGGTCGTTTCGAGCGAAGCGAAGCAATCCAGCGCGGACTCGGAGGCCCGCTGGATTGCCGCGTCGATTCGCTCCTCGCAATGACGTTTCATGAGGCGCTAGACGCCCAGATGGGCCCGGGGGTTTCCCTGGCCCCGACGGTTCCAGCCCTCGACGAAGGCGGCGAGCTGCGGATCGTCGGCGGGAAGGTCGACCATCAGGGTGACGAGCTGGTCGCCGCGCTGGCCGGCCTTGCCGGTGAACCCCTTGCCCTTGAGGCGAAGCACCTTGCCCGAGGACGAGCCCCTGGGGATGGCGAGCATCACGGGACCGTCGACGGTCGGTACCTTGACCTTGGCGCCGAGCACCGCCTCGTCGAGCGCGATCGGCAGATCGAGGCGGATATGGTCGCCGTCGCGGGTGAAGAAGCGGTGCGGCTTGACCGAGATGGTGACGATCGCGTCGCCGCTTCCGCCGGGCCCCGGCTGGCCGCGGCCGGCGAGACGGATCTTCGAGCCCTCGGCGACCGAGGGCGGAAGCTTGATCGACACCGTCTTGCCGTCGGCGAGGGTGACCCGCTGCTCCTTCAGGGTGGCGGCGTCCTCGAAGGCGACGGGGAGGCGGTAGGCGACGTCGGGGCCTTTCTGGGGCGGCGGCGCGGAGCGGCCGCGGCCGAAGCCGCTGAAGCCGCCGCCGGCGCGGCGCTGGCCGGAGTTGCCGAACAGGCCGTCGAACAGGTCCGACAGGTCGATCTCCTCGCCGCCGCCGAAATCGGGCGGCGGAGTGCGGCCGAAGCCGCCCGGGCCCGGACGGGGCCCACCGCCGCCGCCGAAGCCGAAGGGCGCGCGCGGATTGCCGTCGTCGTCGATCTCGCCGCGGTCGTAACGGGCGCGTTTGTCCTTGTCGGTGAGGATGTCGTAGGCCTGGGTGACCTTCGAGAAACGCTCCGACGCCTTGGGATTGTCCTTGTTCTTGTCGGGATGGAGCTGCTTGGCGAGCTTGCGATAGGCCTTCTTGATCTCGGCCTCGCTCGAGTCGCGCTTCACGCCCAGCTGTGCATAGAGGTCCGCCATCTTTGCGCTTCGTTCTCCAGACCGGGGCAAATGTCCACCGTTGTCGTGCGGATAGGCTGTATCAGATGGGTAATGCACCTCGGGGGCGCAAGCGTCATCCCGGCGAAAGCCGGGACCTCGGGGGAGACCCGCCGAGCCTTCTCGTCACGAGGTCCCGGCTTTCGCCGGGATGACGGAGGAGTTGTGCCCCCGCCAGACAAGCGGCAAGAGGCGGCCATGGCCGACGACCCGCACGCTTTGTTCGAGGAATGGCTGGCCGAGGCGCGTCTCGGGGAGCCGAACGACCCGACGGCGATGGCGCTCGCCACCGCCGACGCGGACGGGCGGCCGTCGGTCCGGATGGTGCTGATGAAGGGGCACGACGCGCGCGGCTTCGTCTTCTACACCAACCTCGACAGCCGCAAGGGCGGCGAGCTCGCCGCCAATCCGAGCGCGGCCCTGCTCTTCCACTGGAAGTCGCTTCGCCGCCAGGTGCGGGTCGAGGGGCCGGTCGAGCCGGTCAGCGAGGCGGAGGCCGACTCCTATTTCGCGACCCGAGCCCGCGATTCGCAGCTCGGCGCCTGGGCCTCGGACCAGTCGCGCCCGCTCGACTCCCGAACCACGTTCGAGGCGCGCTACGAGGAGATGCGGCGCCGCTTCGAGGGCGGCGACGTGCCTCGGCCGCCGCGCTGGTCGGGGTGGCGGGTGGTGCCGGAGCGGATCGAGTTCTGGACGAGCCGCGACCATCGCCTGCACGAGCGGCGGCTGTTCGCCCGGTCGGGCGGCGAGTGGAGCGAGGGGCTGCTCTACCCGTGAGCCGCGACCATGCCGCCCATGCGGAGCATGCCGTCCTGACCCGGCGGGCGGCGCTGGCCAGCGTCTCGGTCGCGCTCTTCCTGCTCGGGCTCAAGGCTTATGCCGCCTGGGCGACGGGCTCGGTGGCGATGCTCGGCTCGCTCGCCGACACGGGCCTCGACGTGCTCGCCTCGCTGATCACCCTCTACGGGGTACGGATCGCCGCCGAGCCCGCCGACCTCGACCATCGCTTCGGCCACGGCAAGGCGGAGGCGCTGGCGGCGCTCGCCCAGGTCGGGATCATCGCCTTCTCGGCGCTCGGCATCGGCTGGCGCGCGATCGACCGGCTGCTCCGCGCCGCGCCGACAGCCAGGGCCGAATATGGCATC
>DASVVX010000046.1:0-3267 GCA_036386295.1 Allosphingosinicella sp.
CCTTTGGCGAGCGGCGGATCCATTCGAGCTCGTCGTTGATCGCCTTCTGCTTGCCCTTTTCCTCGCGCTCTTCCTGCTCGAGCCTCTTAGCTTTCTTCTCCAAATATCCGGAATAATTGGATTCATAGACGTAATAGCGGCCGCGATCGAGCTCGAGCACCCAGTTGACGACATTGTCGAGGAAGTAGCGGTCGTGGGTGACGAGGATGACGGTGCCGGCATAGTCGACGAGATGCTTCTCGAGCCACTGGACGCTCTCGGCGTCGAGATGGTTGGTCGGCTCGTCGAGGAGCAGGATATCGGGCTTCTCGAGCAGCAGGCGGGTGAGCGCCACTCGGCGCTTCTCGCCGCCCGACAGGTTGGCCACCTCGGAATCGCCGGGCGGGCAGCGAAGCGCGTCCATGGCGATCTCGAGCTGGTTGTCGAGGCTCCAGCCGTCGACCGCGTCGATCTTCTCCTGCAATTCGCCCATCTCGGTCATCAAAGCGTCGAAATCGACGTCCTCGGGCGGGTCGCCCATGATCGTCGAGATCTCGTTGAACCGGTCCATCATGTCGGCGACGGGGCGGACCCCGTCCATGACGTTCTCCTTGACCGTCTTGGTCGGATCGAGCTGCGGCTCCTGCTCGAGATAGCCGACGCGGATATGCTCGCCCGGCCAGGCCTCGCCGGTGAACTCCTTGTCGCGGCCGGCCATGATCTTCATCAGCGTCGACTTGCCCGAGCCGTTCGGCCCGATGATCGCGATCTTGGCGTCGGGGTAGAATTGCAGGTTGATGTTATTGAGGATGGGCTTGGGAGCGCCCGGGAAGGTCTTGGTCATGCCCTTCATGACGAAGCTGTACTGTGCGGCCATGGCGGCGCCGATCTCCGGAAAATGTGTGAAGTCGGCGCCTACCTAATGGCCGCAACGGCCGATGTCACCTCAGATCGCCGCAAAAAGGCAGGCCCTGGAGCCGCCGCCCGCAGCGGAGCCGGTCAGGGCCCGATGCGGGTGAACTGGAACTGGGTGTTCACGAGCCGCCAGTGGTCGAGCGAATAGGCGCTGAGCAATATCCGGGCGCCGTTGTGATGGGCGTCGCCGCCGCTCGGCGAACGAGTGCTGAGCGCGGTTCGGCTGCCGGCGGGCTGGATATAGTTCAATCGCTGGAGGAAAAGGACGGGGCCGATAAGGAATCGCTGGGCGGCGTTTCCGCCGGCCGGCCGGCACGGCGATTGCTGGATGTCGGCGCCGTCGGCTCCGGTAGCGGGCCGGACTTCAAGACATTGGCCGCTGTGCAATGGCCTGATCGTGAAGCTTCCGCCGACGTCGGCCACGATCCGAAACCGCTGGTTGGTCCCTCCGTGCGGGTCCCACTGGATCAGAGGCATTCCGGCAACCCCGTCGCGCCACCAGGAATTGTCGAGGTCGAGGACCTTGCGGCTGCTCGCGGACGTGATGACATAAACTCCGGGGCCGGTGAACTGGGCTCGCGCCTCGCCGCCGAGGGAAAGCGAGGCGGCCATTGCCGCCGCGACGGCAAGAGCCGCCCGGGAGATTGCGTACGCCCTGGTGTTCATCCTGCTCCTCCTCTCACAGCCCCGGCCAGGATAAGCGCGCCGCTCGAGGATCGGCGTGACCGCGGTCACGGCCGCCATTGGCAAAGCTCTCGCAGGTCCCTAAGCGGCAAGCCCATGAAAAAGCTTATGTTGCTCGCCTTCGCCCTTCCCTCCCTCGCAATCGCCCAGCCCGCTTCGGACCAGGCCGAGCGCCTCCGCGACGCGGCGCTGAAGGACGAGGTGGCCTACGATATCGTCGAGGCCCTGACGACCGAGGTCGGCCCCCGGCCGGCGGGGACGGAGGCGGAGGCGCGGGCGCGCGAATGGGCGGTTCGGCGGCTCAAGGCGCTCGGCTTCGCCAACGTCCATGTCGAGCCCTACGACATGCCGGTCTGGGTCCGCGGCGAGGAGCGGGCCGAGATCGTCACGCCCTTCCCTCAGAAACTGGCCCTGACCGCGCTGGGCAACAGCGGCGCAACTCCGGCCGGCGGACTCACCGCGCAGGTGGTCGCCTTCGATTCGGTCGCCGATCTGGAGGCGGCCCCCGATCGGTCGGTCCGCGGAAAGATCGTCTTCGTCAGCCACAAGATGACGGCGAGCCAGGACGGCTCCCAATATGGGCATTTCGGACCGGTCCGGCGAACGGCGCCGTCGATCGCGGCCCGCAAGGGCGCCGCGGCGATCGTCATCCGCTCGCTCGGCACCGACTATCACCGCAACCCCCATACCGGCACCCAGACGGTCGCCGAGGGCGTCACTCCGATCCCGGCCGCGGCCCTCTCCCTGCCCGATTCCGAGCAGCTCCAGCGCATCCTCAAGCGAGGGCGGCCGGTGACGATGCGGCTGGTCCTCACTCCGCGCAATCTCGGCATGCGCCCGTCGGGCAACGTCGTCGCCGAGGTTCGCGGCACCGACCCCAAGGCGGGGATCGTCCTCGTCGGCGGCCATCTCGACAGCTGGGACCTCGGCACCGGAGCGATCGACAATGCCGCCGGAGTCGCGATCACGGCCGCGGCGGCGAAAAGGATCATGGAGGCGGGCCGGCCGCGGCGGACGATCCGGGTGGTCTGGTTCGGCTCGGAGGAGGTCGGCGGCTTCGGCGACATCGCCTACCGGGCGGCGCACAAGGACGAGAATGTGGTCTTCGTCTCCGAGTCCGATTTCGGCTCGGACCGGGTGTGGCGGATGGACCCGGGCTTCGCGGCGGCGAATAGCGCCCTCGCCGACCGAATCGCCGCCGCGCTCGCGCCGCTCGGCATCTCGCGCGGGACCGACGCCGCCACCGCCGGCGCCGACCTCGGCGACTGGGTCAAGGCCGGGGTCGCGGCGGTCGACCTGCAGCAGGACGGAAGCCGCTATTTCGACTATCACCACACGCCCGACGACACGCTCGACAAGGTCGATCCCGAGCAGCTCAGGCAGAACGTCGCCGCCTGGACGGCGATGCTCTCGCTGGTCGCCAACGCGCCGGAGGAGATCGAGCGAATGACCCCCAAGGCGCCCTAGTCCGCGCCGATCGAGGCGCGCCTTAACCCGTGTGCTTGACCTGCGGGGCCCTGCGGTGGAGAGAGCGGCAGGGGGATTTTGCCGTGAGGCGCGCCGACACCAAGCCGAGGCGTTTCGCCGTCCTTGCCGCCGGCGCGGCGGGGCTCGCGCTCGCCCCGGCGCCGGCGCGAGCCGAGGCCGTCGCCGACGCTCCGGAGTCGATCGAGGACCATCTCGACCTGT
>DASVVX010000047.1:0-24997 GCA_036386295.1 Allosphingosinicella sp.
CCGCGCGAGCGGCGGGCGATCTCCCGGGCGCCGTCCTCGGTCAGAGCCAGGCCGAGCAGCCGGGCGGCCCGGCGAACCACCTGCTCGAGCTCCTCGACCGAATAGAAATTGAGCCGGACCGGAATCCCGAAACGGTCGCGCAGCGGGGTGGTGATCAGGCCCTGGCGGGTGGTGGCTCCGACGAGGGTGAATTTGGGCAGGTCGATCCGGACCGATCGGGCCGAGGGGCCCTCGCCGATCATCAGGTCGAGGGCGCGATCCTCCATCGCCGGGTAGAGTATCTCCTCGACCGCCGGGGCCAGGCGGTGGATCTCGTCGATGAAGAGGACGTCGCCGTCCTCGAGGTTGGTGAGCAGGGCGGCGAGATCGCCCGATTTCGCGATGACCGGGCCGGACGTGGCGCGGAAGCCGACTCCGAGCTCGCGGGCGATGATCTGGGCGAGAGTCGTCTTGCCGAGGCCGGGCGGGCCGAAGAAGAGGACATGGTCGAGCGCGTCGCCGCGGCTCTTCGCCGCCTCGATGAAGATTCGAAGGTTCTCGCGGGCGGCTTTCTGGCCGACGAAATCGTCGAGCGTCTTGGGACGAAGCGCGGCGTCGACATCCTCGGGCCGCCGCTCCCCGGTGATGATCCGCTCCTGCTCCACGGGGCCGAGCTTTAGCCGAAGCGGCCTTGCTGTCGAGCGGCTTTGTCCTTCGCGCAACCGCGATTGCGGAAATCCCTTTCGGACCCGGCTCCTGATTCCCGCTTTCGCGCGAATCCATTAGGCTGGGCGGAATGGAGGAGTAGATTCATGGACCGACGCCAGTTCCTCGCCGGAAGCGCCGCCGCCGCCGCGCTCGCCGCCTTCCCCGTCAAGGCCCTTGCCCAGGCGCCTTCCCCGCGAGCGCCCTCCGACGCAGCGATCTGGGTCGACGCGCAGGGCGGGCTCGACGGCTGGGACGAGCCGCAACCTGGCCGCTACGTGCCTTCGCCCAAGCTGGTTCAGGCGATCCGCGACCGGCGGCTCGACCTGATGAGCATGACGCTGGGCGAGGTCGGCAACGGCCCCGACCGGTTTCGGAGCGCCGTGCAGTCGGTGGCCGAATGGGACGCGCTCGTCGCCGAGAACAAGACCCACTTCATGAAGATCGAGAGCGTGGCCGACATCCGCGCCGCCCGAGCCTCCGGCAGGATGGGCCTGATCTACAATTTCCAGGATACGACGATGCTCGAGGGCGACCCGGCGCGGGTCGCCACCTTCGCCGCGCTCGGCGTCAGGCAGATCCAGCTCACCTACAACAAGCGCAACCTCGCCGGCGACGGCTGCCTCGAGCGGGCCAATGCCGGCCTCTCCGACCATGGCCGCGAGGTGATCGCGGAGATCGAGAAGGCCAAGGTCCTGCTCGACCTCAGCCACGCCGGCCAGCGCACGATAGCCGAGGGCATCGCGGCGGCGAAGCGGCCGCCCGCCATCACCCACAGCGGCTGCCGGAACCTCGTCGACCTGCCGCGCAACACGTTCGACGCGGAGATGCGCGCCCTGGCCGACAAGGGCGGGGTATTCGGGATCTATCTGATGCCCTTCCTGCGGACGCCGGGCCAGCCGGGCAAGGCGGACCTCATCCGCCATATCGAGCATGCGGCGAAAATCTGCGGCGAGGACCATATCGGCCTCGGCACCGACGGGCCCCTGTTCGGCTACGAGATCAACGAGGAGACGAAGAAGAAGCACCGCGAATTCTTCGAGGACCGGCGCAAGAAAGGCATTTCGGCGCCGGGCGAAGCCGCCGACGTGATGAATTACGTCGAGGGCTATAACGACGTCGGCCGCTACGCCACGCTCGCCGCCGACCTCAAGGCGCGGGGCTGGACTTCGGCGAGGATCGACAAGCTGCTCGGCGGCAATTTCGTCCGGCTGTGGACCGAGGCCTGGAGCTAGCCGTCAGCGCGCGGCCTTCTTGAGAGCCGTCCGCACCAGTGCATCCAGTGTCGCTTCCGGTCCCAGCTCCGCTTCCGCCTTGCCGACGGCGCTCGCCGCCTCGCCGGAGCGGAAGCCGAGGTTGATCAGGGCCGAGACGGCGTCGGCGGCGGCGCTGCCGGGAGCCGGGCCGGCGACGGCCGGGCCGAGGGCGAGGCTGCCGACCTTGTCCCTGAGCTCGTGGACGATGCGCTGGGCGAGCTTGGGCCCCACTCCGGGCGAGCGCGCGATCATCGCATGGTCGCCGCCCGCCACCGCCCGGTGGAGGTCGTCGCCGGGCAGGGTCGAGAGGATGGCGAGGGCGACTCGGGCGCCGACCCCCTGGACCGAGGTGAGCAGCCGGAACCAGTCGCGCTCGTCGCCCGACGCGAAACCGATCAGCCTTATGTCGTCCTGCGAAACCTGCATGACGGTATGAACCACCACCTCGCCGCCGACCGGGCCGAGGGCGGCCAGGGTGCGGGTCGAGGCGAAGACGAGATAGCCGACGCCGCCCACGTCGACGACGGCATGGTCGGCGGCGAACGAGTCGAGCAGGCCGCGAAGCTTGGCGATCATGGGTGGAGCGGACTGAGGCGGGACATAGGCCCTGACTATCCGCTCCGCCTGCCCTCGTCATGCTGAACTTGTTTCAGCATCCAGTTACGAACCGCCTCGCGGCCTCAGAACTGGACCCTGAAACGAGTTCAGGGTGACGGAAGTGCCTTACGCCACCCGCCGCGCCGTCGCCAGGTGATGGGCGTGGGTGATGGCGACGGCGAGGGCGTCGGCCGCGTCGGCTCCGGCGATCTTCACGCCGGGCAGCAGGCGCTGGACCATGGCGTGGACCTGGGCCTTCTCGGCGCCGCCGGTGCCGACCACCGCCTTCTTGACCAGGCGGGCCGCATATTCGCCCACCGGGATGCCGAGAGAGGCCGCGGCGAGCAGGACCACGCCCCGCGCCTGGCCGAGCTTGAGCGTGGATTGGGGATTGTCGTTGACGAACACCTCCTCGACCGCGGCCGCGCCCGGCCGATGGTCGGCGAGGACGGCGAGCAGTCGGCCGTGGAGGTCGAGAAGGCGGGCCGGCAGCTCGGCCTTCGGATCGGTGCGGATCTGGCCGTTGGCGACATGGGCCAGCCGATTGCCCTCGGCCCGGATCACGCCCCAGCCGGTGCAGCCCAGGCCGGGATCGAGGCCGAGGACGATCACCCTAGGAGAGCCTCTCCATCACCTCGTCGGGCACTTCGTAATTGCCCCAGACGGTCTGGACGTCGTCATCCTCCTCGAGCGCGTCGATCAGCTTCATGAGCTGGCCGGCATCGTCGGCGCCGACCTCGACGCGGGTGCCGGGTCGCCAGGCGAGCTTGACGCTCTCGGGCGCTCCAAGAGCGTCCTCGAGGGCCCGGGCGACCCCGTGAAGATCCTCCTGGGCGGTCCAGATCTGGTGGCCGTCCTCATCCGATTCGACATCCTCGGCGCCGGCCTCGATCGCCGCCTCGAAGATCGAATCGGCGCTTCCCGCCGACGCTGGATAGGCGACCAGGCCGAGCCGCTCGAAACCGTGGCTGACCGAGCCCGAGGCCCCGAGATTGCCGCCGTTCTTCGAGAAGGCGGTGCGCATGTTGGTGGCGGTGCGGTTGCGGTTGTCGGTCAGCGCCTCGACGATGAGGGCGACCCCGCCGGGGCCGAAACCCTCGTAGCGAAGCTCCTCGTAATTCTCGGCCTCGCCGCCCGAGGCCTTGTCGATCGCCCGCTGGATATTGTCCTTGGGCATCGATTGCGCGCGGGCGGTGGTGATCGCGGCCCTAAGCCGGGCGTTGGCGTCGGGGTCCGGCAGCCCCATCTTGGCCGCCACGGTGATCTCGCGCGAGAGCTTCGAGAACAGGTTGGAGCGCTTCTTGTCCTGGGCGCCCTTGCGATACATGATGTTCTTGAATTTGCTGTGGCCGGCCATGGGGTCGGATCGATCCTGCAGTTGGGTGAGCGACAGCCGATACCGGGACGCTCAGCCCCGCGCAACGCGCCTGTAGGCGGCGACGCGCAAGGCGAGGCCGAGCAGGACGAGCAAGGTGCTGCCCATCGCGTCGGCGGCCGCCAGCGGCCAGAAGGCGCCCGTGCCCGCGGTCGCGAGCAGCTTCAGGCTGAGAAAGGCGTGGAGGCAGGCGAGCGGCACGACGAGAAGCGCCGACCAGACCAGCAAGGCGGGAAGCCACCGGCCCAGCCCGCGGAAGCGGGGACCCGGCGCCAGGGCCAGCGGCCGCTCCGTCGCCGCAGCGACGGTCCAGACAGCCAGCGGAGCCGTCAGCAGAACGCCGGCAAGCTCGGTGGCGAGGATTCGCCCCGCCTCCGGCAGGGGAGCGCCGAGGCCGGCGCCGAGCGCGGCCGCCGCGAGGCCGATCAGGCTGAGCGCGAGATAGAGCCAGAAGCCGCCGTCGGGCAGCCAGCGCCGCCGCTCGCTCGCGGTGGCGATCCGCAGGGCCGCGACGCTGATCGCGATCAGCGCGAGAACGCGAACCAGGCCCGCCAGCGCGAACGGCAGGCCAGGCCTTGCGCCCGCCTCCGGCTTGTAGAGGGCCAGCACCGCGTTGGTGGCGCCGAGGAAGAGGAGGAAGGCGACGGCGATCCCGGGCCACCTCGGATCGCGCAGCTGCGCGATCGCCTCGCGCAACAGATCGACGATCCCGCCGGAACGATCTTCCGCAACCGAAGCCATGTGTCCCGTCTCCCGCCGAGTCCAGTTTCAAGCGGAGCCGGAAGGCTGTCCAGCAAATTCCTAGTCCAGGCCCAGGGCCGCCTTGTAGGTCTCGAGCAGCGCGTCGGCTTCCTGGCGGTCGTGGGTCTCCATCCGGCGGAGAGCGACGATCTTGCGCATCGTCTTGGTGTCGTAGCCCCGCGCCTTGGCTTCGCCGTAGACGTCCTTGACGTCGTCCGCGATCGCCTTCTTCTCCTCCTCGAGCCGCTCGATCCGCTCGATCAGGAGCCTCAGTTCGTCCGCCGCGATGCTGCCTTCCGCCATTTGATCCTTCTTCCGGCTTGGGGTTGAGCCGGGGCCTTAGGGGCGGCTATGCGCGGCTTCAATGGCCAATTCCGAAACGCTCCCAAGCAAGTTCGTCCCCCGCACCCGCAAGGTCAGGATCCTCGCGACCCTGGGGCCGGCGAGCCGAACGCCGGAGATGATCCGCAAGCTCGCGGAAGCCGGCGCGGACGCCTTCCGGGTCAACATGAGCCACGGCACCCACAAGGATCACAAGCAGCTGATCGAGACGATCCGGGCGCTCGAGAAGGAGCTCGACCGGCCGACCACGATCCTCGCCGACCTGCAGGGGCCCAAGCTCCGGGTCGGCAAGTTCGAGGGCGACGGAGTCGATCTTGAGCAGGGCCAGACCTTCGTCTTCGACCGCGACCATGCGCTCGGGACGAGCAAGCGGGTGGAGCTTCCGCACCGGGAGATCTTCGGCGGAGTCGAGAAAGGCACGAGGCTTCTGCTCGACGACGGCAAGCTCGTCCAGCGGGTCCTGAGCGCGACCGCCGACCGGATCGAGACCCGGGTCGAGGTCGGCGGACGGCTCTCGAACAACAAGGGCGTCAACGTCCCCGACGTCGTGCTCCCGCTGGCGGCGCTGACCGACAAGGACCGCGCCGACCTCGCCTTCGCGCTCGACCAGCATGTCGACTGGATCGCGCTCTCCTTCGTCCAGCGGCCCGAGGACGTCGCCGAGGCGCGGCGCCTGATCGCCGGGCGCGCTGCCCTGCTCGCCAAGATCGAGAAGCCCGCTGCGGTCGACCGGATCGAAGGCATATTGGAGCTTGCCGATGCCGTGATGGTGGCGCGCGGCGACCTCGGAGTGGAGCTTCCGCCCGAGGCGGTGCCGCCGCTGCAGAAGATGATCGTCGAGGCGGCGCGGCGTTTCGGACGCCCGGTTGTGGTCGCGACCCAGATGCTCGAATCGATGATCGAGGCGCCGACCCCGACCCGCGCCGAGGTCTCCGACGTAGCGACGGCGGTCTATGACGGAGCCGACGCGGTGATGCTGTCGGCGGAGAGCGCCTCGGGCAAATATCCGTGCGAGGCGGTGTCGATGATGAACTCGATCGCCACCAGCGTCGAGAACGACCCCTCTTATTCCGAGCGGGTGCATTTCACCCGGACCCTGCCCGATCCGACCACGGCCGACGCCATCGCCCAGGCGGCCAACACGATCGTCGGAACGGTCGACGCCAAGGCGATCGTCTGCTTCACCTCGTCCGGCTCGACCGCCCGGCGGCTGTCGCGCGAGCGACCGGCGGTTCCGCTGCTCGTTCTCACTCCGTCGGCGCGGACGGCGCGCAAGCTCGGCCTGCTGTGGGGCGCCCATGCGGTCAGGACCCGCGACATCGCCAATTTCGAGGAGATGATCGCCAAGGCGAAGCGGATGGTGCTTCGCCACGGGGTCGCCCGGGGGGGCGACCGCATCGTCATCATCGCCGGCGTTCCGTTCGGGACTCCGGGCTCGACCAACGTCATCCATATCGTCCGGCTGGTCGGCGACGAGCTGGAGCGGCACCGCCAGGCGGAATCGAAAGGACATTAGGCCTTCCCGAGGGTCGTCCTCGCCATCCCGGTCCGTCGCCGGATGCGGAGCGCTACTCCATCAGCGCCGGCACCCGGTCGAGGATCTCGCGGGCGAGGAAGCCGATCCGGCCGACGTCTTTGGCCAGCGCCCGGCCCGACTCGCCATGCAGCCAGACCCCCCACAGCGCCGCCGTCAGGGGGTCGGCGCCCCGGGCGCAGAGGCCGCCGACGATTCCCGCGAGCGCGTCTCCCGAGCCCGAAGTCGCCAGCCCGACCCCGCCGCCTTCGAAGCGGAAGGCGCGCCCCGCCGGATCGACGATGTAGCTGTACCGGCCCTTGATCAAAGCGACGGCTCCGAACGATTCCGCCGCCTGGCGCGCGGCAGCCAGCGGATCGGCCTCCACGGCCTCCGGCTCGCATTCGAGCAGACGCGCCATCTCGCGCGAATGGGGAAGGAGTATCGCTCCGCCGGTCCAGGCCCGCAGAGCCGCGGCCCTCGGGGCGAGGCTTCCGAGCACGGCGGCGTCGAGGACGAGCGGCGTGGCGTGGCCGCTTTCGAGCAGGGCATCGAGCAGATCGTCGAGCGGCGGCCCGTGCTGGAGCCCGCAGCCGATCACCACCGCCTGTGCGCCTTCGACCGATTCGAGCAGCGGAGCGATCGAGCCGGCGGCAATGCAGCCCTCCTCGGTTTCCTCGCAGCCGATCACCCGCGCTTCCGGGACGGCCACCCCCAGCAAGGCCGCGACGCTCGCCCCGGTGGCAATCTGGAGCTTGCCCGCGCCGGCCCTGAGGCCGCCGGTCCCGGCCAGCAAGGCCGCGCCGGCCAGCTCACGGCTTCCGGCGATGACGAGCAACCGGCCGCGATCCTCCTTGTCGCTGTCTTCGGGATGGTCGGGGAGCGGAAAGCGGCGGAGGAGATCGCGATCGAGCGTTTCGGGGCCGCTCATCGCGCCGCGACCATGGCGTCGGGCTCGGAGGTGATCGGAGCCGCCTCCTCGATCAGGGGCGCCGCGAAATTGTAGCAGACCAGCTTGGGCACGCAGTGCTGCTCGTCATCGGGCTCGAACGCATATTGGAGGAGGCCGCAATTGACGACGTCGCCTTCCTTGTCGATCGCCAGGATCTGCGCCTCGTCGAGCTCCTCCAATATGTAGCGGAAGCAGAGCACGACGACCTGGTGGCAGACGATCAGCACTCGGCGATCGGCATAATGAAGGCTGATCGTGTCGAGCGCGCTCCTCAGGCGAAGGATGACGTCGGCCCAGCTCTCGCCGCCGGGCGGCCGGTGATAGAACTTGCCGAGGAGGGTGCGCTGCTCGGCCTGGTCGGGGAATTTCGCGCGCACCCCCGCCGTGGTGAGCCGGTCCCACAGCCCGAACTCGCGCTCGCGCAGCCTCTCGTCCTTGACGGGGCCCTTGGCGCTGGGGGTGACGCCGCCGCCGCCGCAAATGGCCGCTGCGGTCTGCTGGGCTCGGACGTAGGGCGAGGTGAGGACGATCTCGGGCCGCTCCTCCTCCGGCAGCGCCGCGAACCAATGGCCGAGCGCGTCGGCCTGACGCCGGCCGAGATCGCTGAGCGGCACGTCGACGTCGCGCACCTGGAGGTCGATCACAGGCAGGCCGGCGGCGTCGGCCGCGTCGCGGGCGACGTTACCGGCGCTCTGGCCGTGGCGAACGATCCACAATTTGGCGGGCCATCTTTGTCTCATCGCCGAAATGAAAAGCGCGAGAAGGACGGAAGTTGCAGCCGTCATTGCGAGCGTAGCGAAGCAATCCGGCGCGGCTTCAACCCAGGGCTGGATTGCCGCGTCGCTTCGCTCCTCGCAATGACGGCGTCAGAGCAGCCCCTCGGCCGTCAGGCGGTGCCGCAGGTCCGCCGCGTCCGTGAACAGATGGCCGCGCATCCCCACGGCCTGCGCCCCTTCGACATTGATCTTGCGGTCGTCGACGAACAAAGCCTCGGCGGGCTTCAGTCGGAAGCGGTCCAGCGCCCGATAGTAGATCGCGGGGTCGGGCTTGAGCAATTTCTCCTCGCCCGAGACGACGATGTCGCGGAAGCGGCGGAAAAAGGCGTCCTCGCGGGCGCGGAACGGCGCCCAGAATTCGGCGGCGAAATTGGTGATCGCGAACAGCGGCACGCCGAGCGCGTCGAGCTCCTCGACGAGGGCGTGGACGCCGGGGACCGGGTCGCTGATCGTCTCTCCGAACCGCTCGCCCCAGGCGGAGATGAGAGCGGCATAATCGGGGAATTTCTCGCTGAGCTCGGCGGCGGCCTCGGCGAACGGGCGGCCGGCGTCGAGCGTGTCGTGCCAGCCCCACAGGTCGACGTCCTCGATGAAGCGCAGCCGGGCCTCGTCCTCGGGCAGCTGGCGGGCGAGGAAGCTCTGCGGGTCCCAGCCGTAGAGGACGTTGCCGACGTCGAAGATGACGGCGGATGGTCCTTCGATACGGGGCTTCGACAAGCTCAGCCCCTACTCAGGATGAGCGAGAGGACAGCCACAACCGCTCGTCCTGAGGAGCCGTTGAGCTTGGCGAAACGGCGTCTCGAAGGACCGTCAGCCCTGGCGCGCCTTGAAGCGGCGGTTGGTCTTGTTGATGACGTAGGTACGGCCCCGGCGGCGGATCACGCGGCAGTCGCGGTGGCGCGACTTGAGGGACTTCAACGAGTTGCGGATCTTCATGGCCGAAGGACCTGTATGTTTCTAATTGTGCCGGAAAAACGAGGCGCCCACCTAGGCGGGAGGGGCGGCGAAGTCAAGCGTCCTGCTGCGGCGCAGCGTTGGGCGAATAAGCGTCGATCGCGTCGAAAATGGCGGACACTCCGCCCCGCTCCGCTTCGCTCAGCTCCGGCCGCCAGATATCGAAGATGAGGACCACTCGAAGCTCGTCCGTCGGGTTCCTGGCCTCATGCTCGATGCTGTCGTCGAAGACCAGAAGCCGGCCCTCCTCCCAGAAGCGCGTCTCGGCACCGACTCGAAGCCATCCGCCCGCCGGCACGATCAGCGGCAGGTGGCAGATCAGCCGGGAGTTGAGCATTCCGTGATGGGGCGGGATGTGCGCGCCGGGGCGAAGCAGCGAAAAGAAGACCGAAGGGGTACGCGATCCGATCGCGCTGAGCGGGACGCGGCGGACCGCCTCGGCCGTGCGCGGGCAGAGGGCGGCATTCTCCTCGACGAACGCGCCGTTCTTCCAGAGGTAGAAGGCGGTCCAGCTGGGATCGCCCTGCAGGCCGTGGAAATCGGATTGGGGCCGGTCCCTGTCGCCCTCGACATAGGGCCGGAAGTCGGCGCCGCGGGCGAGCAGGGCCTCGACCTCGCCGCGGATCGGGTCCGTCGAGGCCTCGAGCGCCGGAGCCCAGTCGAACGCCTCGCGGTCGTAGAAAGGGCGTTGCGGCAGCCCCGGGAAGTGGAAGAGGCTCGGACGCTGCGGATAGGCGACCGCGGGGAGATGGAGCGGCTTGCGGCCGAGCAGGATCGCCAGGGCCTCGTCGAGCCTCGGCCCGGCATCGGCGACCGCGACGGCACGCTCGAGATGGGCCTGATAGGCCGCGGCCGCGTCACGCAAATAGGCCCGCGCTCCATTCAGCTCGGCCTGAAACGGCGCCGCCAGCGGTCCGGCCGCGGCGGCGGCGCGCAGGGCGGCGGCGAAGAAGCTGGCGGCGGCCCGGGAATCGCCGGCCCGGGCGTAGTCGCGCGCCCGCGCCAGCAAGTCCCCGATTTCGCGCTCCGCTTCCGCCACTCTCAGCCCCGTTCCGCCAGGATCCTTTCCCAGGCGAGCGCGTGGGCGACGATCGTGTCCAGGTCGTCCAGTTTGGGCCGCCAGGGAAGGGTCGCCAGGATCTTTCCATTGTCGGCGACCAGTGAATCCGGATCGCCGGCGCGTCGCGGCTCCAGGCGGCGTTCGATGCGGACGTTGGTCACCCGGTCGACCGCGTCGAGAACCTCGAGCACCGAGAAGCCGCGGCCGTAGCCGCAGTTCATGATGTGGCTGACTTCGCCATTTTCGACCAGCTTCTCGAGCGCGTGGACGTGGGCGGCGGCGAGGTCGCTGACGTGGATATAGTCGCGCACTCCGGTGCCGTCGGGCGTGTCGTAGTCGGTGCCGTAGACCGAGACGGAGTCGCGCTTGCCGATCGCCGCCTCGACCGCGACCTTGATGAGGTGGGTGGCGCCGGCGGTCGACTGGCCGGACCGGCCGGCCGGATCCGCCCCCGCGACGTTGAAATAGCGCAGCGCGCAGAAGTTGATCGGATGGGCGAAGGCGGTGTCGGCGAGCATCCGCTCGGTCATCAGCTTGGACCAGCCATAGGGATTGATCGGCTGGGTCCGCGACGTCTCGACCACCGGCACCCGCTCGGGGATGCCGTAGGTCGCGGCGGTCGAGGAGAAGATGAAGTGGCGCACCCCGCCCCGCACCGCGCTCTCGATCAGGGAGCGGCTCTTCACCGTATTGTTCTCATAATATTTGAGCGGGTTCTCGACCGATTCCGGAACCACGATCGAGCCGGCGAAATGGATGATCGCGCCGATGTCGTGCTCGGCGATCAGCCGGCCGACGAGCTCCTGATCCGCGATGTCGCCCTCGGCGAACGCCGCCGCCTCCGGCACCGCCCAGCGAAAGCCGGTGGTGAGGTTGTCGATCACGGCGACGTTCCAGCCGGAGTCGAGCAGCGCCAGCACCGCGTGGCTCCCGATATAGCCGGCGCCGCCGGTGACCAGCACGTTGGGCCTCGTCATCTAACCTCTTCCCTCAGGGAACCCGATTGCGGCAAAGAACGCTGGACAGGTCCCGCAAGCGCCCGCACGGTCCGCGCGCTAGACGAAGAGGTGCCGGAATGAAAACAGCTTTTCTGCGCAGCGCCCCGCTCCTCCTCGCGGCGTCGCTCGCCGCCTGCGCCGGCGGCGGCGGCCAGCGGGCCGGCGGCGGCGGGCTCGAGGTCGCCCGATTCCACCTCGGCGACCCCGTCGCCCGGGCGCAGATCGCGGTCGAGCCGTTCGACAAGGCCGACGCCAACCGTCCCGAATTCCCGGCCTATGCCGCCGCGGTCGGACGACAGCTCAGCCGGCTCGGCTGGACGGTGGTCCCGACCACCACCGGCTCGGAGCAGATCGCCCTGATCGACCTGGAGCAGGGCAGCCGCGAGGCGATCGCGGCGCTGAGCGCCGCGCGCATCGGCCGCGGCGTATCGGGCTCGCCGCCGGCGGGAGCCTCGGCGGACGTCACCGCCAGCCTGCTCGAAGTGGCGATCCGCCGCCGCTCCGACGGCACCGTCTTCTGGGAAGGCCGGGCCGTCGGCGAGGCCCGCACCGGCTCTCCGGAAGCGGCCCGGACCGCCGTCGTCGAACGGCTGGCGGAAGCCTTGTTTCGGGACTTCCCCGGAGAGTCGGGCCGCACTATCAGGCTCAAATGACCCTATCCGTTACGAGCCCCTTCGATGGCGGCAACATTCGCCTGGTCGCCATCGAGGGCAACCGAGTCGACCTCGAGATCGCCAGGGACCACCAATCCGAATTCTACCAATGGTTCTATTTCCGGCTGACCGGTGCCGCCGGCCAGGCGGTCGAGCTTCGAATCCTCAACTGCGCCGGAGCGGCCTATCCGCTCGGCTGGGAGAATTACCGCGCCTGCATGTCGCTCGACCGCGAGGACTGGGAGCGGGTCGACACCGCCTATGAAGGCGGCATCCTCACCATCCGCGTGACTCCGCCGTCGAACAGCGTCTGGTTCGCCTATTTCGCGCCCTACACGATGGAGCGCCACCACGACCTGGTCTCGTCGGTCGCAGGCCATCCTCTGGTCGAGCACCGCTCGCTCGGCCAGACGCTCGACGGCCAGGAGATGGACTATTTCCGGATCGGCGAGGGCCCCCTGCAGGTCTGGCTCTACGCCCGCCAGCATCCCGGCGAGACGATGGCCGAATGGTGGATGGAGGGCGCGCTCGAGAGATTGCTCGACGAGGCCGACCCGGTCGCCCGCCGGCTCCTCGCCAGGGCGACCTTCCATATCGTCCCCAACATGAATCCCGACGGCTCCCGCCGCGGCCATCTGCGCACCAATGCCGTCGGCACCAACCTCAACCGAGAGTGGCACGACCCGACCCCGCAGCGCAGCCCGGAAGTGCTCTGGGTCAGGAACGAGATGGACCGGACCGGAGTCGACTTCGCCATGGACGTCCATGGCGACGAGGCGATCCCGGCCAATTTCCTTGCCGGCTTCGAGGGCATCCCCAGCTGGAACGAGGCCCAGCAGAAGCGCTTCGAGCGCTTCGCCGAGGAACTGGTCCGCTTCTCGCCCGATTTCCAGACCCGCAAGGGCTATGAGATCGCGAGGCCGGGCGAGGCGAACATGTCGATGTCGACCTCCCAGCTCGCCGAACGCTACGGCGCGGTGTCGATGACTCTCGAAATGCCCTTCAAGGACAATGAGGACCTGCCCGATCCGAAGCGCGGCTGGTCGCCGGAGCGGAGCGCCCTCCTCGCCCGCGCCTGCCTCGACGCGCTCCATGCCGTGATCGACGAGCTTTCGCCGCGTAAACGCTGATGACCCGGCCGCTCATCCTAAGTAGAGGCTGAGCGAAGTCGAAGCCTCGTATCGAAGGACGTCCTTCGATACGCCGTTTCGCCAGGCAGTTTACCCTGAGCGCCTGCCCTCGCAGGCAGTCGAAGGGGCTACTCAGGATGAGCGGTAGAGACCAAAGACTATGCCCAGCCTCGTCCTCATCCGCCACGGCCAGTCGGCGTGGAATCTCGAGAATCGCTTCACCGGATGGTGGGACGTCGACCTCACGCCCAGGGGCGTTGAGGAAGCGAAGGCGGCCGGCGAGATGATGGCGGCGAAGGGATTCGACTTCGACCTGTGCATCACCAGCCTTCAGACGCGGGCGATCAAGACCCTCGACCTCGCCCTGGAGGCGATGGGCCGGCTGTGGCTGCCGGTCGAGAAGGACTGGCGGTTGAACGAGCGCCATTACGGCGGCCTCACCGGGCTGAACAAGGCGGAGACGGCGGCGAAGCATGGCGACGAGCAGGTCCGCGTCTGGCGCCGCTCGTTCGACGTCCCGCCGCCGCCGATGGAGCCGGGCAGCCCCTGGGACCTGGCCGGGGACCGGCGGTACGCCGGGATCGAGGTGCCGAGGGCGGAGAGCCTGAAGGATACGATCATCCGGGTCCTGCCTTATTGGGAGGCCCGGATCGCCCCGGCCCTGAAGTCGGGGCAGCGGGTGCTGATCTCCGCCCATGGCAATTCGCTCCGGGCGCTCGTCAAGCATCTCTCCGGAATCCCCGACGACGAGATCACCGGCCTCGAGATTCCGACCGGCCAGCCGATCGTCTACGCGCTCGACGAGTCGCTGGCCGCGGTCGACCGCTATTATCTGAGCGAGCGGTGACGGGGTCGAAATGGCGGACGAGCCTCTCCGCGAAGACGGCGAAGCGAGGCTCGCGCTCGGCCTGAAGCGGCTCGGCAGCCCCGGCCAGGCGGCCGAGGGCATCGCCCTGATCGAGGCGGAGTGCGAGGCCGGAAGCGCCGAGGCGGCGGCGGCGGTGGCGACGCTCGAGGCGATGGGCGCGGCCCGGCCGCAAAGCTGGCAGCGGGCGCTCGACTATCTCGAGCTGGCGGCGAACCGAGGCTCGCCCCGGGCCCAGGCCCAGCTCCGCATTCTCGCCCGGAGCGCGGAGGGGGCGGACTGGAGCCGGCTTCGAGCCGCGGTCGACATCGCCGCCCTCACCGCCCCGCCGCCGCGGCGGCCGATATCCGAGCAGCCCCGAATCCGGGTGATCGAAAGCTTCGCCTCGCCGGTCGAATGCGACTGGGTGACGGCCATCCCGCAGGGCCGGCTGAACCCGGCCTGGGTCTGGGACCCGCAGACCGGCGAGAACCGCCCCGATTCGAGCCGGACCAATCGCGGCCTCGATCTCGGCGCGGCGGAGATGGACGTCGTCGTCCAGGTGCTCAGGGCCCGAATCGCGGCGGCGGCCAACCTGCCCCTGCCGGTCTTCGAGCCGGCCCAGATCATGCACTATCGCCCCGGCGAGGAATTCCGGCCGCACCACGATTATCTCGACCCCGGCCAGGCGGGCGACCGGACGCAGATCGCTCGCCTGGGCCAGCGCATCGCCACCTTCCTCCTCTACCTCAACGACGATTACGAGGGGGGCGAGACGGAATTTCTGAAGACGGGCTTTCGCTATCGCGGCCGCAAGGGCGACGCCCTGCTGTTCGCCAATGTCGATTCGGCCCGGGCTCCGGATCCGCTGACGACCCATGCCGGCCGGCCGCCGACGAGTGGCGAGAAATGGATCCTCTCGCAATGGATCAGGGACCGCTCGCCAGCCCCCGCCTGAGCCGCCGCCCGTCAAAACAAGCAACCCCGGAGAATCGCGCCGATGTCCCGCCGCAGGTAGGAATCGGCGCAGATTTCCGCGGAGAGTCAAATGCGTATCCGGCGCCTTCCGATCACCGACCCGACTCCTCCCCAGCGCCGCCGACCCTGACCCGGCGCGCCGGCCCATGGCCCCCGATTCTCGTTTCGAGGCCGCGTCCTTCGCGCCGGAGCGGCGAGCCGACCAACGGGTCGAGCACGGGCTGAGGCTGCTCGGCGGATCGGGCGGCGGCGAGGGAGCCGCGCTGATCGAGGCGGCCTTCGCGAGCGGCGACGCCGAGGCCGCGATGGCGCTCGCGACGCTCGAGGCGATGGGCGCCGGGCGCCCGCAAAGCTGGACCCGGGCGCTCGACTATCTCGCGATCGCGGCCGAGCGCGGCTCGCCGCGGGCCCGCGCTCAGCTCGCCCTCCTCGGCCGTTCGCAGGACTGGCGGGAGGCCGGCGCCGGGCTGGACATCCCGGCGCTCCTCGCCCCGCCGGCGCGAAGGCCGGCTTGCGAGCAGCCGCGGATCCGGGTGTTCGAGGGCTTCGCCACGCCCGACGAATGCGACTGGGCGATCTCGGCGGCGCGGGACAAGCTGGCGCCGGCGCTGGTCTGGGATCCGGTGACCGGAGAGGGGCAGCAAGACCCCAACCGAAGCAACCGCGCCCTCGAGCTCGGCCTGACCGACATGGACGTGGTCCTCCACCTGCTGCGTGCCCGCATCTCGGCGGCGAGCAACCTGCCGCTGCCCGTCTTCGAGACGGCCCAGATCATGCACTATCGGCCCGGCGAGGAATTTCGCGCGCATTACGATTTCCTCGATCCGGCCGGAAGGGGCCACGATCGCCAGCTCGCCCGCTTCGGCCAGCGCATCGCCACCTTCGTCCTCTACCTCAACGACGATTACGAGGGCGGCGAGACGGTCTTCCCGAAGGTCGGCTTCCGCTATCGCGGCCGCCGCGGCGACGCGCTCCTGTTCGCCAATGTCGACGCCGCCACCCGGGCGCCCGATCCGCTCAGCCTGCACGCCGGGCTGCCGCCGACCCGGGGCGAGAAATGGGTCTTCTCGCAATGGATCCGCGACCGGTCGCCGCCGCCGGCGTAGCCGTCATCCCGGCGGAAGCCGGGACCCAGGAACTCGGACGATCCGGTTTCGCAGCGCGTACCATAGCGCTCTTGTGGACAAGGCGGTGTTCATGGCTCCCGGCTTTCGCCGGGATGACGGCGACGTCAGGCTTCCGCGCGCGCCAGCGCGAGGTTGCGCTCGGCTCTTGCCAGCACCTCGTCGAGCTTGTCGCCCGGCATGATCCCCGTCGTCGCGACCACCGCCGCCAGCGGCACGGCCGCATGGCCGAGATCGAGCGGATGATCGGCGATGCAGCGGGCGAGCCGCTCGGCGGTGTCGATCGCGCTGTTGTGATCGAGATGGTCGAGGATCAGCCCGAACTCGCTCTCGCCGGTTCGGGCGAGGATGTCGGTCGAGCGGATCAGGCCGCAGAGCAGGCGGGCGACGTGGACCAGGGCGGCATCGACGGCGAAATGGCCGTGGCGCTCGCCGACCCCGGCGAGGCTGGTCAGCTCGATCCCGACCACCGCGGCCGAAGTGCCGTGCCGCTCGGCGAGGCCGACGACCCGCTCGAGCTCGGTCCGGAAGCGGCGGGCGCCGGGCAGCGGCGTGACGCCGTCGCTCTCGGCATTGCGCTCGAGATCGCTGATTCGCCGCTGCGCCTCGGCGAGCGCGGCGCGGAGCAGGGCATTCTCGTCGGCGGTCTCGACCGGCAGGCCGGCGAAGTCTGAGGCGTGCTTGGACATGAGAGCCTTCTAGCGCGGTGGGGTTAAGCAAAAACGAAGCTCTGGCCACCCCGGCCGCCGCCGGATAGAGGTGCGCAGGTCATGGCCGAGGTCGGGATCATCATGGGCAGCCGCTCCGACTGGGAGACGATGCGCCATGCCGCCGAGATGCTCGATTCGCTCCAGATCGCCTACGAGACCAGGGTCGTCTCGGCCCACCGGACGCCCGAGCGGCTCTACGATTATGCGAGGAGCGCGGCGGGCCGAGGCCTGAAGGTGATCGTCGCCGGCGCCGGCGGAGCGGCCCATCTGCCGGGCATGGCGGCCTCGATGACCCGGCTTCCGGTGCTCGGAGTGCCGGTCCGGTCGAAGGCCCTCGACGGCCTCGACAGCCTGCTGTCGATCGTCCAGATGCCGGCCGGAGTTCCGGTCGGCACGCTCGCCATCGGCCAGCCGGGCGCGGCCAATGCCGGATTGCTCGCGGCGTCGATCCTGGCGCTTTCCGACGAGGCGCTCGCCGGACGGCTCGAGGCCTGGCGGCAGCGCCAGACC
The DNA here is from genome assembly GCA_036386295.1 of Allosphingosinicella sp. Lineage (GTDB taxonomy): Bacteria > Pseudomonadota > Alphaproteobacteria > Sphingomonadales > Sphingomonadaceae > Allosphingosinicella. The sequence continues at coordinate 17,198 of DASVVX010000047.1, forward strand.
GACAGCGTCGCCGAAGAGCCTGAATGACGGCGCCTGAATGAGTTTGGCGCCGGGCTCGACCATCGGCATCGTCGGCGGCGGCCAGCTCGGCCGGATGCTGGCCCTGGCGGCGGCTCCGCTCGGCTACAGATGCCATATCTACGCGCCCGACGAGGCGCCGCCGGCCGCCGAGGTCTCGGCTAACTTCACGCGCGGCGCGTGGGAGGACGAAGCGGCGCTCGCCGCCTTCGGCCGGAACGTCGACGTCGCCACCTATGAGTTCGAGAACATCGCCGCGGCGCCGCTCGCGGCCCTCGCCGCCGAGGCGCCGCTCCACCCGCCGGCGGCGGCGCTCGCGGTCGCCCAGGACCGGCTGAGCGAGAAGAGCTTCATCGCCGGCCTCGGCGGCTCGCCGGCGCGGTTCCGCCCGGTGGACGACCGGGCCGGGCTCGACGAGGCTCTGGCGGCGCTCGGAGCCCCGGCGGTGCTCAAGACCCGGCGCTTCGGCTATGACGGCAAGGGCCAGGCCCGGATCATGAGGCCGTCCGACGCGGATGGAGCGTGGGAATCGGTCCGCGGCGCTCCGTCGGTCCTCGAGGCCTTCATCCCCTTCGACGCGGAATTCTCGATCCTGCTATGCCGGGGCCGGGACGGTACGACCGTGACCTGGCCGGCGCCCCGAAACGAGCATGAGGGCGGCGTTCTGCGCCGCTCGCGGGCGGCGGCGGAAGGGCTCGACGGCCAGGTCGCCGAGGCCGAGGCGCTCGCCCGCCGAGCCGCCGACGCGCTCGACTATGTCGGAGTGCTCGCGCTCGAATTCTTCGCGACGCCGGAGGGGCCGCTGTTCAACGAGATGGCGCCGCGGGTCCACAACAGCGGCCACTGGACGATCGAGGGCTCCGTCACCTCGCAGTTCGAGAACCATGTCCGGGCGATCTGCGGCCTGCCGCTCGGCGCGACGGAGCTGACGGGCGCGCGGGTGGAGATGGAGAATCTGATCGGCGGCGAGGCGGAGGATTGGGCGACGATCCTCGCCGACCCGGGCGCTCATCTCCACCTCTACGGCAAGGGGGCGCCACGGCCGGGTCGCAAGATGGGGCACGTCACGCGGGTCTTCCGCTGATCGTCATCCCGGCGGAGGCCGGGACCCAGGAACTCGGACGTCGGTGTTCCTGGGTCCCGGCTTTCGCCGGGATGACGTTTCTCGCAGCTCCCGTTCCCGGCCGCTACCTCGGAGTCACCACCTCGATCGGCATGCCCAGCTTGTCGAGCTGCGGCCGGATCTTGGCCGCGTCGCCGACCACCACCCAAACGAATTTCGACGGATCGATCACCTTGCGCGCCGCCTCGTCCAGCTGCGCCGCGGTCATCGCCCGGTACTTGTCGGCGATCGTCTCGTAATAATCGGCCGGGAAGCCGAGCAGGTCGATCGTCTGCATTCCGGCCAGCACGTCCTCCGACGTCTCGAAATTGCCGGCGAGGTTTCGGATTCGGTTGTTGATCGTGCGCTCCCGCTCCTCGGCGGTGATCCCCTTGGCGCCGAGGAACTCGCGCATGTCGGCCTGGAGCGCCGCCAGCGACGGCCCGGTCTGGTTGGCCTGGACGGGCGCGGTGATGATGTAGGGGACGGTCCCGGCGAACCGGTTGACCCCGCCGCGAACGCCGTAGGACCAGCCCTTGGTTTCCCTGAGGTCCATGTTCATCCGCGACAGGAAGCTGCCGCCGAGGACGTCGTTGGCGACGATCAGCGGCTCGATCGGCTGCGGGCCGGTATAGGGGAGGAGAAGACCGCCCAGGATCACCGACTGCGGCGACTGCGGCCGGTCGACGAGCAGGATCCGCGGCTTCGGCGCCGGGGTGGCGGCGGCGAGGTTCTTGGCGCCCTTCGGCCGGGCCGGAGCGGTCCAGTCGCCGAACGCGCGCTCGACCAGCGGCTGGACCTCGTCGAGCGGGCGGTCGCTGACCACGAAGATCCGGGCGTTGTCGGGGCGCAGCCAGGTCTCGTGGAAGGCGACGAGATCGTCGCGGCTCACGGCGGCGACGGCCTTGGGGTCGCCGGTGCCGGTGAACGGGATGCCGTAGGGATGGTCCGGCCCGAACAGAGCGCCCGGCAGGGTGCGGAGGCCCAGGCCCTGGGGCTGGGTCATCTCGTCGGCGATTCTGGCGAGCTGCTGGGCGCGAAGGCGCTCGACCTCGGCCGGATCGAACGCGGGGTTGCGGACGATGTCGGCGAGCAGGTCGAGCGAGGGCGCCAGGTTCGGAGTCAGGGCGGCGAGGCCGACGGTGGTACGGTCCATCGAGGCGGAGGCGCCGATGCTGGCGCCGACCCGCTCCTGCTCCTCGGCGATCTGGATCGAGTTGCGGCTCTTCGTCCCTTCGTCGAGCAGGGCGAGGGCGAGGGCCTGGGTGCCGAGCGCGGACTTCGGATCGGCGGCGTTGCCGGCGTCGAAGCTGACCGCGACCCGCGTGATCGGAACGGCCGTGCGCTGCGCGTAGACCAGCTCGATGCCGTTGGACAGGCGCGCGCGCCGGATGTCGGGGAAGTCGATGTTGGCGACGTCGCCGACCTCGGGGAATTTCGAGCGGTCGACGGCCGCCCGGGCGGCGGCGCCGGCGCCGGACTGGCTGTCCGCCAGTGCGGCAGGCTTGGGCGCGAGCGGCTGCTCGTCGGCGGTCGGGGGCCGGTAATAGGCCGGGGCGTGCGAGGCGGCGGTGCCGGCTCGGCTGCCCTGGCCGGGCGCCTCCTCATAGGCATCGCGCTCGCCCGGAACGACGGTGAGGGCGTAGACCGGGCGCGACAGCCATTTGCGCGCGACCTCGGCGACCTTCTCGGGGGTCGCCGAAGCATAGGCCTGGAGCTGCTTCTTGTAGAAGCCGGCGTCGCCCGCATAGAGCGCGCCCTCGGCGAGAGTGACGGCCTTGCCGCCGAAGCCGCCGACCGATTCGAGACCGTTGATGCGCCCGGCGACTTCGCGGGTGGCGACCCTTTGGACCTCGTCGGCGCTCGGTCCGGTGCGCAGGAATTCGGCGATAACCTCGTCGAGGCGCCTCGCGACCAGCGCCGGATCCACCCCCGGCTTCACGTCGGCGGTGACCTCGAACAGGCTTATCCGCTCGAATGGCTGCACCCCCGCGGTCACGGCCACGGCGATCTTCTCGCCGCGGACCAGGGCGTTGTCGAGACGCGAGCTCGACAGGCCGCCGAGGACGCTGGCGGCGACGTCGAGCGGCACCGTATCCTCGTGGGTGAGGCCGGGCACCGCCCACATCCGGTAGAGCCGGGTGGTGGCGACGCGGTCCTTCATCGTCTCGCTCTTGGGCGCCGGCAGGGTCGGAACGTCGGCCGCGGTCGGCCGGACCTCCGGTCCCCGAGGGATGTCGCCGAAATATTTGTTCACTAGCCTCCTGGCCGTCGCGACGTCGACGTCGCCGGCGAGGACGAGCACCGCGTTGTTGGGGCCGTAGCGCTGGCGGAACCAGTTCTTGACGTCCTCGAGGCTGGCGCCGGTCAGGTCGGCCATCGAGCCGATCGTCGAATGGTAATAAGGATGGCCCTCCGGGAAGAGCGCCTCGAGCTGCTTGTACTCGACCAGGCCGTAGGGCTGGTTGTCGCCCTGGCGCTTCTCGTTCTGGACGACCCCGATCTGGTTGGTGAGATTCTCCTGGGTCACCGCTCCGAGCAGATGGCCCATCCGGTCGCTCTCGAGGAAGAGGGCGAGCTCGAGCGCCGGGGTCGGCACCGTCTCGAAATAATTGGTGCGGTCGAACCAGGTAGTGCCGTTGAAGTCGGTGGCGCCGACCTGCTGCAGCGGCGCGAAGAAATCGCCGGGCGCATTCTCGGAGCCGTTGAACATCAGATGCTCGAACAGGTGGGCGAAGCCGGTCTTGCCCTTGGGCTCGTCCTTCGAGCCGACATGGTACCAGATCGAGAGCGCGACGACCGGCGCCTTGCGGTCCTCGTGAACGATGACCCGAAGGCCGTTGTCGAGGGTGAACTCCTCATAGGGGATGTCGACCTGGCGGACGAGCTGCGCGACGGGGGCGGGACCCGCGGGCTGGAGCGCCGCCGCCGGCGGCGCGCCATCGGAAGCGGTCGCCGCCGGCTCGCGTTCGGTCGAGGCGCAGGCCGTGACGGCGAAAGCGGAAAAGAGCGCAAAGGGGAGCAGCAGGCGGCGCATTCGGCGGTCCTTCCCGAGTCTTCGTTCGCGCGGCACCATAGCGGCGCGCCTTGGAGGCGCAATATGCGACGTCCGGCCAGGCGCTTTTGACGAGGAGGCGAACTGCTGTAGGAAGCGCCCAACCTCGATCCAGCAGGATTTCTTCATGCACTTCAAAGCTTTCGGCCTCGCCCTCGTCAGCCTCGCCCTCGCCTCGCCGGCTCCGGCCGAGCCGGCCGGCACCGCGCCCGACTTCACTGCGGAAGGCTTCCGAAGCCACGTCACCTTCCTCGCCGACGACCGGCTCGAGGGCCGCGATTCCGGCACTCGCGGATACGACCTGGCGGCGCTCTACGTGGCGAGCCGGTTCGAGGCGCTCGGGCTGAAGCCGGCGGGTCGGGACGGCTGGTACCAGCAGGTCCCCTTCCTCGAATATCGTCCCGCCGGGGAACCCGGCTCGCTCACCATCGGCGGCCGCCGCTTCCTCCACGGCCAGGAGGTCGTCATCAGCCCGACCGCGGAGGAAGGGCACGTCGCGGTCGAGGCGCCGGCCGTCTTCGTCGGCTACGGCCTCGAATCGCCCGAAATGGGCATGGACGATTACAAGGGCCTGGACGTTCGCGGGAAGGTGGTCGTCGCCCTGAACGGGTTTCCGCGCGGGCTGAAGAGCGACATCGGCGCCCACCTCAACTCGGAGCGGCGCGCCGTCGCCTCCCGCCACGGCGCCGTCGGCCTGGTCCTCATTCGAAGCCACGAGGAAAGCAAGCGGCGGCCCTGGTCGCGGATGCAGCAGAACGCCAACGAACCCGCGATGAGCTGGATCGGCGAGGACGGGAAGCCCTACACGCCGGCGCCCGGCCTTCGCTTCCGGGCGACGCTCGACTCGGCCGCCGCCGAAGCTTTGTTCGCCGGATCCAAGACCCCGCTTGCCCGGATCCTCGATCTGGCCGAGCGGGCGGGCGGCCGGCCCAGGGGGTTCGCCCTGAAGCCGAGGATCGCGGTCAGCCAGGAAAGCGCCCTCCGGCGCTTCGCCAGCCCGAACGTCCTCGCGGTCCTTCCGGGATCCGATCCGAAGCTGGCCGGCGAATATGTGCTTCTGATGGCCCATCTCGACCACGAGGGAATGAAGCCGGAGGGGGAAGGCGACCGGATCTACAACGGGGCGATGGACAATGCGGTCGGCATCGCGACCATGCTCGAGGTCGCGCGGGCGATGGCGGCTTCCGCCGACCGGCCGAAGCGCTCGATCCTGTTCGCCGCCGTCACCGCCGAGGAAGACGGCCTGCTCGGGGCGCAATATCTGGCTCGCCACACCGTTCCCGGCGGCACGGTCGCCGGCGTCGTCAATCTCGACATGCCGGTCCTGCTCTACGATTTCACCGACGTCGTCGCCTTCGGCGCCGAGCATTCGACGATGGGCGAAGCGGTCGCCCGCGCCAGCCGCGGCATGGGAGTCGCCTTGTCGGACGACCCGCTTCCGCAGGAGGGGCTGTTCACCCGCTCCGACCATTACCGCTTCGTCCAGGAAGGCGTCCCCTCGGTCTTCCTGATGACCGGATTCGCCAACGGCGGCCGCGAGAAGTTCACCGACTTCCTCGCCCGGCATTATCACAAGGTGAGCGACCAGCTCGACCTCCCGATCGACTGGAAGGCCGGCGCCAAGTTCGCCCGGATCAACTACGAGATCGCCCGCGAGATCGCCGATGCGCCAGAGGCGCCGCGCTGGTATTCGGACAGCTTCTTCGGCCGAACCCTCGCATCCGATCGGGAGAAAGCGGCTCGCTAGGCCTTGTGTGGTAAAATAGCCACACCACATGATGCGGTGAAAGGACAAAGGGCAGATATGAACCTTGAGAAATTCACCGAGCGGGCACGTGGCTTCCTGCAGGCGGCGCAGACCGTCGCGCTTCGAATGAACCATCAGCGGATCACGCCCGCGCACGTGCTCAAGGCCTTGCTCGAGGACGAGCAGGGCATGGCGGCCGGGCTGATCGCCCGGGCCGGCGGCAGCGCCGAGGCGGCGCGCCGGGAGACGGACGAGGCGCTGGCGCGAATCCCGGTCGTCACCGGCGGCGGGGCCAATTCCACTCCGGGCCTCGATGCGGAGACCATGCGGGTCCTCGACCAGGCCGAACAGGTCGCCCAGAAGGCCGGGGACAGCTACGTCACCGTCGAACGCATGCTGCTCGCCCTGGTGCTGGCGACGACCACCGCTGCCGGCAAGGCGCTCGCCGATGCCGGGGTGAAGGCCGAGGCTCTGAACGCCGCGATCAACGAGCTTCGCGGCGGCCGGACCGCAGACACGCAGTCGGCCGAGGATCGCTACGACGCGCTCAAGAAGTTCGCCCGCGACCTCACCCAGGCGGCTCGGGACGGCAAGCTCGATCCGGTGATCGGCCGCGACGAGGAGATCAGGCGGACCGTCCAGATCCTGGCGCGGCGGACCAAGAACAACCCGGTCCTGATCGGCGACCCCGGAGTCGGCAAGACAGCCATCGCCGAGGGGCTGGCCTTGCGCATTGCCAATGGCGACGTCCCCGACAGCCTCAAGGACCGCAAGCTGATGGCGCTCGACATGGGCTCGCTGATCGCCGGCGCCAAGTATCGCGGCGAGTTCGAGGAGCGGCTCAAGGGCGTGCTCGACGAGGTGCGGCAGGGCGAAGGCGACATCATCCTGTTCATCGACGAGATGCACACCCTGATCGGCGCCGGCAAATCCGAGGGCGCCATGGACGCGTCCAACCTCCTGAAGCCGGCGCTGGCGCGCGGCGAGCTTCACTGCATCGGAGCGACGACGCTCGACGAATATAAGAAGCATGTCGAGAAGGACCCGGCGCTCCAGCGGCGCTTCCAGCCGGTCTTCATCGGCGAGCCGACCGTCGAGGACACCATCTCGATCCTTCGCGGCCTCAAGGAGAAATACGAGCTCCACCACGGCGTTCGGATCACCGACGGAGCGCTGGTCTCGGCGGCGACCCTTTCGAACCGCTACATCACCGACCGCTTCCTCCCCGACAAGGCGATCGACCTGATGGACGAGGCGGCCTCGCGGCTGCGAATGGAGGTGGAATCGAAGCCCGAGGAGATCGAGACCCTCGACCGCCGGATCATCCAGCTCAAGATCGAGCGCGAGGCGCTCAAGAAGGAGAAGGACCGGGCCTCGCAGGACCGGCTCAAGGCGCTCGAGGAGGAGCTGGCCAATCTCGAGGAGCAGTCGGCGGGCCTGACCCAACGCTGGCAGGCCGAGAAGGAGAAGCTGGCCGGCGAGGCGAAGATCAAGGAGGAGCTGGACAAGGTCCGCCTCGAGCTCGACCAGGCGCAGCGGGCCGGCGACCTCGCCAAGGCGGGCGAGCTCCAGTACGGCCGAATCCCCCAGCTCGAGAAGCAGCTCGCCGAGGTCGAGGCGGCGAGCCAGACGGCGATGCTCCGCGAGGAGGTGACCAGCGAGGACATCGCCTCGGTGGTCGCCCGCTGGACCGGAATCCCGATGGAGCGGATGCTCGAGGGTGAGCGCGAGAAGCTCCTCCACATGGAGGATGTGCTCGGCGAGCGGGTGATCGGCCAGGAGGATGCGGTCAGGGCCGTCGCCAAGGCGATCCGCCGCTCGCGGGCCGGCCTCCAGGACCCGAACCGGCCGATGGGCAGCTTCCTGTTCCTCGGCCCC
>DASVVX010000048.1:0-18581 GCA_036386295.1 Allosphingosinicella sp.
TGACGATCGTCTTCTTGCCCTTGAGCAGCCCCTCGGGGCCGGCCTGCGAATAGCGGAAGGTGATCCCGGCGCGAAGGACGTGGTCGAACCAGGTCTTGAGAGTCGAGGCGATCCCGAAATTGTACATAGGGGCGCCGATGACGACGAGGTCGGCGGCCTGGAGCTCGGCGATCAGCGCGTCGGACAAAGCGAGCGCCTCGCGGGCGGCCTCGGTGATCGGCTCGGCGCCGCGGATCGCCGGGGTGGTCTCGGCGGTGAGATGGGGGATGGTATCGGTGCCGACGTCGCGCCGGACGATCCGGACCGGGCCGCGGCCGCGCAGGATCGCTTCGATCTCGCCGGTCAGGCGGCGCGTGACGGACGAGTCGCCGGTGGCGGCGCTGTCGATGATGAGGACGTTGGTCATGGCTTCCTCCACTGAGCTGGTGGAGGCGAGATAAGCGCCTTGCGCCGTTGCCGGTAGACGCGCTACCAGCACAGTCGTGTTGCTCGAAATGGAACGCCTTGCGGGATTACATGACCCGGCGCTCGGGCACCCTTTCGGTGTGGAAATTGGTCACCTCGTCCTTGCCGGTGGTGTAGACGGCGACGACGTCGATATGGTTGGAGCTCTGGATCACGAGGAAGCCGTCGAGCGAGTCGACTCCGCCGGCCTGGCGCTGGATCATCTCGCAGTCGACGTGGAAGGCCTGGTCGCGCTCGAGGACCAGGGTCTCGAAGCCGCTGATCGGGCCGGGCGCGCCGCGGCCGGCGACCGCGACCTTGCGGCGGGTCAGGATGAGCCGGCCCGGATTGTGGACGTTGACGACGGTCGCGTAGACGCCCTGCGCGACCGGGGGCCGGCTGTCCCGGTCCATCCGTCCGCAGACCACCTTGACGGCATATTCGTAGACCATCGCCGGCTGCGCCAGCGCCGGCGCCGGCGCGGCCACCGACAGCAAGGCGAACCCGCCGATCGCCAGCGCGCCGCAAACTTTCCGAGTCGTTCTTCCAGCCATGATTCCCCCCTCTTTTCGACCATCTTTGTCCAGGCTGGGGCTCGAGGCAAGACGCTTGGGGGAGCCGGGGGAAAGTCCGGGCGATGAACCACCGGTCGGTCGATCTTCTCGACGTCCTCGCCTTCGTCCGGGTCGCGGAGACGGGCGCGTTCAGCCGGGCGGCGGAGCGGATGGGGATGTCCAAGTCGATCCTGTCGCGCCGGGTGGCGCGGCTCGAGGAGCAGCTCGGCGCCCGGCTTCTGACCCGGACCGCACAGGGCGCCCAGCCGACCGAGGTCGGTCAGGCCTATTTCGAGCGCGCCTCGAACATCCTCGCCGATCTCGAGGCGGCGGAGGAGGTGGTGGCGGAGGCGGTGACCCAGGTCGCCGGGCCGGTCCGGCTGTCGGCGCCCCTGTCCTTCGGGGTCGAGCATCTCGCTCCGGCGCTGGCCGAGTTCGCCGAGGCGAATCCGCGGGTCGAGCTCGACATCTCGTTCGACGACCGGCCGGTGGACCTGGCGGCGGGCGGCTTCGACCTGGCGGTCCGCATCGGGACGCTGAGGGACAGCGCCCTGATCGCCCGGCGGATCGCGCCGGTGCGCAAGGTGCCGGTGGCAAGCCCGGCCTATCTGGACGCGCGCGGCCGGCCGGAGCATCCGCACGACCTTTCGGCGCACGACATCCTGCTCTACGCCAACGAGCAGTGGCGCTTCCGGGTCGGCGGAAAATGGGAATATGTCCGCGGCCGGCCGCGGCTGAGGGCCGACAATGGCGAGATGCTGCGCTCGGCCGCCGAGGCCGGTCTGGGCATCTGCATCCTGCCCAGCTTCATCGCCGCGCCCGGCTTCGAGCGCGGCACCCTCGAGCCCCTGCTTCGCGATTTCCCGATGGAGGAAGGCGCGCTGCACGCGGTGATGCCCCCGGGCCGGGCGACGACGGCGCGGGTGAGGGCCCTGGTCGATTTCCTGGTCGAGCGGTTCGGGCCCGAGCCCGAATGGGACCCGTGCTGGATGAAGGACGAAGGCTGATCAGACGCCCTCGGAGCCTCCCTCGCCGGAACCGCTGTCGGCCGTTCCCGAGTCGACGATCGCCGCGCCGCCCCGGGTCTCGTCCTCCTGGTCGCGCACCCGCTCGAGATATTCGCGGCTGAAATCGATCCTGAGCTCGCACCACAGGAGCAGGTGGTCCGACATCTGGTAGGTGCGCCAGTCCTTGTAATAGCGGGTCTTCTCCTTGTCGGTCCTCTCCGTCCCGTCCTTCTTGCGCAGATAATCCTCGCCCATCGACCCGGCGTGGAGCGCCTCGTCCGCGTCGCCGAAGACCGAGGTGGAATAATTGAACACGCCGGCGTTCTTCGTCGCCTCGAAGCGGTCGGGGCGGCAGAGGAAGGCGATCTGGTCGAAATGCTTGCTCTGGCCGAGGTTGCTTCCGGGCAGGTTCATCAGCGGCTCCGGGATCCGGAACCCCGGGTCGGTCAGGGCCTTGAAGGTCTCGTCGGTGCGGGTGAAGATGTTGAAGTCGCCGAGCAGGATCATGTTCTCGCCCGACGTGTTCTTGACCGACGTCGCCTCGCCCTGCGGCCGCGACGGCTGCATCGGCGGCTGGACCCTCGCGGCGAGGAGCGCGGCGAGATCGCGAATCTCCTCGATCCGGCGCGGATCGTCGGCGACGCTGTCGCCGTAATAGATGTGAACCGAGCAGAGGTTGAACTTCACCCAGCCGGAGCGGAAGCCGCACAGGAAGGGCGTGCGCGCGAACTGGAGAACCGGCTCCTTCTTCTTCGCCGGAAGCACGATCTCGCCGGCGAGGCCGCCGAAGGAGACCTTGCGCCCGTCGTACATGAAGGCCATTCTCTCGCCGTTGCCCGACGAGCCCTCGGTCACGTCGGTGACGATATATTTCCACCAGCCGCCGAGCATGCGCTGGACCTCGTCGAGAGCCGAGAGGTCCTCGCGCACCTCCTGGATGGCGATCAGGTCGAAACGGCTGATGATCTCGGCGATGTAGTGGAGCGCCTCGCTCGTCCGGTAGCCATATTTGCTCGAATCGAACTCCCGGATGTTCCAGGTGGCGAGCAGCAGGGTGTCGGTGACCGTCCGCCTCGGCACCTCCTTCTCGAGCTGGTCGCGAAGCCTGAGCAGGCCCTCGGCGGTCTGCCGGCGCTCCTTCGCGCCGTCTTTCCGGATCGAATAATAGAATGGCATGGCCGTCCCTCCCCGGTCGGGCGAGGATGAAGCCATGGCGCGGCGATTTGCGCAAGCCGGGACAAGTCCGAATCGGAGACGGTGTCGAACGGCGGCAAAAGGATGGACGGGCCGCGGTGAGGCGCTAAAGCTTCGGCGCCATGAGACATGCCGTCACGCTCCTCGCCGCCCTCCTCGCCACCGCCTGCACGACCACCGCGGGGGACCGCGAGGCCGTCCCCGCCGCCGCTGCCGGCAGCCCGCTCGAAGCTCAGGCCGCTTCGCCGGCTCCGGATCCGGCCGCCGAGGACGCGCGGCTGCTCGCCTTCCTCGACGCCGCCTTCGACGAGTCGGCGGAGCGCAGCCCGGAGACCCTGACCGGCCTGGGGATCAAGCGCCGCTACGGCGAGCTCGACCGCTACACGCGCGAGGAGGCCGAGGCGCAGCTCGCCCTCGCCGAGCGGCAGACGGCGGAGATGAAGGCGAAGTTCGACCCGGCGCGGCTGAGCCCGGCGGGGCGGCTCAGCTACCGGCTTGCCGAGTTCGAGCTCGACTACGCCCGCGAGCAGCTCAAGTGGCGCTCCCACCGCTTTCCCGTCTCGACCAACGGCAGCCCCGCCGGCGGAATCCCCGTCTTCCTGATCAACCAGCACCGGATCGACAGCGTCGAGGACGCCGAGGCCTATGTCTCGCGCCTCCGGGAGGTGGAGCGGGTGATGGCGGAGGTCGGCGAGCGGATGCGCGGGCAGGCCGACCAGGGCATCGTCCCGCCCAGGCTCGTCTTCGCGCCGGTGCGGGCCGACGCCCGCCGGGTGATCGCCGGAGCGCCGTTCGGCGCCGGCCCGGACAGCACATTGTTCGCCGATTTCAAGAAGAAGGTGGCGGCGCTCGACGCTCCCGCCGACGTCAAGGCACGGCTCGTCGCGGACGCCGCCGCGGCTCTCACCGGTCCGTTCCGCCGCGGCTACGACAGCTTCTTCGCAACGCTCGACGCGATCGAGCCGAGAGCCAAGGGCAATGACGGCGCCTGGAGCCTGCCGAGCGGCGACGAATATTATGCCAGCCGCCTTCGCCTCTCGACGACCACCGACCTCAGCGCGGAGCGGATCCACCAGATCGGCCTCGACGAGGTCAGGCGGATCCAGGGGGAGATGGAGGCGATCAAGGACCGGGTCGGCTTCAAGGGCACGCTCCAGCAGTTCTTCGCGCACATCAAGACCGGAGCCCAGTTCAAATATCCCAACACCGACGAGGGCCGGCAGCGCTACCTCGCCGACGCCAAGGCCTATATCGCCCAGGTGATGGCCAAGGCGCCGGAGTGGTTCAGCCGGCTTCCCAAGGCGCCGCTCGAGGTTCGGGCGGTGGAGACCTGGCGGCAGGAGACCGCCTCGGTCGCCTTCTTCGACGCTCCGAGCCCGGACGGGTCGAGGCCGGGCATCTTCTACGTCAACCTCGCCGACATGAACCAGGTGCTGAAGCCGCAGACCGAGAGCATCGCCTATCACGAGGGCGCGCCCGGCCACCATTTCCAGATCGCGCTCCAGCAGGAGCTCGAGGGCGTGCCCAAGTTCCGCCGCTTCGGCGGCTACGGCGCCTATGTCGAGGGCTGGGGCCTCTACGCCGAGCGGCTCGGGCGCGAGATGGGCTTCTTCCAGGATCCCTATTCGGAGTTCGGCCATCTCAGCCTGGAATTGTGGCGGGCGGTTCGCCTGGTCACCGACACCGGGCTCCATTCCAAGCGCTGGAGCCGGGAGCGGGCGATCGCCTATTTCCAGGCCAATTCGCTCCTGTCGGAGCGCGACATCGTCAAGGAGGTGGAGCGCTACATCAACAATCCCGGGCAGGCGACGAGCTACAAGATCGGCCAGCTCAAGATCGTCGAGCTTCGCGAGCGGGCGAAGCGCGAGCTCGGCGACCGCTTCGACATCCGGGCCTTCCACGCCGCCGTGCTCGAGAACGGCGCCCTTCCGCTCGACCTGCTCGACGAGCAGATCGAGGCCTATATCGCGGCGGCGAAGCGGTAGGGCTTCGTCATTGCGAGCGAAGCGAAGCAATCTAGGCCGTAGCAACGGAGACGAGTAGGTTGCTTCGTCGCTGCGCTGCTCGCAATGACGGGTTTTAAAGGAGAGACGACATGGCCAAGGGTCAGAAGAAGAGCAACAAGGAAGCCCGCAAGCCGAAGAAGGAGGTCAAGAAGACCATCGCGGCCAATCCCTCGACCAAGGGCACGGTGGTCAAGGACTGATGGCCGAGCCCTTCGCCCGCCACCGCCAGCCCTGGAGGCAGGAGGAGCTCCAGAAGCTCCACCTGCTCGCCGGCAAGGGCATGTCGCTGAAGGCGGTGGCGAAGGCATTGACCCGGACCGAGGAGTCGGTGAAGGAGCGCGCCAAGCAGGACGGGCTGAAAATCTCGAAACTGCGCTAGAAACCGCCGCGCCATTCGGACCGTTTCCCGGCGAAGGCCGGATCCAGTCCTGCCGACGTTGCCGCCGGACCCCGGCCTTCGCCGGGGGAGCAAAGACTTTCACCATTCAGGGGCCGTCTGTACGGCTCGAACGCGACGAAGAGACCACGCCATGGCCGATACGCCCCCCGACCGCCTTTCGCTCAACCCGCGCAGCCCCTTCTTCGACGGCGAGCTTCTTCGCCGCGGAGTGAGGATCCGCTTCAAGGGCAAGGAGCGGACCGACGTCGAGGAATATAACGTCTCCGAAGGCTGGATCCGGGTGGCGGCCGGGCGGAGCCTCGACCGTTTCGGCCAGCCGATGACGATCAAGCTGAACGGCGAGGTCGAGCCGTTCTTCGCGGACGCGAAGGCGGCGGATTCGGAAGCCGAAGGCGAGGGCAAGGCGGAGGCGGAGACGGGCCAGGAGGAGGCGGGGGTGCGGAAGTAGCTCTCGGCGAAGGCCGGGATCCCGGCGGGTGAAAGGCGCCGGAGCTTCCCCCCTGGGGCCCCAGCCTGCGCCGGGGCGACGGCATGTCACCGCCGCTTCAGCCTCGCCAGGAGCTTGTTGCCGGAGAGGGGCTCGAAGGGCTGGTCGGGGCCCTCGGGGTCGAGCAGCTCCTTCTTCGCCACCGAGGTCAGGGCGGCGCTGAACTCCGGCGTGCGGAAGGGCAGAAGGGTTCGGCCCTCCGACCCGCGCAGCCGCTCGATCGTCGCGACCAGCGAGCCGGTCTCCTTGAAGCGGGCGGCGACCTCGGCCGGCTCGCAGCCGAGATGCTCGGCGATCAGGTCGGCGCGGAGGCGGGCGATCGCCTTGCCGGCGCCGCGATTGGCCGGCAGGCGAGAGTCGATCATCACGTCGCATTCGCTGTCGAGGCCCATCGAGCGGTTGTTGAGATTGGCCGAGCCGACCCTGAGCACGAGATCGTCGACGATCATGATCTTGGCGTGGACGTAGATGTCCTCGCCGGCCTTCGTCACCGGCGTGTAGATCTGGAAGCGGCCGTAGCGGTCCTTGCGCTCGAGCGCCCTGACCAGCTCCGCCCGCGCCGGGCCCATCACCGATTCGTCGAGCCAGCCGAGGCCGGTCTTCGGGTTGACGACGACGAACTCCGGACCGTCGGGCTCGGCGAGCCGGCGGCCAACTGCCTCGGCGACCACTCGCGAGGCGAAATATTGAGTTTCGATGTAGACGAAGCGCCGGGCGCTGGCGACGAGATCGGCGAACAGGGTCTCGATCTCGCGGACCTGGGCCCAGCGGCCATATTCGCCGCGGGTCCGAGCGATCGCGACGTCGACGTCGTGAAAGTCGGCGTCGAGCTCGTCGGGCCAGGCATCGCCGCCGCCGCCGTGGCTCTCCAGCCGGGTCTCGGTGGCGGCCTCCCAGCGCAGCCGGGCCAGATCGCCAAGCGCGAGGGCGGCGGCGCCGTCGAGCGCCATGGTCGCGTCGTGCCACGGACCGTAGCGGCGGCGGGTGGTCGGGCGGCGCCGGCCTGGATCGTCGTCGAGATGCTCGCGCCGGTCCCAGCGCTCGGCGGTGACGTCGATCCCGCCGCAGAAAGCGAGGGCGTCGTCGACGACGACGATTTTCTGGTGATGGCTGGCCGCGCGCGGATGGGCGCTGTCGAGGCGGAACTCGATGTCGCCGGTGGCCCGCCAGGCGGCCATCCGCGCCAGCGTCGTGCCTCGCCCGAGCACCGAATAGGCCATTGCGCCCCAGGCGAGGATGTAGATCTTGAGCCCGGGCTTGTGCTTGACCAGCCAGGAGAGGAAGGGGCCGAGGTGGACCGGCGGATCGCCCTTGCCGCCGGGCTCGTCCAGCGCGATCCGCGTGTCGAGGTCCCAGCCGATCAGGAAGATCTGCTTTTCGGCTTTCAGCATCGCCTGGCGAAGCAGCCGGAAATAGTCGCAGCCGTCGACGATCAGCGCGGCCCGGTGGGCGCGGGCGATCCGCCAGCAATTGCGGCCGGGCTCGAGCTCGAGGATGCGGCTTTCGCCGCTGCGCTGCGTTTCGGAGGTCACGTCAATGGGAACGTACTTCGTGCCGCAGCCGTTCCAATTGATATTCCTCTCCCTGCAGCGGAGAGGAGGAGCCGGCCGCGAAGCGGTGGGACTGAGCGTCTGCCTGATCCGACAGGCCCTCACCCTCACGCTTCGCGGGCCCCTCCCTCTCCCCTACAGGGAGAGGGGTTCAGAATGGGAGAATTAACTTGCGCAAAGCCGCCCTCGCCGCCCTCATGCTCGCGACCGCCGCCTGTGCGGGCCGCCCGGCCGAGCCGCCGGCGACCGCCTCGGCGCCGGCGGCCGACGGCTACGACCTCGCCGCGCAGCGGGCGAAGATCGCGCGGATCCCGATGGCGCCGGACACCGCCTTCCTCAGCGCCGAGGAGCGCGAGGTGGTCAACCTGCTGATCCGGGCGGCGGAGCTGATGAACCCCATCTACCTTCGCCAGCGCTCGGTCGCCAATCCGACGGTCCGGGCCGAGATCGCGCGGAGCGCGCATCCGCAAAAGGCGCTGCTGCTCGACATGTTCGACCTCCATTTCGGTCCGTGGGACACGCTCGCCGAGAACCATCCCTTCTATGGCGGCGAGAAGATGCCGGCCGGGGCCGGCTTCTATCCCGAGGACCTGACGAAGGCGGATTTCGACGCCTATCTCGCCGCGAACCCCGGCGAGAAGGAAGCGCTGACCAGCGGCTATACGGTGGTGAAGCGGCGTGGCGACCGGCTGGTCGCGGTGCCTTACAGCGTCGAGTATCGGCAATTTCTGGAGCCGGCGGCGATGCTGCTCGAGGCGGCGGCGGCGCGAACGAGCAACGCCTCGCTGAAGAGGTTCCTGACCCTTCGCGCCAAGGCGTTCCGGACCAACGACTATTACGAATCCGAGCTGGCCTGGATGGACGTGTCGGGCACTCCGATCGAGGTCGTGATCGGGCCTTACGAAGTCTATACGGACAGCCTCTACGGCACCAAGACCGCCTTCGAGGCCTTCGTCACCATCCAGGACCCGCGCGAGAGCGCCGCCCTCTCCCATTACAAGGCGCTTCTCCCGGACATGGAGCGCAACCTTCCGGTCGAGGAGAAATACAAGAATTTCAACCGGCCGTTCGCCTCGCCGATCCTGGTCGCCGACCAGGTCCACGGCGGCGGCGACAACGTGCCGGGAGTGCAGACCATCGCCTTCAACCTGCCCAACGACGAGCGGGTGCGCGAGGCCAAGGGGGCCAAGAAGGTGATCCTCGCCAACGTGCTCGGCGCGAAATACGACCGGATCCTGGCGCCGATGGCCGGGCTGGTGCTGGTGCCCGAACAGGCGCGGCTGGTGACCAGGAAATACATGACCCAGGAGACGCTCTTCCACGAGCTGTCGCACAGCCTCGGGCCGGGGACGATCTCGGTCGGCGGCCGGCAGACGACGGTGAACGCCGAGCTGAAGGACCAGTATAGCGCGATCGAGGAATCGAAGGCGGACGTGATGGGGGTCTACAACATCCTCTATCTGATGCGCCGCGGCGAGCTGCCGATCGCCGAGCGCGAGCAGCTGCTCGCCACCTATTTCGCGGGCATCTTCCGCTCCGTGCGCTTCGGCATCGACGAGGCGCACGGGCGAGGCGCGGCGATGCAATACGACTATCTGAGGGAGAAGGGCGCGTTCGAATGGGACGGCTCGGCCCGCCGGTACCGGATCGACTATGGGCGGATGGAGAGCGGCCTCAGGGACCTGCTCGCCGACCTCGTCCGGCTGCAGGGCAATGGCGACTATGCCGGCACCAGGGCGTTCTTCGACCGCCACGCCAGGCTGGACGAGAATGCGCGGGCGGTGCTTGCGACCACGGCTTCGATCCCGACCGACATCCAGCCGGTCTATCCGGAGCGGGTGTAGGTCTCCGTTGATTCCTCGCCCCGGATTTCCCGGGGAGGGGGACCATGCGAAGCATGGTGGAGGGGTTTGGGGAGTCCGAAGAACCCCTCCACCGCACTTCGTGCGGTCCCCTCCCCGGCAAATGCCGGCGAGGAATTGAGAAGCAAGGAGCGAAGATGGACTATCAGGCTCTCGTCGACGACGTCCTCGCCGACGTTTCCGCCTACAAGGGGCAGGGGACCGTCGCCTCCTACATCCCCGCGCTGGCGGAAGCGGATCCCAACAAGCTCGGGCTCGCGCTCGTCCTCAACGACGGGTCGAGCTATTGCGCCGGGGATTCGGACGAGCCCTTCTCGATCCAGAGCATCGCCTACGTCTTCGCGCTCTGCCTCGCGCTGCACCACGTCAAGGCCGCCTTGTGGAACCATGTCGGGCGCGAGCCGGCCGGCTCGCCGGTCAATTCGATCCTCCAGCTCGAGCTCGAGAAAGGGCGGCCGCGCAATCCCCTGACCAATGCCGGTGCGCTCGTCGTCTGCGACCAGCTGATCGGCGCCGACGGTCCCGACGTCGCGGTCGAGGAGCTGGTCGGCTTCCTGCGCGACCGGTCGGGCGACGAAGCGGTCGCGATCGACGAGCGGATCGCCATGTCGGAATCGCGCGGCGGCGCCTTCAACCGCAGCCTGGCCCATTTCATCGCCGCCTTCGGCAACCTCGCCCATCCGGTCGAGGAGGTTCTCTCGGTCTATCACCGGATGTGCTCGGTGGCGATGAGCTGCCGCCAGCTCGCCCAGGCGGGCCTGTTCCTCGCTTTCGACGGGGTCGATCCGGTGAGCGGCGACGCCGTGACCATCGCCTCGCGCTCGCGCCGGATCAACGCGCTGATGCTGACCTGCGGCCATTACGACAACAGCGGCGACTTCGCCTTCCGGGTCGGGCTTCCCGGCAAGAGCGCGGTGAGCGGCGCAATCCTCGCCATCGTCCCCGGCCACGGCGCCGCCTGCGTCTGGTCGCCGGGGCTGAACTCGGCCGGGACCTCGCTGGCCGGGGCGCAGGCGCTGGAGCGGCTGGCCGAACGGACGGGCTGGTCGGTGTTCGTCTAGGTCTGCTACCCTTTTTCGATGCTGCTCTCGCTCCTCCTCGCCGCCGCGGTCCCCGCGCCGCCCGCCTGCCCGATCGAAAAGGCCGTCTACCGGCTGCACGGCGCCCCCGCCTTCACCGCCGGCTTCGCCCGCCACGACCGGCGCAACGCCTATGCGTCGGACCTCGCCTTCTGGGTGAGGACCCCGAAGCGGACCTACTGGTTCGCCTTCGGCTCCCCCAACGGCTATGGCGGCACCTTCGTCTCGCCCGCGCTCGACCCGGCCGCGGCGGCCAGGCTGAACGACGAGGAACTTTACGACGCGCTCGACCGGCTCAAGGCGGTGGAGGAGCCGGTCTCGCTCGGCTTCCACGCCTTCGACAGCGGCCTCGCCGCCTTGCCCCACCCGCCGCAGTCCGACGAGGGCGCGCCGGCCCTGATCTTCGTCCCGGATCTCGGCCGGACCCTGTGGTACCGGCCGGTGGCGCTGGCCGGCGGCGACGAGACGGCGCTCGACGAGGCGATGCCGACCGGCTTGTTCGAGCCGGCCGGATGCGTGGGAGCGCCGTCGTAAGGCGGTCAGCCGTCGATCAGGCCGAGGAGGTTGCCCTCGCTGTCGCGGCAGATGGCGAGGTGGATGGGCTTGCCGTCGACCTCGGCGATCCGTCGCGGCGGCTCGTCGAACGCGACGCCCTTGCCGCGAATTTCCTCATAGGCCGCGGCGACGTCGGCGACGCCGTAATAGAGGATCGAGTTGCCGGCCGTCTCCGCCCCTTCCGGGCGGCTCAGCATCAGCCGGGTCTCCCCGCAGCGGAAGAAAGCGAGGCCGGGCGGAGCGTCGAAGAGGTGGGGGAGGCCGAGCGTGTCGCGGTAGAAGGCCCTGGCGCGGTCGAGATCCTCGACCGCGATTGCGACCTGGGCGAGATGCGTTGGAGCCATGCTTCCGGTCCTTGGATAGCTGTGCTAATCGTTTCCTAGGAATAAAGATTAGCACAGCTAACGATCGGGAGCAACGCCTTGCGCGACGACCAGCTGCACGAGATCGCGAGCGCCCTCCATTCGTCGGCGATCCGGCTGCTTCGGACGGTTCGGCGCGAGGACCGCTCGACCGGGATCAGCCCGCCCCGGCTGTCGGCTTTGTCGGTGCTGGTGTTCGGCGGGCCGATGTCGCTCGCCGAGCTGGCCGCGGCGGAGGAGGTTCGGGCGCCGACCATGTCGAGGATCGTGGAGGGGCTGGTCAGGGACGGGCTGGCGACCCGCGACGCCGATGCCGGCGACCGCCGCAGGGTCCGGATCGCCGCGACCGACGAGGGGAAGAAAAGGCTCGAGGCGGGCCGGGAGCGCCGGGTGCGGGCGCTCGCCGAGCGGCTCCGGCGGCTCGCCGACAGCGAGCGAAGGGCGCTTGCGCGGGGGGTGGAGGTGCTCGAGCGGGTGGTTCGGTGATTTAAATCCTCCTCCGGATTTCCGGGGGAGGGGGACCGCGCGGAGCGCGGTGGAGGGGTTCTTCGAGCGCTCAAAGAACCCCTCCACCAGCCTTCGGCTGGTCCCCCTCCCCGGCAAATGCCGGGGAGGAATTAAACTATTCCAGGTCGAAGCGGACGAAGGGGCCGGAGCGGTACCAGCGCACCGACTGCTGCTTGAGGCGCTTCAGCATGTCCTTCGGCATCGGCCGGCGCAGCGGGCCGTTGCTGTTCATGATCAGGCTCTTCGCGCCCCACCGGCGGGCGAGGGCGAGGCGCTCCTCGCGGGTCAGGGCGGGGTCGAACAGGCGCTCGGCGGCGGCCTGGCGCCCGGCGAGGCCGTCGATCATCGGCTCGGGCCAGGGAACCGAGACGACCTTCTGGCCGGTGGCGACGATCGGCCAGGCGAAGACGTCATAGGCGGCGACCGGCTCGTTGTCGGGGATTCCGCGGGTGAGAGCCTCGGCGTGAAGGTAGGAATTGCCGGTGCGCCGGTAGCCCTTCATCTCGACGCTGAGCGACACCCAGGTGAAGAAGACGAAGCTGGTCAGCGACAGCATTCCGAGCGTGAAAAGGCCCAGTTGGGTGCCGTGACGAAAGCTCTGCCATCGGGCGGCGAGGACGAGGAAGAGGGCGCCGAGGCCGATGTCGAGCATCAGCACCGCCGGCATGACGAAGCGGGTGGCGATGAGGATCCCGGCGGCACCGAGGGCGAAGATTCCGGCGAACAGCGCGAAGGCGGCGATGACCGGCTGGGAGTCGCGGCGGAAGCGGGGATGGAACAGCCCGACGAGGCCGGCCAGCGAGGGGATGAAGGCGTTGGCCAGCATCATCGGCACGTAGAAATCGACCCCGCCGGTCCAGGTCGGGATTCCGGTGCGGGCGATCGCCTCGAACGGATTGTGATAGGGCCAGGCCATGGCGACGACGATTCCGGCGGCGACCGCGGCGGCGGTCGCGGCGCGGGCCTTGAGGCTGCCATCGGGCCAGAGCAGGATGAAGCAGCCGGCGGCCATGAAGCCGATTCCGGCGCCGAGCTGGTGGGTGGCGAACATGAAGGCGGCGAGCGGGACGAGCGGCCACGCCCGCGACGGCCGCTCCACCGCCCGGATGACGAGCCCCCACAGCAGCAGCGACAGGCCGATGAGGAGCGCCGCGGGATAGGCCATGCCCTCGATCAGGGTATTGAGCGAATGATAGCCGGTGTGGCTGATCGGAAGGCACCAGCCGAAGGCCATCGCGGCGAGCAGGGCGAGCGGGCCCCAGGGCGTGCGGTAGAAGGCCCGGCCGAACGTGTAGATGCCGGCGAGCAGGGTCCCGGCGCTGACGTATCCGGCGAAGGCGATCGCCTGCCACGGGTTCCAGCCCATCGCCTTGGCGACGAGGGCGACCGACACCCAATAGGGGTGGAAATGGCGCGAGCCCTCGGCCGTCGTCACGAACGGATTGGACGGGTGGAAGGGGTTCTCGATCAGAGCGCGAAGGGCCGCGAGATGCTGCCACAGGTCGCGCGACGTCTGGTTGGTGAAGTGGCCGCCGCTGAAATGCCAGGCGGCAAGCCCGTAGATCAGGATCCCGGCCAGCCAGAAGCAGAGGGTGGGCCGGGCGAGCAGCCCCCGCGGCGGAGCCGCCGCCTCGGCGGCCGGAACCGCCGAGCCGCGCGCCCCGGGGCCGCCGGCCTGGTTGTCGGCAAGAACGAACATGCGGTCAGCCGAGCCGGGCGACGAAATGGAGCCGGCGGTCGAACAGCCAGCTGAACGGCGCCGGATAGAGCCCGACCTTGTCGGTCAGCCGCTCGACCTTGAGGCCGAGCTTCGACCAGATGCCGCGCCATTCGCCGTCGGAGAGGTAATTGTAGGGGAGGACGACGCCGTGCTGGGCGTTGCCGACCCAGTCCATGAACCTCAGGGTCGCGTCGGCAAGGACGCCTTCGCGGAAATGGTCCTTGATCACGATCCCGCCCTTCGACACCCTCTTCGCCTCGGCGAGCAGCCGCGCCGGAGCCTCGGTGTGGTGGAGGACGTCGACGAACAGGGCGATGTCGAAATGGCCGTCGGGCCAGGGGATGGTGTCGCCGTCGAACTCGGTGACCGGGATCTCGGTGCCTGGGCGGACGAGGACGTCGATGCCCTCGATGCTGACGTCGGGGCGGAGCGCCATGATCCGCCTGGCGAGCGTTCCGCTGCCGCAGCCGATGTCGAGCACCCGGGCGCCCTTCGGAATGAAATCGGCGAGGGTGCGGGTCAGCACTTCGATCCGGCGGTCGAACACCGCCTTGCCGTGCACCTTCTGGTGGATTCTCTGGAAGAGGCTCATCGCGATTACCTTTGCGGATAGCGGGCGGGGTGGGAGAGCAGCTCGAGCAGGAAGGAGGTCAGCATGAGCTGCAGGCCGATGCCCGCGGAAAGGACGGAGGGGATCGAGAGGCGCATCAGCATGTCCGGGTCCATGTCGCTGAAGCCGGCGCCGGCCCAGGAGGCCAGGGCGACGACGGCTCCGCCGAGGCCGGCGAGGATCATCGCTCCGCCGATCAGCGAACCCTTGTCGATGGTGAGCAGGGACCGGGCCCGGTCGAGGCCGCGGCCGGCGGACCAATAGCGCTCGCGGACTCCGAACTGGCTGGCGACCAGGCCGAAGCACATCATCTGCGCTCCGACCAGCATTCCGGCGCCGGCGAAGAGCAGGCTGTGGACTCCGAAGCGGACGCTTCCGACGGTCAGGTCGCCGGGCAGAAGCCCGAGCAGGGCGGCGAAGCTCAGGGCGAACAGCACGAGCCCCGGATAGACGTAGAGCGAGCGCGGCGCGAACAGCAGCAGGAACTTCAAATGCCGCCAGCCGTCGCGCCAGCTCCTGAGGTGGGGCGGACGCGAGCGGCCGTCCTTGCTGAGGGTGGCGGGCACTTCCGCCATCGACACCCCGGCGAGCTGCGCCTTGACGATCATCTCCGAGGCATATTCCATCCCCGGCGAGGAGAGGCCGAGCTCCAGGATCGAATCGCGGCGGAAGGCGCGAAGGCCGCAGTGGAAGTCGCCGATCGGCGCCCGGAAGAAGATCCGGCCGGCCAGGCTGAGGACCGGGTTACCGAGATAGCGGTGAAGGGGCGGCATCGCGCCCTTGCCGATGCCGCCGAGGAAGCGGTTGCCGACGACCAGCTCGGTGCCGGCGCGAAGCCGCTCGAGGAAGGGCATCAGGTCCATGAAGTCGTAGCTGCAGTCGGCGTCGGCCATGGCGACATAGGTGCCCCGGGCGGCCTCGATTCCGGCCCTGAGCGCGGCGCCGTAGCCGCGCTCGGCGACCGGAACGACCCGGGCCCCGGCGCCGATGGCGATGGCGGTCGAGCCGTCGGTCGAGCCGTTGTCGGCGACGACGACCTCGCCGGCGACGTCGTAGGCGTGGAGGAAACGCCGCGCCCGGTCGATGACCTGGTCGAGCGTCTCGGCCTCGTTGAGGCAGGGGATGACGATGGTCAGCTCGCACTCCGCGGCCGCATTTTGGGGCACGAAGCCCACCGGCGTTTCGCTCCGCGTCTTTTTCTTCACTGCCTGCACCAGGCTTCCTCCCCCGTTTTTGCGGTCGATGGCAGGGGTGTGGCAGGCCATGGTTAATTTTGTGTTGAAGGGGGAAGCGCGTCATCCCGGCGCAAGCCGGGACCTCAGGACGGAAAACGCTCTACGGGTCTCCCCGGGGTCCCGGCTTTCGCCGGATGACGGTGCGTGGCCCTAGTCACGCCGCAATCCTGTGGCTATGGCCGCGGCGACCTTTCCTCACCTAAAGAGTTGAACTGAGATGAGCCTCCGCAACGTGGCGATCATTGCGCACGTCGATCACGGCAAGACGACGCTGGTCGACCAGCTGTTCCGCCAGTCCGGCACCTTCCGCGACAACCAGCGCGTGGAGGAGCGGGCGATGGATTCGAACGACCTCGAGAAGGAGCGCGGGATCACCATCCTCGCCAAATGCACCTCGGTCGAGTGGCGGGGGACCCACATCAACATCGTCGACACGCCGGGCCACGCCGATTTCGGAGCCGAGGTCGAGCGCATCCTGTCGATGGTCGACGGGGTCATATTGCTCGTCGACGCGGCCGAGGGGCCGATGCCGCAGACCAAGTTCGTCACCGGCAAGGCGCTCGTGCTGGGGCTGAGGCCGATCGTCGTCGTCAACAAGATCGACCGGCCCGACGCCCGCCCCGCCGAGGTTCTCGACGAGGTGTTCGAGCTGTTCCTGACGCTCGAGGCGAGCGACGAGCAGCTCGACTTCCCGACGCTCTACGCCTCGGGCCGGGCCGGCTATGCGGGGACGGGCGACGAGGTCCGCTCGGGCGACCTGACGCCCCTGTTCGACGCCATCGTCGGCCACGTGCCGGCGCCCGACGCCAATCCCGAGGGCCCGTTCCGGATGATCGGGGTGCTTCTCGACCGCGACCCGTTCCTGGGCCGGATCCTCACCGGCCGGATCGAGAGCGGCCGGCTCCAGGTCAACATGCCGATCAAGGCGCTCGACGTCGACAACAACGAGGTCGAGACCGGCCGCGCGACCAAGGTCTTCGCCTATCGCGGCCTCGAGCGGGTGCCGGTCGAGAGCGCCCAGGCGGGCGACATCGTCGCCATCGCCGGGCTCACCAGGGCGACCGTCTCCAACACCATCGCCGAGATGGCGGTGACCCGCGCCATCGCCGCCCGGCCGATCGACCCGCCGACCCTGGCGATGAGCTTCGCCGTCAACGACAGCCCCTATGCCGGCCGCGACGGCGACAAGGTGCAGAGCCGGGTGATCCGCGACCGCCTCGAGCGCGAGGCCGAGACCAACGTCGCCATCCGCCTCACCGAGAGCGCCGAGAAGGACGCGTTCGAGGTGGCCGGCCGCGGCGAGCTCCAGCTCGGCGTCCTCATCGAGACGATGCGCCGCGAAGGCTTCGAGCTTTCGATCAGCCGGCCGCGAGTCCTCTTCCGCGACGGCCCGAACGGCCGCGAGGAGCCCTATGAGACGGTCGTCATCGATGTCGACGACGAGCATAGCGGAACGGTCGTCGAGAAGATGGCGATGAGGAAGGGCGAGCTGACCGACATGCGCCCGTCGGGCGGCGGCAAGACCCGGCTGACCTTCTCGGCCCCGTCCCGCGGCCTGATCGGCTATCACGGCGAATTCCTCTCCGACACCCGCGGCACCGGAATCATGAACCGCCTGTTCGAGAGATACGGCCCCTACAAGGGCCCGATCACCGGCCGGCAGAACGGCGTGCTGATCTCGATGGAGCAGGGCGAGGCCGTCGCCTATGCCCTCAACGCTCTGGAGGAGCGGGGAATCCTGTTCATCTCGCCGGGCGAGAAGCTCTACGAGGGCATGATCATCGGCGAGAACGCCAAGCCCCAGGACCTCGAGGTCAATCCCTTGAAGTCCAAGCAGCTCACCAACTTCCGGGCCTCCGGCCCCAAGGACGAAAGCATCCGCCTCACCCCGCCGCGGCGGATGACGCTCGAGCAGGCGATCGCCTACATCCAGGACGACGAGCTTGTCGAAGTGACTCCGAAGTCGATCCGGCTGCGGAAGCGGCACCTCGATCCGCATGAGCGGAAGCGGCAGTCGCGCAAGGCGGAGGCGGCTTAGCTTCCCCGAAACCCGGAAGCAAAGATCAGCTTCCGAATGCCCGCTTTCATCCGGATCCCAGCTGCGTCGCTACCGGGGCTTTAGGTTCATCGCGACCGAAATCCTCTGTCCGTCGCCTTCCCACGGGCTCACCGAATGCTGAAGCCAGGCGGGGAGCAGGATCAGCATGCCCGGCTCCGGCTGCAGGACGATCGACCTTTCGCCGCCATTGTGACGGAAGCGCAGGCGCGGCGCGGCCATGTTGATGACGGGGAGGCGCGGGTCGAAGAGGATGAGCTCACCGCCCGAACCTTCGTCCACGCGGACATAATAGATGGCCGACCAATAATGGCCGGGGTGGAAATGGGGGACGTTATAGGCTCCGCGGCCGCTGACGTTGGCCCAGGCCTCCACCTTCCAGCCCGGGCAGCGGCCGTCGGGCGCCTTGGTGTCGAACGTATGCTCGTCGGCGAGAGCGAAAACCTCATCCAGCACCGGCCGGATCGCGTCCGCCGCCCAGCCGGTCAGAGTCGTGTCGGAGTGCCAGCCCTTCACGTTCGACCGCTGAACGCCCGTCTCGGTGAGCCGGCGTTGTCCGATGACCGTCTCCAGCGGGCCGTTGATCTCAGCGGCCCGTTCCAGCCGCGCCACCACGACGGGCGTCCAGAACGCTTGCTCGAGCTGATATTCTGAATTCATTATGGGAGCCAGGCTCATGGGATGACCGCGAAAAATGGTCTAGAACCATGGCTTGCGATCTCCAACCCCCATGGGTAGAGCTTATGCAGGAGGATCCGATGCACAACCAAGATCGTAATCCGCGGCCGCAGGTGACTCCGACGGAGGAGCGGCTCCACTGGATCGCTCCCAAGCTCCAGCAGTTCCGCGCCGGCGAGGCGCAGGCCGGCGTCACGAGCGGCCCGGACGGTCCGGAAACCGGCGTCTCCTGAGAGCCGGCACGCCGGCGCCCGGCGCCCGATATCTTCCAGGAA
>DASVVX010000049.1:0-15411 GCA_036386295.1 Allosphingosinicella sp.
CTTATGATGCCGGGATGCTGCGCCGGCTGCTCCTGCTCGCCTTGCTCCTCCTGCCCGCCGCGGCGTCCGCGGGTCCGGCGATCGAGGTCGGCGCTATCCGCGCCTGCGCCCCCGCCGGGGCCTGCGAGACGGTCGACCTCCAGACCTTCGCGCTGGACGGGCGGGAAAAGGTGATCGAGCGCGAGGTCCGGGTCGCGCCGGCGGCGCTTCCGCTGCCGCGCCCGCTGATGGTCTACGTCTTCGCCATGGCGAGCTCGGAGATACGGTGGAACGGGGTCCCGATCGGCCGCAACGGCGTGCCGGGACCCGACGCCGCGCACGAGGTCCCGGGCCGGTTCATCGCCAGCTTCACGGTCCCGGCCGAGCTGGTCCGCCCCGGAGTCAACACCGTCGAGGCGCGGCTCTCGGCCCATCATCTGTGGCTGCCGGTCCGGCGTCCGATCCATGTCTTCGACGTCGGCTATTACGAGAGCCCGCGGCTGCCGGGCCTCGCCGGCTATCTGCCGGCCTTGCTCGCCCTCGGCGCGCTCGCGGCCGGCGCCGTCTATTTCGCTGCCGCCGCCTGGCTCGACCGGAGCGACCGACGGAGCCCGCTTCTCGCCGCGATCGCCGCCGTCGCCATCCTCCAGCTCGGCGTCGAGACGTCGCGCAGCTTCGTCGCTTATGCCTATCCCTGGCATCTGGTGAGGGTCGCGGCGGTGGCCCTGCTCGCCGCCGTCATCGCGGTCCTGATCGCCGCTTATGCCGCCCGCCGCTTCCAGCCTTGGCGGTCGCGTACGGCACCCGCAGTGACCGCGGCCGTCGCATTCGCCGGGCTGATCCTCATCCCCTGGTACGATCTCAAGGCGATCGCGGCGATCGCGGCGGGGGCGGCGGCGCTGCTCGCCTGCGCCGCCGGCGGCGCCCGGCGCCGGATCCCCGGGGCTCGGCCGGCGATCGGCTTCGCCCTGCTCCTCTTCGCCCTCATCGGCTGGCAGCTCACCGACTTTCTCGACCAATCCTATTACGTCGCGCTGGCCGCCATCCTCGTCGTCCTGGTCGGGGAGCAGCTGCTGGTGCTTCGCCAGGCGCGCAGCGCCGGCGAGCGCGAGGCGCTTCGCGCCGCCGGCCTCGAGGCTCGGCTGGACGAAGCGGCCGCCGCCGGCCCCGAGGGCCGGATCGCGCGCCTGAAGGACGGCGCCCGGACCCATCAGGTGCCGGAGGCGCGGATTCTCTTCGTGCGGGCCGCCGACGATTATTGCGAGGTCCGGCTCGAGGACGGCCGGACGCTGCTCGTCACGATGAGCCTGGCGCGCCTCCATCAGGCCTTGTCGGAGCGGTTCGTCCGGATCCACAAAAGCTATTCGGTCAACTCGGCCCGGGTCGCCGCGCTCGGGCCGCGCCCCGGCGGCGGCAAGCAGCTGACCCTTGCCGACGGGACGGTTCTGCCGGTGGGCCGCGCCTACCTCGGAGCGGTCGCCGCGATGCGGGCCGACTAGCGCCCGCGGGACAGGACGAAGCCGAGGGCGGCGAGGGGCCAGCTGACCCGCTCCGGCGCCTCCGGCGCCTTGGCGGCGGACGTGTCCTCGGGCGCCTCGGCCGCCTCGGCCGCCGCCGCCGGCCGCTCGGCAAGCCCCGCTTCAATCGCCTGCTGGCGCTCGAGCTCGGAGTTCAGCTCGCCGCCCATCAGGACGATATAGGCGGAAAGGTAGAGCCAGGTGAGGAAGACGACGACCCCGCCGAGCGAGCCGTAGGTGGCGTTGTAATTGCCGAAGTTGGAGACGTAGACGCCGAAGCCGAGGCTGGCGAGCAGCCACAGCAGGGTCGCGGCGGCCGAGCCCGGGCTGATCCAGACCCAGGGCGCGTCGGGCCGGTTGGGGGCGTAACGGTAGGTGGCGGCGAGCCCGAAGCCGACCGCGACGACGGCGACCGCCCAGAACAGCAGCTTGAACAGCGTGTGCGCCCAGGCCGGAACGTCCGGGAAGAAGGCCTCCGCCCAGCCCATGACCGAGATGCCGGCGGCGGCGATCACCAGCACGACGAGCGCTCCCACCGTCATCGCCAGCGAAAGCAGGGTCGACTTGATGAAGCCGCGGCTCTCCTTCACCTCATAGGCGACGTTGAGCGCGGTCACGATCGCCCCCGAGCCCTTGCTGGCGCCGTAGACGGCGAGCGCGATGGCAACGGCGAGGCTCCAGCCCTTCGCCGCCGCCGGGGTTTCGGTCATGCTCCTCAGCTGGTCGCCGATCAGCGCGGCGGCATCCTCGGGAAGGACTCCGAACAGCGCCCGGATATGCTCCGCCACCGTCTCCGGCTCGGCCGCGAGGCCGTAGACGAGCACCGTCGCCGCCAGCATCGGAACGAAGGCGAGAAAGCCATAGAAGGCCACCCCCGCCGCGAGCAGCCCGACATTGTCGTCCCCCGCCTCCTTCCAGGTGCGGGCGAGGACCTGCCGCCAATCCTTGAGCGCGGGCCAGCGGACAGGTTGGATCGCCATGGCGGGCTGAACCGGAGGGAAACGCTGCGGTTCCGCCCGGTCCTTCGATACGGGCCTTCGCCAAGCTCAGTCCCTACTCAGGATGAGCGGTCTGGTTTAATCCTAACGCTCATCCTGAGTAGCCGGTGAGCTTGTCGAACCGGCGTATCGAAGGACGGATTAGATCATCGCCCTCGGGTTCGAGAACACCCGGGTCACCTCCGGCTCGAAGCTCTCGAGCGGGTCGACGTCGAAGCCCGGATCGAAGGCCGGCGCGTCCCAGTCGTCGACCAGCTTCTCGGCGAAGGCGTACCAGCTCTCGCCCCTGAACCGTTCCCGCCCCTCCGGATCCTTGCCGAGATGCTCGAAATAATAACGGCCCTGGAATTCCTGGTGCCAGTAGACGGCGTGATAGATGTCCTCGCGCACGTAGGGCTTGAGCATCTCGGCGGCGATCGGGCCGTGATTGGGGATCGAGAAGAGCTTGCCGAGATCGTGGCAGAGCGCCGCCACCACCTCCTCGTCGCTCGCCCCGGAGCGGCGGGCGAGGGTCCCCGCCATCAGCGAATGGGTGAGCTGGTTGGCGGCGAAGCCGACCTCGATCGATTCGAGGCGGGCGAGGCCCTCCATGATCTGGCGCGCGGCGGTCGTCTTCTGGTGCTTGCCGTGCTCCATGGCGATATGGGCCCATTCCTGGGCGGTGCCGTTCCTCATGTCGGTGAACATGGCGAGTCTCCTTGCGCGCACGAATTACGCCTCGGCGCCGAGGCTTTCAATGAAAAGCGGCCCCGGCCGGAGCCCGAGCCGCTTCGTCCGCGAGGATCGGATCAGTGCCGGGTGTCGGCGTTGATCGGAATTCGACGGCCGCGATCGGCCTCGGCCGATCTGGGCAGGGTGACGGTGAGCACGCCGTCGCGGAAATCCGCTTTGGCATTCTCCTCGTCGACTCCAGCGGGAAGCGCGATACGCCGCTCGAAGCGGCCGTAATAGCGCTCCGAATAGCCGCGATCCTTGTCCTCATTCTCGCTCTTCTTCTCGCCGCGAAGGGTCAGCACCCCGTCCTCGACGAGCAGCTCGACGTCCTTCTCGCTCATGCCGGGCACTTCGGCGGTGACCCGGATCTCGTTCTCCGACTGGCTCACCTCCACCGTCGGCCACTGCATCGCCGCGCCGCGGCGAAAGCCCGCCGTGGGCGCCTGGAAGAAGTCGTCGAAAAGCCTGTCGATGTCGCGCCTCAGGCTCCAGAACGGGCTGCGCTCCTCGGCGGCGAACAAGGCGGGTGCGCGGCTCTCCTGCCGGCCCCAGGGGATGAGATCACGCATAGCCATGATGTCCTCCTTTCAATGACTGGCCTGGATGGCGCCGCCCCGGCGGGACTCGCCGGAGCGGCGGGCACGCCGGGCGGTCAGGCCGCCTGACGCTCGGCGCTGTTGTCGTTTTCGGGCCGCTGGTCGCTGACCTGGGCCCGGCCGCCGCCGATCTCGATCTTCCGGGGCTTCATCTCCTCCGGAATCTCGCGGACGAGCTCGATCGACAGCATTCCGTCCTTGAGCTCGGCATTCCTGACCCGGACGTAATCGGCCAGGCCGAAGCGGCGCTCGAAGGCGCGCGCGGCGATGCCGCGATGGATAAACCGGCCCTGGTCCTCGCCGCTCTTGCGGCCGGTGACGACCAGCAGGTTCTGATGGGCCGTGATGTCGATCTCGTCCTGGGCGAAGCCGGCGACGGCGAGCGTGATCCGATAGGAATCGTCGCCAATCCGCTCGAGATCGAAGGGCGGATAATTATCGGCGCCCTGCCAGCCCGTGCCGTTCTCGAGAAGGTCGAAGAGCCGGTCGAAGCCGACGGTGGAACGCCGGAAGGGCGTGAAGTCGAAATTGGTCCTCATGTCTGTCCTCCAATAGAGCAACCGATGTGAGGAGCGCCCGCGCCCGCGGGCGCCCGCCGGACCCATTAGGCATCCGACGGCGTATAAATAAGAACTTATTTGGTTCTTTCAAGACCGCCCGTCGGAGTTTTCGCGGAGGGCTTCCGCAATCGTCCGGGCGCCGCTAATTTCACCGGGCGGAGCCGGGGGGCGCGCATGGAGTAGTCGATGGCGCCCGTCGCGGCCGGTCCGCAATCCCCCGATCTCTCCTTCCTCGCCGACGGCGGCGAGATGGGCGAGCGGATGCGCGGTTTCGACTGGTCGTTGTCGCCGCTCGATCGGCCCGAGACATGGCCGCAGGCGCTCAGGACCGCGGTCGGAATCCTCCTCTCCTCCAAGTTCCCGATGTTCCTGGCCTGGGGCCCGGAGCTTCGGTTCCTCTACAACGACGCCTATATCGACGTGCTCGGCGGCAAGCATCCCGCCGCTTTGGGTCACGCCTTCGAGGACATCTGGGCCGAGATCTGGGACGAGGTCGGGCCGCTCGCCCGCCGCGCGCTCGCCGGCGAGGCGACCTATTTCGAGAATCTGCCGCTGACCATGACCCGCAAGGGCTATGCCGAGCAGACCTATTTCACTTTCTCCTACAGCCCGCTGCGCGGCGACGACGCCCGGCCGCAGGGCATGTTCTGCGTCTGCACCGAGACCACCGCCCAGGTGCTCGCCGAGCGCGAGCGGATCGGCGAGGCCGAACGGCTGCGGCGGCTGTTCGACCGCGCGCCGGGCTTCATGGCGGTGGTGCGCGGCCCCGACCATGTCTTCGAGATGGCGAACGAATCCTATCAGAAGCTGGTCGGCCGCCGGGACCTGATCGGCAAGCCGGTGCGCGTCGCGGTGCCGGAGGTCGAGGGCCAGGGCCTGTTCGAGCTGCTCGACAAGGTCTACCGGACCGGCGAGCCCTTCTCCGGCCGGTCGGTGGCGGTCCGCCTCGAGCGCGAGCCGGGCCGCGGCCGCGAGGAGCGGCTGCTCGATTTCGTCTTCCAGCCGATCCTCGACAACCAGGGCGCGGTCACCGGAATCTTCGCCGACGGCTATGACGTCACCGAGCGGATCCTCGCCGAGACCGCGGTCCGCGAGAGCGAGGCGCGCTTCCGGCTGATCGCCGATTCGGCGCCGGTGCCGATGTGGGTGACCCGGATCGACCGCACCCGAAGCTTCGTCAACCGAGCCTATGTCGAGTTCCTCAAGATCAGCTACGAGGAGGCGGTCAATTTCGACTGGCGCACCGTCATCCATCCCGACGACGGGCCCCGGATCCTCGCCGAATCGCTCGCCGGGGAGGCCTCGCTGAAGACGTTCGAGCTGGTCGGCCGCTACCGCAGCGGCGACGAATGGCGCTGGCTTCGCTCGGTCTCCCAGCCGCGCTGGGGCCCCCAGGGCGAGCATATCGGCTTCATCGGAGTGGCCCACGACATAACCGAGCTCAAGAATGCCGAGGCCGCTCTGCGCGAGGTCAACGAGACTCTCGAGCGCCGGGTCGAGGAGCGCACCGCCGACCTTACGGCGGCGCTCGAGCGGCTGCAGTCGGAGGTCGGCGAGCGGCTCAAGGCCGAGGAGGCGCTCCGCCAGGCGCAGAAGATGGAGGCGGTCGGCCAGCTGACCGGGGGCATCGCGCACGATTTCAACAATCTGCTCACCCCGATCATGGGCGGGCTGGAGCTGATCGCCTCGCGGGTCGACGACCCGCGCCTCAGGCGGATCGCCGAGACCGCGCTCGAATCGACCCGCCGAGGCGCCAAGCTGACCGGCCAGCTCCTCGCTTTCTCGCGGATCCAGCGGATCAGCATGGCGCCGGTCGCGGTCAACGAGGTGATCGAGGCGATGCAGCGCCTGCTCCGCCATACGATCGGAAGCGCGGTGCGGATCGAGACCCGGCTCGATCCGCGCGGCGGCCACGGCGTCTGCGATGCCAACCAACTCGAGAACGCGATCCTCAATCTCGCCATCAATGCCCGCGATGCCATGCCCGGCGGGGGCACCCTGACCATCTCGACCGACCGGCAGACGCTCCACGCCGCGCCCGACCATCCGGCCGGCGAGTTCATCCGGATCACCGTCGCCGATAGCGGCGAGGGCATGGCGCCCGACGTGCTCGCCCGCGCGACCGAGCCCTTCTTCTCGACGAAGCCGCTCGGCAAGGGCACCGGCCTCGGCCTCGCCCAGGTCTACGGCATCGCCCAGCAGGCCGGCGGGACCCTGCGCATCGAGAGCGCGCCGGGGGAGGGGACCCGAGTCCACATCCTGCTGCCGCTGGTCCGCGCGCCGGTGCCGGACGACGCCGGCGAGCCGCGCCCGGCCGGCGCCGAGCCCGGAGCCGCCGTCGGCGCCCGAGTGCTGGTCGTCGACGACGACGGCGACGTCCGCGGCTTCCTCGCCGAGTCGCTCGAGGGGCTCGGCTGCACCGTCGTCTCGGCGGCCTCGGGCGAGGAAGGGCTGGAGGCGCTTCGCGACTGGCGGCCGGATCTCGCCCTGATCGACTACGCCATGCCCGGGATGAACGGCGCCGAGGCGGCCCGGGCCGCCCGGGAGCGGCATCCCGGGCTGCCGATCGTCTTCGTCACCGGCTATGCCGAGAGCGAGCAGCTCGAGGCCGCGCTCGACGGCGACGTGCCCGTCCTGCGCAAGCCCTTCACCCTCGCCGAGCTCGCCGCCGCGGTGGAGGAGAATTTGGAGCACTGAATGTCCTCCCCGAGATTTCTCGGGGAGGGGGACGGCGCGCAGCGCGGTGGAGGGGTTCTCCGGGATGGAAGAACCCCTCCACCAAGCTTCGCCTGGTCCCCCTCCCCGGCAAATGCCGGGGAGGAATTTCACCTCTTGAACCCGAAAAATCCTCACCTAAATCGCCGCCGCCGGACGACTTGTTCGCAGTGTCCGGCCTGTGATCGCGAGGGGCGAGACAGCTCTTTGCCCGCTCCTCGTCATGTTGCTCAAACGGAGGACATCGACATGAGAAGCTTCGATTTCACCCCCTATCGCCGTTCGACGGTCGGCTTCGACCGCCTCTTCGACTTCCTCGAAAGCGCCCGCGCCGAGCAGGCCGACAATTATCCGCCCTACGACATCGAGAAGCTGAGCGACGACCGCTACCGGATCACCCTCGCCGTCGCCGGCTTCGCCTCGGGCGACATCGACATCACCGCCCGCCAGAACATGCTGGTGGTGGTCGGCCGGAGGGCGGAGAACCGCAACAAGGACGGCAATTATCTCCACATGGGGATCGCCACCCGGGCCTTCGAGCGCCGGTTCGAGCTGGCCGACTTCGTCCGGGTCGAGGCCGCCGACATGAAGGACGGCCTGCTCTCGATCGAGCTGGTCCGCGAGATCCCCGATGCGATGAAGCCGCGCAAGATCGAGATCGGCACCGGCCGGTCGCACACGATCGAGGCGGAAAAGGCCCCGCAGAAGGAGCCCGAGGTCGCGTAACGTCCGTCATGCCAGCCCTTCGACGCCGCCTGCGGCCGCGCTCAGGATAAACTTCGGCTGGCATCCCGGGGGGTGAAGGCTCCGAGCTTTTCACCCCCCGGGCCCCAGCCTTCCCTGGGGCGACGATCCGCCGCCTGCTCCGCACGCCCCGGCGCGCAATTCATCCCTCGTTTACCCGCGAAGGCGCACGGCCCTCCGATGCGGTTCCTGAAGAAGCTCGCCAATCCGTTCGTCCTCGTCGCCGAGGGCTTCCTCGTCGGCGCGATCCTGTTCGCGAGCCAGACTCCGAATCTGATCGACAGGCGATCCGAGGCGCCGCCCGCGGCGCTCGATTCCACGGTTATCCCTAACCCTTCGCGCTGAACCCTTGAACGCTTCGCCCGCCCGGCTATAGCTGGGGAATGGTTCGCTTTTCGTTCTGTGGCCACGATTTGATGGCGCTGCCGCAGGGGGCCCTGTACTGGCCGTCGCGCCGCGCGCTGCTCGTCGCCGACCTCCATCTCGAGAAAGCGAGCTGGTTCGCGCGCCTCGGGCAGATGCTTCCGCCCTACGATTCGATCGCCACCCTCGCCGATCTGACCGCCCTCGCCGTCTCGACCGGAGCCGAGGAGATCTGGTGCCTCGGCGACAGCTTCCACGACCGCCACGGCTGCGACCGGCTGCCGGAGCGCGCGCGCGACCTTCTGATCGCCCTGACCGGCGCGACTCGGTGGACCTGGATCACCGGCAATCACGATCCGGGGATCGCCGACCATTGCGGCGGCGACATCGTCGAGGAGGCCGAGGTCGACGGCCTGCTGCTCCGCCACGAGGCCGATCCGGCCGAGCCCAGGCCCGAGCTGTCAGGCCATTTCCACCCCAAGCTTCGAATCCACCATCGCGGTCGCCAGGTCTCCCGCCGCTGCTTCGTCGCGACGGACCGCAAGCTCATCCTGCCGGCCTTCGGGTCGCTGACGGGGGGGCTCGACGCCGCTCATCCCGAGATCGTCCGCGCCGTCGGGCCGAAGGCGGAGGCGCTCGTGCCGGTGGCGGACAGGCTGCTGAGGTTTCCGCTGGCGGCGTAGCCGTCATCCTGAACTTGTTTCAGGATCCAGGTTGGAAGCGCCTCGCGAATGGAGAACTGGACCCTGAAACAAGTTCAGGGTGAGGGGGGCGCCAGCCGAGCCCGGATCAGTCCGCGCACCGCATTGCCGATGAGGAAGCCGCCGGCCAGGTCCTGAGCCCGCAAATCCGCCTCCTCGGCCCGGCCCTCGTCGATCAGCGCCTCGCGAAGCACGCCGGGCAGCAGCCCCCGCGCCAGCGGCGGCGTGAGCAGCCGGCCGCCCCGCTTGACGAACAGGCTGGTGAAGCTGCCCTCGGTCAGGAACCCGTCGGGGTCGAGGAAAGCGACCTCGAACGTGCCGGCGGCGGCCCGCGCATCGTCGTAGAAGCGCCGGTCGCTGGTCTTGTGGCGGAGTCGGAAATCCTCCGCCTCGACCGGCAGCGGCGCAAGCGCCACCTCGACGGCGGCCTCGGGCGTCTCGGGCAGCGGGCGAGCCTCGATCGCCAGGGCGCCGCCGGCCGACAGGAGCAGCCTCAATTTGCGCGGCTCGCGAAGGAAGAAGGTCGCCGCCTGAAGCTCGTTCCGGGCATGGTGGCGGTCGAAGGCGAAGCCCAGCGCGTCGGCGCTGCGCTTCATCCGAGCCAGGTGCCGGTCGAGCTCGCCGATGCCCTCCTGGGGATCGAAGCGCATCGTCTCGATCAGATCGAAGCGCCGAGCCGTCGCCACAAAATCTCCCTTCGCCAGGCATTCGCTCCATTCGTCCGCCGCGACGCTGTCCGCGACGATTCCCGACCCGAGGCCGATTCGGGCGACGCTGCCGCCCTTCTCCACGACCAGGGTCCGGATGGCGACATTGAACGCGCCGCCGCCGTCCGGCGCAAGCCTGCCGATACTACCGGTATAGGGGCCCCGCTGTTCCCGCTCCAGCGCGGCGATGATCTCCATCGCCCGGATCTTCGGGGCCCCGGTGACCGACCCGCACGGAAAGATCGTTCCGAGCAGGTCGACGGAGTCGCGCCCTTCCTCCAGCTCGGCGGTCACCGTCGAGGTCATCTGCAGAAGCGTCGGATAGGCCTCGACCTCGAACAGCGCCGGGACCTCGACGCTTCCGGGCTTCGACAATCGCGAGAGGTCGTTGCGGAGCAGGTCGACGATCATCAGATTCTCGGCGCGCTGCTTGGGGTCGCCGCGCAAGGCCTCCGGATCGCTTCCCGCCGGCGCCGTCCCCTTCATCGGGCGCGCCGTCGCGCGGCCGCCGTCGAGGGTGAAGAACAGCTCCGGCGAGAAGGAGAGCAGCCAGTGCTCGCCGGTGAAGACCACTCCGCCCCAGCCCGCCCGCGCCCTTTGCCGAATCGCCGAGTACAGCGCGAGGGGGTGCCCCGCCGTCGCGACCTCGGCGGAGAAGGTCAGGTTCGCCTGGTAGATGTCGCCGGCGAGGATATGGTCGAGCGCCGCCGCGATCGCGCCCTCGTGCGCGTCCCGCCCGATCCGCGGCCGCGGCGGACCGGCCCAGGCGCCCGCGGGATCGGGCAGCAGGGCGGCGGCGTCGACCTCCTCCCAGCCGCCGAACAGCCCGAACCAGAGCAAGGGCGGCCCGTCGCCGGCCCGCGCCAGCGGCGCCAGCTTCGGCTCGAGCGCATGGCCCGCCTCGTAGCCGATGAAGCCCGCGGCATGCCGCCCGCGCAGGCGCCGAAGAGCCGCGGCGACGTCGCCCGGCCGACGCGCTTCGACGACCTCGGCCGGGTGCCGATAGAGACGCGGCCGGCCCTCGAACTCGAGCAGGACGAACGGCTCCCCCGCTTGCCAGAAGCGCGCGGGAGGCCCATCTGCCTCGGCGTCAGGAGGTATCGGCTTGGTCACCAGCGTCTTCGACCTCTTCAAGATCGGGGTCGGCCCGTCGAGCTCGCACACCATGGGGCCGATGACGGCCGCATGCCGCTTTGTCGAGGCGCTGTCGCAAAAAGGGCTGATCGAGCGGACGGAACGAATCCAGGCGGAGCTCTACGGATCGCTCGCTCTGACCGGCAAGGGCCACGCCACGGATCGCGCCATCCTGCTCGGCCTGACCGGACAAAGGCCCGACGCCATCGACCCCGACGCGGCGGATCTGCTGGTCGACGGGATCCGAAGCCGTCGGCGGCTCGCGGTGCTCGGCCGCAAGGAGCTCCCGTTCGACGAGGAGCGCGACCTCAAGTTCCTCCAGCGCGAGCGCCTGCCCCACCACAGCAACGGCATGCGTTTCACGGCCTTCGACGCCGGCGGCGCCGTGCTGGAATCCTCGGTCTCCTATTCGGTCGGCGGCGGCGCCGTCGTCGACGAGGCGGCGATCGCCGGCAACGCCCCGCCGGAGGGCCTGTGGGACGTACCGTATAATTACCGTTGCGCCGACGAGCTTCTCGCCGTCACCGAGCGCGAGGGGCTGACCATCGCCGAGATCGCGCGCGCCAACGAGCGGGCGAGGATGTCCGACGAGGAGATCGACCGCCGCCTCGCCGCCATCTGCGACGCGATGAGCGCCTGCATCGACCGCGGCATCGGCCGGGGCGGGATCCTGCCCGGCGGCCTCAACGTCAAGCGGCGCGCGCCGGGCCTGCACAAGCTGCTTCTCGACCGGGCCGAGCGGACCCTCTCGGATCCGCTCACCGTGCTCGACTGGGTCAACCTCTGGGCGCTCGCGGTCAACGAGGAGAATGCCGCCGGCGGCCGGGTCGTCACCGCGCCGACCAACGGCGCCGCCGGGATCGTCCCGGCGATCCTTCGCTACTACCAGCGCTTCACGCCCCATTCCAACGACGAGGGCATGCGAGTCTTCCTGCTCACCGCGGCGGCGATCGGCTCGCTGTTCAAGGAGAATGCCTCCATCTCCGGCGCCGAGGTCGGCTGCCAGGGGGAGGTCGGAGTCGCCTGCTCGATGGCCGCGGCCGGCCTCACCGCCGCTCTGGGCGGGACGCCCTGGCAGATCGAGAATGCGGCCGAGATCGGCATGGAGCACAATCTCGGCCTCACCTGCGATCCGGTCGCCGGTCTCGTCCAGGTCCCGTGCATCGAGCGCAACGCCGTCGGCGCGATCAAGGCGATCGAAGCCTCGCGCCTCGCCCTGGTCGGGACCGGCGACCATCTCGTCAGCCTCGACCAGGTGATCGAGACGATGCGCAGAACCGGCCTCGACATGAACGTCCGCTACAAGGAGACCTCGCTCGGAGGGCTCGCCGTCAACGTCGTCGAGTGCTGAGGCGCCGGCGGCTCAGCAGAGGATCTTCTTCAGCGCGTCGCCGACCTTGATGATCACGTCGACGGCGGCCCGGACGAGCGCCGGCAGACGGGGCTTCAGGAACAGCAGCACCTGCTTGACGGTGTCCCAGTTCTTGCAGAACAGATCCTTCGGGTCCGCGAGGGCGGCGGCGGCCGTCGGCTCGGCCACCTCGGAATCGTCCATGATCGCCTGAGCGACGGCATCGCGAATCTGATTTTCGTCAGCCATGACAGTTTCTCCATCCACGCGCGAAGACAGGCCTCCGCGACGGAGCCGGCACCTTAGGCCGCGAGTCGGCCTCCCGGCCGTGACGCGCGTCACGCGCCGGCATCCTTGCCGCATTCCCGGCCAGCGCCTAAGCGTCGCGCGCTGTCACAGGGGTCGATCCATGCGCCTTCGCTTCATCCTGCTCGCCGCCGCCGCGCTCTCCGTTCCTGCCCTCGCCGAGGTCGAGAAGCCGGCCGCGATCGTCGCCGACGGAATCCCCGCCGTGCCGGACGATCTGGCCGAGAGGACGCGGCCCTACATGGAATTCCGGACCGCCTCGCTGCAGGGCTGGAACCCGCGGACCCATGGCCTTGCGATCACCACGCGGTTCGGCAACACCGCCCAGGTCCACGAGGTCGCCCGCCCGCTCGGCATGCGCCGGCAGGTCACCTTCGAGGCCGACGCCATCGCCGCCGCTTCCTATGCGCGCCGGATCGGCGACCTGCTCGTGATCCAGAAGGACGTCGGCGGAAGCGAGTTCTGGCAGCTCTACGTGCTGGAGGGCGGTCGGCTGAAGCTGATCACCGACGGCAAGAGCCGCAACAGCCTCAACAACTGGAGCCACGACGGCCGGTGGCTCGCCTACACCTCCACCCGGCGCAACGGCACCGATAGCGACATCTACATCGTCGATCCGCGCAATCCGGCGAGCAACCGACTGCTCGCCCAGGTCAAGGGCGGCGGCTGGGGCCTTTCCGACTTCGCGCCCGACGGGCGCAGCGCCGTCGTCGCCGAATATCTTTCCGTCACCAAGACCAATCTCTACCGGCTTGACGTCGCGACCGGGCGGATGACCCCGATCGGCGATCATTCGAAGCCCATTTCCTACGGCGCCGCCCAGTTCGCTCCCAACGGCACCTTGTGGGTGACCTCGGACGAAGGCTCGGACTTCCAGCGGCTCGGGATCCTCGATCCGGCGACCGGCCGGTTCACACCCGTCGCGCCGGAGCCGCGCTGGGACGTCGAGAATTTCGACATTTCCGACGACGGCCGGTTCATCGCCTATACGGTCAACGAGGCCGGAATCAGCCGCCTCAAGCTGCTCGACACCCGGACCCGCAGGACGCGCCGGGTCGCGGGGCTTCCGGTCGGAACCATGGGCGGCCTCGAGATCGCGCCCTGGGGGGACATCGCGGTCGCCGTCTCCTCCGCACGCTCGCCTTCGGACGTCTATGTCGTCAATCCGAGGAGTCTCGCCGTCGTCCGCTGGACGGAGAGCGAGACCGGCGGGCTCGATCCGCGCCGCAACGTCGAGCCCGTCCTCGTCGAGACGACCAGCTTCGACGGCGAGAGAGTGTCGGGCTTCCTCTACCGCCCCGATCCGTCCCGCTTCCCCGGCCGCCGCCCGATGATCGTGAGCATCCACGGCGGCCCGGAAGGCCAGTCGCGTCCGGGCTTCCTCGGGCGCAACAACTATCTGGTGAACGAGCTCGGGATCGCCCTCTTCTATCCGAACGTCCGCGGCTCGACCGGGTTCGGCAAGCGCTTCGTCGCGCTCGACAACGGGCCCGACCTGCGCGAAAATTCGGTGAAGGACATCGGCGCCTTCCTCGAAATCCTCGCCCGCGATCCGGCGCTCGATCCGGAGCGCTTCGCCGAGACCGGCGGGAGCTACGGCGGCTACATGTGCTATGCCAGCGCCATCCTCTACGGCGATCGCTTCAAGGCCGCGAACTGCATCGTCGCCATCTCCAACTTCGTCACCTTCCTCGAGAACACGCAAAGCTACCGCCGCGACCTCAGGCGGGTCGAATATGGCGACGAGCGCGACCCGGCGCAGAGGAAGAAGCTGCTCGCCATCTCGCCGCTCTCGCGGATCAAGGAGCTTCGACTGCCGCTCATGGTCCAGACCGGCGGCAACGATCCGCGGGTTCCCGCTTCCGAAGCGGAGCAGGCGGTCAAGGCGGTGCGACGCAACGGCGGCACCGCCTGGCACCTCCTCGCCCAGGACGAGGGGCATGGCTTCGCCAAGAAGGCCAACCAGGATTACGCTTTCTGGACCAGCCTGATGTTCTGGCAGCGCCACCTGCTCGGCGAGCGGACGCAGCGGGGGTCGGAGTAAGCGCCCGGGCTATCAACCGCACCCGTCACCCTGAACTTGTTTCAGGGTCCAACCGGTCGACCGCCGGGGAGGCGGAGGGCTGGATCCTGAAACAAGTTCAGGATGACGACTTGCCAAGTGAATTATGCCGATAATACACTAGCCTTCCACTAGGAAGGCAGAAAAAGCATGATCCACCGGCGCGGTGTCCTCTCGGGAGCGGCCTTGCTGGCCGCGGCTCCGCTTCTGCCCGCGGCGGCGCAGACCGGCGCATCCGCGCCGCCGACGCTCTCGCGCGAGGAGAAGATCGCCCGGGCCGCGGCGGAAAGCCGGATGCGGCTCGACTATCGGGGCGGCCGTTTCTCCGGGCCCGCCTGGGAGTGGCTCCTCGCCCGGGGCCGGGAGTCGCAATTCTTCCTGCTCGGCGAGGAGCATGGCATCGCGGAGAATGCGAAGCTTGCGGCCCAGCTCTTCGCCGCGCTCGTGCCGTCGGGCTATTCGAAGGTGGCGGTGGAGATTTCGGCGCCGATGGCCGAGGAGCTCGACCGGGCGGTGACGGCCGGCGGCGCCGCCGGGCTGAAGCGCCTGTTCGACGATCCCGGCTCGGTCGTCGCCTTCTTCGGGATGCGCGAGGAAGCCGAATGGCTCGCCGCCGCCCGGGCCGCCTTGCCGGGCCGGCAGCCCTTCCTGTAGGGCAACGATTACGAGGTCGGCGCCGACCGGCGCCTGATCGCGATGCTGAAGCAGGTCCGCAAGCCGACCGCCGCCCGGCAGGCTCTCGACCGGCTCGAAGCCGCCTCGCACGCATCCTGGGCGAGATATGCGCAGACCCACGACTTCCAGCATATCTACAGCTTCGCCGGCGATCCCGCCCTGGTGCGGTCCGTCCGGGCCGCCTGGCCGAAGCCCGACCCGCGCTCCGCCTGGATCCTCGACACGCTCGAGGAGACGTTCGCGATCAACCGGCTGTGGGTGGAGCGGCGGGCGTGGGAATCGAACGAGC
>DASVVX010000050.1:0-24564 GCA_036386295.1 Allosphingosinicella sp.
TATGGGCCTGCTCGGGATGACCATGCCGGGCATGGACGACGACGACGGCCGCCCGGCGGCCGAAGAGACTCCCGAGCAGCGCAAGAAGCGCAAGAAGGAGCGGCTGCGCGAGGGGCTCAAGGGGATATTGGGGCAGTAGAGGCGGCGCCGGAACCGTCATTGCGAGGAGCGAAGCGACGCGGCAATCCAGCGGGCCTGCGACGCCGGACTGGATTGCTTCGCTTCGCTGGCAATGACGGCGAGCGGTCAGTCCGGCCCTAGAAGAACAATTTCCTCACGCTGAGCCGAACCGACCGTCCCAGCGGGTCGAGGTAGCCCGGCTGGTAGCTGAGCGGAGTGGCGCCTAGGCGGTCGCGGACCTGCTGCCTCGAGTCGAACAGATTGTCGACCGACAGGCTTACCCGCATGCCGCGCAGGAACGGGTGCTCGCGGGCGAAGGGCTGGAGGCCGAGATCGGCGAACAGGCGCAGGTTCACGCTCGCGAAATCGTCGAAGAACAGATCCTCGCCGGTGCCGCCGGCGGCGACCGGGCCGCCGCGAACGAAGGTCGAGCTCTGCCAATTGGCGGTGAGGCGGACGCCGAGGCCGTTCTTGAACAGGCCGGCCTGGAGCTCGACCTCGTGGCGCGGCCGGCCGCCGCGGCTTCCCGCCGCCGAGCCGTCGAGGAAGTCGAGCTCGGGAACGCCGGGACGGATCAGCACCTCATCGGTCAGGTGCCAGGTGTGGTAGAGGCCGAGCTGAAGCCGGCCGGCGCCGCCGCCCCGCCCGCCGAAGCCGCCGCCGCCGAAGCCCCCGCGCCCTCCGCCGAAGCCGCCGCGGCCGCCCCCGCCGCCGCCGCGCCAGCCGCCCTCGCGGGGACCGCGCTCGCCCTGCGCGCCCTGCGGCGGGCGGCCCTGCTGCGGCTGGCCCTCGGTGGCGGGAGCCGCCGTTGCCGGCGCACCGCCCGCGGCCTGGCCGCCGCGGCCGAACCGGCCGCGTCCCTGGCCGGGCTGCGGCTGCTTTCCGATCGGAAGGGTCAGGTTGAACCCCCAGCGCAGCTCGGAACGGTCGACCCGGGCGAAATTGACCGGGCGCGTGTCGACGAGCAGCAGCCGCCCGGCGGGATCGCGCTGGAAGCGGTCGGGGAAGGCGGCCTCGATCTCCGCCGTCGCCGCGGGGAAGCCGGAGATGGCGTTGATCGTGCGGCTCGACGTGTAGTTGGCGGTGACCGACAGGTCGGTCTCGCCGAGCGGCCGGACGGTGGCTCCGAGCTTCCACACCCGCCGGTTGTCGGCGACCAGGCTGGGGTTGCCGCCGTCGATCCGGGTCACCTCGACCGTCTCGCCGCGCACGAAGTCGAACACCCGGACGCCGGGCGTCGAGAGGACGGGGTCGCCGAGCTGCTGCATCGAGGGAGCGCCGTCCTCGTCGGTGACCGAGGCGATGAGGCTGACCTCGGAAATCGGCGACCAGTTGAGGCCGGCGCCGAGCGTCCGGAGCGTTCCGAAGTCGGAGAGATGCTCGACC
This sequence comes from Allosphingosinicella sp., assembly GCA_036386295.1. Lineage (GTDB taxonomy): Bacteria > Pseudomonadota > Alphaproteobacteria > Sphingomonadales > Sphingomonadaceae > Allosphingosinicella. The sequence continues at coordinate 1,507 of DASVVX010000050.1, forward strand.
TCGGCGTTCACGTTGGCGGAGAGGTTGCCGAGCCCGGTCAGCACCGCCCGGCGCCGGCTGGCGATCGGGATGTCGACATTGACCTGGGCGTTCTGGCGGGTGCGCGAGAGCTCGCGGATGATCAGGGCGCCGCCGCGCAGAGTCTCGCTGTCGAGGCCGCGCGCGTCGAAGCCGGCGCGGGCGGCGGCGGTGACGCTGCCGCCGGGAAGCTCGAACAGCGGACCGTTCAGGAGGAGCTCGGCATTGCCGATCTGGCTGACCGAGCGGGAGCGGTCGGTGCCGGCATTGGTCTGGGTCACCGTCTCGCTGGCGCTTCGGTCGAGATTGCCGGTCAGGGTCCATTGCCAGGGCGAGAGCGCGCCGTTGACCGAGAGGCCGAGATGGCCGGCGCGGGTGTCGCTCTCCCGCCGAAGCCCGGGCGGAACCAGCGCCGGACGGGGCAGGCCGAGGAAGGCGGTGCTGGAATTGACGTCGAACGTGCCGTTGAGGGTCGCCGAGACGGTTTCGGAGACGGCCCGGTTCAGGGTCCCGCTCAGCTCGAGCTGGTCGGTGCGCGGAAGCAGGGTGCGGTAGCGGCCGAGTTCGATCCCGGCGACCGGCTCGGCCTGGACGATGTCGCGCTCGCTCTCGAAGAGCGGCTCGGCGCGGCGATATTCGGCGCCGAGGTTGACCCGCCCCGCGTTGTTGATCTGCAGGTAATTGACCTCGGCGCCGTAGGATTCGCGGCCTCCGGCGGTGGCGAGGCCGGCCTGGACCTCCGTCGTATAGGCGTCGAAGCGGCGCCTCAGGACGAAGTTCACCACCCGCTGGTCGGCGCGATAGCCATATTTGAGCGCGACCTCCTCGGGCATCACGTCGATCCGGGTGATCGCCTCGGGCGGGATGTCGCGTATCTCGGCGAAGCCCGAAATGCGCCGGCCGTTGAGCAGGATGACCGGGCGGCCGCCCTCGTCGCGGCCCCGGCCGCTGCGGGTCTGGGGGGCGATGGCCTCGAGCAGCTCGCCGATGCTGCCGGCGCCGAGCGCCCGGATCTCGCGCCGGTCGAACTGCACCTCGGGCTGGATGTCGCCGATGACGGCGCCGCGCTGGCGCTGGCCGGTGACGACGATCGTCTCCCCTTCCTCCTCGTCCAACTCGGCGTCGGGATCGTCGGCGGCGGGGGTCCGGGCCGCGGGCTCGGCCGCCGGCAGCTCGGCCGCGGGCGCGGGCGGCGGCGCCGTTTCCTGGGCCGGCAGGGGCGAGGAGGCCGTTCCGGCCAGGAGGGCGAGGAGAAACGCTTTACGCAAAGCCACGGGGTCATTGCCTTTGTTGGTTCGATGCGCCCGCGAGGGGGCCTTGCCGCGCGAGTGGGCCCGGGCGAGTGAACGCATCCTGTATCCGGGGGTTTCCTCGCGTTAAGGTCCCCCAATGACCGCCGCGCCGCCCGCCGATGCCGTCTCGCGCTTCCGCCGCGATCTCGAGGCGCTGGCGGGCCCGGCGGACAGGCTCGCCCTCGCGGTGTCGGGCGGTCCGGACAGCCTCGCGCTGCTGCTTCTCGCCCAGGCCGCCTTTCCGGGCCGGGTCGAGGCCGCGACGGTCGATCACGGCCTCAGGCCGGAAAGCGCGGACGAGGCGAAAGGGGTCGCCCGGCTGTGCGCCGAGCTTGGAGTCCCGCATCGCGGCCTTTCCGCCCGGGTCGAGCGGGCCGGCGAGGGCCTCCAGGCCGCCGCGCGGGACGCCCGCTACGCGGCGCTCGCCGAATGGATGACGGCCCGGGGGCTCGGCCTCCTGCTCACCGCCCACCATGCCGACGACCAGGCGGAGACGCTTCTGATGCGGCTGAACCGAGGCTCGGGCGTGGCCGGGCTGGCGGGGGTCAGGGCGTCGCGGCCGGTGCCGGGGACCGCCGGCCCGCTGCGCCTGTGCCGGCCGCTGCTCGGCTGGCGGCGAAACGAGCTCGAGAGGATCGCGGCCGGGGCGGGGGTGGAGGCGGCGCTCGACCCGAGCAACCGCGACGAGGCGTTCGACCGCGCCCGGCTCCGGCGGCAAATGGCCGAGGCGCCCTGGCTCGACGCCGCCGCCCTGGCCCGGAGCGCAACGCTTCTGGCCGAGGCCGAGGCGGCGCTCGAATGGACGGCCGGCCGATTGTACGAGGCGAAGGCCGAGGCGGGGGAGGGGGGAGTGACGCTCCGGCCGGACGGCCTTCCGGCCGAGCTGGTCAGGCGGCTCGTCCTGCGCTGCCTGCGCGAGGTCACGCCCGACGCGGCTCCGCGCGGCGAGCAACTCGCCGACCTGATCGCCCGACTCCGCTCGGGCGGCGCCGGGACTCTGTGCGGAGTGAAGGCGAGCGGCGGCGGGACCTGGCGCTTCGAAGCCGCCCCGGCGCGGCGCCGGCGCTGACCGGACGGATCGATTCGCTGCCGTTCCGGGTTGAGCGGGCATGATGCGGTTCCTCGGCCCTTTCGCGGCGCTCTCGCTGCTCGTCGCCTGCGGCGGCGGCGAGGAGGACATCGAGCCGCGCGCCAACAGCCAGGAGGAGCTCGAGAACCGGCTCGACAAGCTCGCCGACCGGACCAGCGAGGACATCGAGACTCCCGACCGGCTCGGCGACCTCGTCCAGACCGATGTCGGCCCGGAGCTTCGCTCCGAGCCGGCCTGCCGCCTTCGGCGCAACGGACGGCTGCTGCTGACCGTCAACGCATCGGGCGCCGTGGCTCGGATCGACGGCCGCCGAACCCCCCTCGCCGTGTCCGGGCCGGTCGGGCCGACCGGCGGCTTCTTCAACGCCCCCGGAGTGACGGTCAGCGTCGGCCGGGTCGATCCGCCCATCCCCGGAGCGGACGAATATGCCCGGGAATGGCCGGCTCGGGTCACCGTCGGCGGCGACAAGGAGCGCCCGCTCGAGAAGCACCAGGCGAGCTGGAGCTGCACGCGCTGAACGGCGCCCTGAAGGCCTAGCGCGCGGCGTTCAGCGGCAGGGCCAGGACGGGGCGCATCTCCTCGTCGTCGACCTCGACGACCGCGTCGGGCGGGACGGTTCCCGCGACCAGCGCGGTCTCGACCAGCTCCGCCGCGAGCCGTTTGGCTTCGGCCCGCGCCGCGGCGTCGTCCGGCAGGGGCTTGCCGGCTAGGTCGGGCAGCTCGAAGCCCTCGCCGTGCAGGGTGAAATAATAGGTCGGCATGACGTCCGGCAAAAAGCATGATTTGGATCAAGGTTGCCGCCGAAACGCCGCCGAAACGAAGATCGGGCTCAGGCGGTGATTTGGCTTTCCGCGGCGGCGGAGTCGAGCCGATAGCCGGTGCGCGGGGACCGGCGCGGCGGAGGCGCCGCGGGCCTGGCGATGCGCAGGGCACCGACCGGCGGTCCGGGCGGTTCGGGCAGCGCCAGCTTCAGCTGCGCCGGGTCGGCGGCGCGGGCCGGCGGCGCGCAGCCCCAGACGATCCGATAGCCCCTCGGGATCGGCCGCCAGCCCGTTTGCGTGAGGATGAGGTCGCGGCCGCAGCCGCGGCAGCGCCCGAAGGCCGCGCCGCCATTGGCTCGAACCTGCGGCGCGGCCTGATGCTGACCGAGCCTGCAGAGGATGCCCATCGCCGCCCCTTCGCCATCGACGAGGGGAGGATCGGCCGCCCGGGTTAAGGATCGGTAAGCGCCGCCCCGGTCCCGGGTCCGAGCAGCCGGGCGAGCAGGTCGTCCTCGGTGATATCCTCGGGGAGACGCTTGAGGATGGCCTCGAGCCTCCCGTCGATCAGGAGCATGGCGAGGCCGTGGACTCCGGCCCAGGCGCCGGTCATCCGCGCGGCCTGGTCGAGGGTCAGCCCGGCGGGGGCCGGCCCGTTGCCGCCGCCGCCGGCGAGCACCGCGATCGCTTCGTCGGCCGCGTTGCGAAGCGCCGGCCGCTGCATGTCCAGCCTGTCGCCTCGAAACATCAGCAGGAACAGGCCGGGATTGGCGCGGGCGAACCGGACGTAGCCGCGTCCGGCCGCCCTCATCCTCTCCGCCGGAGTCGCGGCGCCCTCGGCCTCGGCCAGCATCGCCTCGCGAAAGCGGCCGAAGCCGACCGCGGCGAGCTCGCTGAGCAGGCCCGAAAGATCGCCGAAATGGTTCTTGGGCGCGGCGTGGGAGGCGCCGGCCTCGCGCGCCGCGCCGCGCAGGGTGAGTCCGGCCGGACCGTCGCGCTCGAGGATTCGCTCGGCCGCCTCGAGCATCGCCTGCCTGAGGCTGCCGTGATGATAAGGCCGCTCCGCCATCCGCCACCGCTCCCGAAAAGTTGACGCTGTCAATATTTCGCTTGACCGGCGCTGTCCACGCCTATATCGCCGATATTGACAGCGTAAACATCATTCGGGAGCAAGCCGGTGGCGACTGCGATCATTGACCGGGAAGCGCGTCTTCCCATCGACTTCGAGACCGACCTTCCCGAGCTCAGGATCCGCGGCGAATTGCCGCGCGACCTCAACGGGACTCTCTACCGCAACGGTCCCAACCCGCAATTCGAGGTGCCAGGCGCCCACTGGTTCGTCGGCGACGGAATGGTCCACGCCTTCGCCTTCGAGGACGGCCGGGTGCGCTATTCCAACCGCTGGGTGCGCACCGCCAAGTTCGTCGCCGAGCGCGACGCCGGCCGGCCGCTGCTCGGCGGCTTCGGATTTGCTCCGGAAGGCCTGAACTCGGGCGTCGCGAACACCAACATCCTCGCCCATGGCGGCCGCCTGCTCGCGCTCGAGGAGGCCCACCCGCCGATCGAGCTCGAGGCGGCGAGCCTCGCGACGCTCGGGCCGTGGCTAGCCGATCCGCGCCTGGCGGGCCCGTTCACGGCCCATCCCAAGCTCGATCCGGAAACCGGCGAGCTGCTCTTCTTCGGCTACAACGCCGCCGGTCCGTTCACGCCGCGGATCAGCTTCGGAGTGCTCGACTCGGCCGGCCGCCTCGCCCGGCTCGACCGCTTCGACGCGCCTTATGCGAGCATGGTCCACGATTTCATCGTCACCGCGAACCATGTGCTGTTCCCGGTGCTGCCGCTGACCGGGAGCCTGGAGCGGGCGAGGCGCGGCGCGGCGCCCTATGCCTGGGAGCCCGAGCGCGGCGGCTTCGTCGGGATCCTCCGCCGCGACGACCCCGCCGCCGCCGTCCAATGGCTGGAGGTCGAGCCCTGCTACGTCTTCCACGTCATGAACGGCTGGGAGGAAGGCGGCCGGATCTTCGCCGACGTCATGCAATATGAGGAGCCGCCGCTCTTCCCGCACGCCGACGGGACCCGCGGCGATCCGGCCCGTTCGATCGCCCGCCTGTGCCGCTGGACGATCGATCCCGCGACGGCGACGATCCGGCGCGATTATCTCGATACGCTCGCCGGGGAGTTCCCGCGGATCGACGACCGCCGCGCCGGGCTTGCGTACCGCCACGGCTGGTATGCGTCGGGCGGCGTCGAGGCCGGTGACGGGCGGCTCGACGGGCTGGTTCACGTCGACCACCGGACCGGCCGCCGGACGGTTCGGCTGCTCGGCGAGGGGGCGTCGGTCTCCGAGCCCGTCTTTGTCCCGGCGTCGCCCGCGGCCGGCGAGGGCGAGGGCTTCCTGACGGCGGTGGCGTGGAAGCCCGAGACGGGCCGCTCGGAGCTCGAGATCTACGCCGCCACCGATCTCGACTCCGGCCCGCTCGCGACGGTCGAGATCCCGCACCGGATCCCCGCCGGCTTCCACGGCAACTGGGTCGCCGCCTGAACCTTTCCGCCTTCGAAAGAGCAACGACGATGTACAACCTCTTCTACGCCGGCCGCCCGATCATCGTCGACTCGCTCGGAGTGATCTTCTTCGCGGCGCTGGTCGCGCTCGGCCTCGATCCGGCCCAGGCGGCGGCGATCGGGGTGGCGACGACGGTCGGCCATGTCGCGATCCTCAAATTCCTCCGCCGCCCGGTCGCGCCGCTGCAGTGGATGTCGCTGGTCCTGGTCCTCGCCTCCGGCCTCGCCACCTACGCGACCAACGATCCGCGCTTCGTCATGGTCAAGCCGAGCCTGGTCTACGTCGCGATCGGCGTGGTGATGATGAAGCCGGGCTGGATGCTCCGCTACATCCCGCCGGTGGCCAAGGCCCATGTCGAGGACGTCGCCACCCGCTTCGGCTACGTCTGGGCCGGCCTGTTCTTCGTGACCGCGCTCGCCAATCTGGTCGTCGCCCTCCTCTTCACGGCCTGGTGGCCGGCCTTCGTCGCCGCCGTCCCGCTGGCCTCGAAGCTCATCCTCTTCGCCGTCCAGTTCATCGTCACCCGCCGGGTCGCCCGAGCCCGGATCCGCCGGGCCGGCGCCGGCGCGGCGCCGGTCGTCGCACCGAACAGCCACCCTGTCCTGTGCCTCTGAGGGCGGAGGAACCGCGCCCCGGCCGCACTCGTTACGCCCGCGTTATTCACCCCCGAAGACGGAGCGTATCCATGTCCCATATCCCGAACAGCGCCATGCCCCATGCCGGCAGCACCGAAGGCGAGAGCCAGCAGGACCAGGGCGGCGGTGCCACCCTGACCGAGCGCGCCGGCAAGCTCGCCGAGCAGGCCGCCGATTACGCCCGCGAGAATCCCAAGACCGCGATCGCGGCCGGTGCGGCTCTGGCCGCCGGCGCCATCGCCGCCGCCGCCATTCCGCTCGTCCGCGGCCGCTCGGGCTCCGGCGGCTCGAAGAGCGGCGGCGGCGGCCGCAAGAAAGCCACCGCCAAGAAGAGCTGAGCTTGGCCGCTCCGGACCGCGAGGCGCTTCGGGCGATGGCCGCGAACCGCGGCCTGAAGCTCGTGGCCTCACGGGTCCGGACGCCCGGCAAGGGCGATTACGGCCGCTACGGCCTCACCGACTCCGGCGGCGCCAAGCTGCTCGGCTTCGGACGGTCGGGCCTGACCGCCACCGCCGAGGAGATCGAGGCCTATCTCCACAAGGGGGCGGCGGCCGACTGGAAAACCTCGCTTCGCGCCGCCGGCGGCAAGGGGCTGCCGCGCGGCCGTAAACGCGCCGCGCCCGAGCCCGAGGCGAAAGCCCGCGCCGAGGCCGAGCCCGAGCCTGGACCCGAGCCCGAGCCCGAACCGGAGCCCGAGCCGCCGCCGCTCACAGTCCGCCCTGCCCGGCCGGCGGACGCCGCGGCGATCGCCGAGCTGGTCTCCGGCCTCGGCTTCGCGGCGAGCGGAGCCGAGATCGCCGCCCGCCTCCCCGGCCTCAGGCAGGCGCCGCCGCTCGTTGCCGATCGGGGCGGGGTGATCGGGATCCTCACCTGGCACGTCACTCCGGTGCTTCACCGGCCGAGGCCGGTGGGCCGGATCACGATGATGGCGGTGGCGAAGGACGAGCGCCGGCGCGGCGTCGGCCGGGCGCTGGTCGAGGAGGTTTCGAGCCGCCTTCGGGCCAAGGGCTGCGGGCTGATCGAGGTGACGAGCAACGTCGACCTGTCGGGCGCCCACTCCTTCTACCGCAAGCTCGGCTTCGAGCGGACCAGCTACCGATTCGCCAAGGCGCTGGACTAGCCTTGCCGTCATTGCGAGCGAAGCGAACCAATCCAGCGGCGCAAGAGTCCGAAGCTGGATTGCTTCGTCGCTACGCTCCTCGCAATGACGGCTGGATCAGCCCCGGCCGTGGTTCCAGGCGAGTCGGCGGTCCTGCGGCGGCGGAGCGTCGCAGGCCTTGAAATAGAGGTGGCAGAGCAGGAGCAGCAGCGAGAGGCTGTAGCAGGCGCTTGCCGGGGCCTCGATGCGCGACACGCTGATCGGCAGCGAGACGAGCAGGATCAGCCGGAAATGCCATTCCCGCATCCGCGCCGTCTGCACTCCGAGCGACGAGCCCGCCTGGCGATAGGCGACCCGCCGCACCGCCTCCATCAGCAGCAGCCAGGCGAGGGCGACCAGCAAATTGGCGAAGATGCCGTCGGTCATGCCCTTGCCGGTCAGGCTGAAGGCGAGGCCGGCGAGGTAGAAGGCGACATGGCCGTTCAGGCATTCGAGCGCGATCCGCCACTGGCTCAGGCCGAGGCGATGCTCGACCCAGCCCGCGACGGGCGAGAAGATCCTGCTGAGGGCGATGTCGTCGATCGGGTTCACGGCTCCTGTTTATCAAGCCTAAAAGTTGAGAAACGGCAAAAATCGGCCTTATGGTTAATTTCCGCGGTCCTGTTGCAGCGCCGCAACCCTCGCCGGGCCGCCACGTTGTGGCGCTGTCCCTTGCCCAGGAGCCAAGCCGATGAAGCTCGTCCCGCTGGTTGCCCTTCTCGCCCTCGCCGGCTGCGGCGAGAACAGCGCCGCCGACAACAATGCCGCCGCGCTCGAGCGGGCCGCCGAGCAGAGCACGCCCGAAGCCGCCGACGTCCTCCTCAACGCGGCCGAGAACGGCGCCGACGTCCAGGATGCGATGCAGGCCGCGGGCAACGCCCAGGCCGCCGCCCAGGCCGCTCCGCCCCAACAGGGCGCCAAGCCGCACGCCCCGGGCGATCCGGTGCCGCCGCCCAAGCTGCCAGCCGGCGGCAACAGCCAGTAGGCGCCGGCCGGCTCAGGCCAGTAATTCGCCCACATAGTCGCGGATCGCCTTCGGCCAGGAGGCGATGAGCGAACGGAAGCGCTCGTCCTCGCCGCGGTACAGGGCGCGCAACGCCTCCTCGTAGCCCGGGCGGTCGCCGGCCATGTGCGAGAGGAAGCGATAGGCCGAATCGCGCTTTTCCGCTGGGCCGGCTTCGCGCCGCCAGGCCTCCTCGACGAGCCGGCGCAGGGCGGCCGAAACCCCGCCGCGGCCGCGCGAGAGGAACTCCCAGTGGCGGGGCAGCAGCGTCACTTCCCGGGCGACGACTCCGAGGGCGGGGCGGCCGCGGCCGCGGGGCGGCGGTTCAGGCGGCGCGGCCGGGGCTTCGCGAAAGTCGAGGTCGACGAGGCGGCCGATGCCGTCCTCGAACACCCTGACCTCGGCCTGCCTCGACTCGTAGCGGGCGGCGAGCTCGCGGCGCACCGCCGCGGCGTCGCCGCGGGCGACGATCTCGTCGCCGAGGAAGGCGGTCAGGCTCTGCATTCCAATCTCCTTCGACGCTTTAATATCCGGGTAGAATTATGCCGTCAATAACATCCGGGTTAAATCCCGCTTCGGGTCGATCCCTTGCCCAGGGGGGCGGGGCACGGTACGAAGGCGGCAAGTCACCGTCGGGCCCGTCCCGCCGGAACGAGAAAAAAGAGTGAATCGCAATGGCGCAGCAGGCTGCGACGGCCCCGCTCCCGCCGGCACCCGGCCCGGCTGAAATCGCCGCGAATCCGATCGCTCAGCGAAGCCTTCGCGCGCCGCGCCACACTTACGGCGCGCTCGACCTTGGAACCAACAACTGCCGGCTCCTCATCGCCCGGCCCGCGGAGGACGGCTTCGTCGTCATCGACGCCTTCTCGCGCGTCGTCCGTCTCGGCGAGGGCCTCGCGGCGAGCGGCCGCATCGCCGACTCGGCGATGGACCGGGCGGTCGCCGCGCTTTCGGTCTGCGCCGAGAAGCTGAAGCGGCGCCACGTCTCGCTCGCCCGCTCGGTCGCGACCGAGGCCTGCCGCCGGGCGGTCAACGGCCGCCACTTCGTCGAGCGGGTGAGGCACGAGACCGGAATCTGCCTGGAGATCATCTCGCCGGAGGAGGAGGCGCGCCTCGCCATGCTCGGCTGCCATCGGCTGCTCGAGCCCGGCGACGCGCCGGCCCTGATCTTCGACATCGGCGGCGGCTCGACCGAGCTGATCCTGATCGACACCGGCCATGACGGCACTCCGAAGATCAAATGCTGGTGGAGCGCGCCGTGGGGCGTCGTCTCGCTGACCGAGAGCGAGGGCCGCGACTTCGCCGACGCGGCCGAGCGGCTCGCCGCCTATTCGCGGATGAAGGAGCGGGTCCGCCACGCCTTCCGCCGCTTCGCCGAGCTGCTTCCGCCGCGCGAGGGCAATATCCGCCTGCTCGGCACCAGCGGCACGGTGACGACCCTCGCCAGCGTCCATCTCGCGCTTCCGAGCTACGACCGGCGCGCGGTGGACGGGCTGATGATGCCGGCCGATTCGATGCGCGCGGTCAACCGGATGCTGTCCGGAATGAGCTTCGCCGAGCGGGCCGAGCTGCCCTGCATCGGCGCCGAGCGCGCCGACCTCGTCGTCGCCGGCTGCGCCATCCTCGAGGCGATCATGGACATCTGGCCGGCCGAGATCCTGGGAGTCGCGGACCGCGGCATCCGCGAGGGGATATTGCGCTCGCTGATGGCCCGCGACGGGCACAGGCTGTGAGGAAGTTGCGGAAGAAATTCCTCCCCCGGATTTCCGGGGGAGGGGGACCAGGCAAAGCCTGGTGGAGGGGTGATCGCGACTCGAAGAACCCCTCCACCGCCCTTCGGGCGGTCCCCCTCCCCGCGAAATCGCGGGGAGGATTTTTGTCGTGGTAACCCGGGTCAAGACCGCCAAGGGCCGCAAGATCGGCTCGACCAAGTGGCTCGAGCGGCAGCTGAACGACCCCTATGTCAAGCGCGCCAAGGCGGAGGGCTACCGCTCCCGCGCCGCCTACAAGCTGACCGAGCTCGACGACCGCTTCGGCTTCCTCAAGGGGGTCGAGCGGGCGGTCGACCTCGGCGTCGCGCCGGGGGGCTGGACCCAGGTGGTGCGCAAGCGCGCGCCGAGGGCGGCGATGGTCGGGATCGACCTGCTGCCGACCGACCCGATCGACGGCGCCACGCTCCTCCAGCTCGATTTCCTCGCCGAGGAGGCGCCCGGGCGGCTGCGCGAGGCGCTGGGCGGGCCGGCCGACCTCGTCCTCTCCGACATGGCGGCAAACACCGTCGGCCACCCCCAGACCGACCATCTGCGCACCATGGGGCTGGTCGAGGCGGCGCTCGACTTCGCCGGCGAGGTGCTCCGGCCGGGCGGCGCCTTCGTCGCCAAGGTGCTCGCCGGAGGCGCCGACAACCATCTGGTGGCGGAGCTCAAGCGGCGCTTCTCGAGCGTGAAGCACGCCAAGCCGCCGGCCAGCCGCAAGGGCTCGTCGGAATGGTATGTCGTGGCCCAGGGCTTCAAGGGCTGAATAAACGGAAAGCGCATAATACCCCTCCGAATTGAACACATTCGCTGGAGCCTAACGCCCAAGCGCTTGGCACATTCCGGCGATGAACGTCGACACGGCGCGCCAGGCGGCCGAGCTGCTCGCCCCCCATCTCGCCGGGGCGAGCGAGGGCGCGGTCGCGGTCCTGCACCTCGATTCCGGCCGCCGCCTCATCGACACCAGCTTCGCCGAGGCGGACTCGGCCGCGCTGCCGGTTCGCGACATCCTCGCGGCCGCGCTCAGGCTGGAATCGGAGGCGGTGATCGTCGGCCTCGCGCGCCCCTCCGCCGGCGCGATGCCGGGCGAGGCGGACTGCCCCGACGCCCGCCGCCTCGCCGACGCCGCCGCGGCGCTCGGCGTCCGGCTCACCGATCTGTTCATCTTCGCCGGGGAGGACTGCCACAGCTTCCGCGAGCTCGGGCTGCTCTAGAATCTTTGCCGAGCCCTGGGGATCGGCGGGTCGCTCGAGGTGGTGGTCGGCGGCTCGCCGATTTGCCAAAAGGCGCTCCGGACCAGGCGCGGGAGACGGCGGTGACGGAATCCCCCTATCGATGGGTCATCGTCGCCGCCGGCGGCCTGCTCGGCTGCGTCGCCATCGGAGCGATGTTCTCGCTGCCGGTGTTCCTGCGTCCGATCGCGGCCGGGACGGGCTGGTCGACGACCGGCATCTCCATGGCGATGACGATCGGCTTCATCGCAATGGCCCTGGCGGGCTTCGGGTGGGGAAGCCTTTCGGATCGGCTCGGGCCGAGGACGGTCGTCCTGATCGGGTCGGTCGCGCTGCCCGCGAGCCTCGCCCTGGCGAGCCGGGCGCCCTCCCTGCCGGGATTCCAGCTCGTCTTCGGGATCGCGGTCGGCGGATCGACCGCGGCGATCTTCGCCCCGATGATGGCCTGCGTGACGGGCTGGTTCGAGACCAGGCGCGCGATCGCCGTGTCGCTGGTCTCGGCCGGCATGGGGATGGCGCCGATGACGATGGCGCCGCTCGCCGCCTGGCTCGTCACCCGCTACGACTGGCGGACCGCAATGCTGATCATCGCCGCGCTCGCCGCCGCGCTGATGATCCCGGCGGCCCTCCTGGTCCGCTCCCCGCCGGCGCCGGCCCGGGAGGATTCGGCCCCGGTCGGCGAGGCGCCGCCCGGCATGTCGCGGGCGGAAGCGCTCCGCTCGCCGCAGTTCATCATCCTTCTGCTGACCAACTTCTTCTGCTGCGCCACCCACTCGGGCCCGATCTTCCACACCGTAAGCTATGCGGTCAGCTGCGGGATTCCGCTGATGATGGCCGTTTCGATCTACAGCGTGGAAGGCCTGGCGGGCCTCGGCGGCCGGGTCGCGTTCGGGCTCGCCGGCGATGCGCTCGGGGCGAAGCGGGTGCTTGTCTTCGGCCTGCTCGTGCAGGCGGTGGCGGCGCTGGGCTATCTCGCCGCGCGGGAGCTGACGACCTTCTACGCGGTCGCCGCCCTGTTCGGCTTCATCTATGCGGGGACGATGCCGCTCTATGCCGTCATCATCCGCGAGAATTTCCCGTTGCGGATGATGGGCACCGTGATCGGCGGAACGGCGATGGCCGGCGGGCTGGGGATGGCGACCGGTCCGGTGCTGGGGGGCCTGCTCTACGACAGCTATGCCAGCTACAGCCTGCTCTTCGTCCTCGCCTTCGCGCTGGGCATCGGTGCGTTCCTGATCGCTCTGACCTTCAAGCCTTTTCCGAAGGAGCCGCCGGTCCTGGCCGAAGCGGCCTAGCGAGCCTTGGACGGCAGTGCGCGGGATGGCGCTTCAGCCTGAACGCTCAACCCTTATCCCGCCACCGAGACGGGGCAGACCGGTATGTCCCGGGGCTCCGGCCGGGGTCCGCCGGGTTCGAACTGGGCGAAATAGGATTCGGAATCGGGGAGGCGCTCGAAGCGGGTGAGCTGATAGCCGACGGCGGCGAACTCGCAGATGAGCAGGCGGGGCGGGGTGCCGTGGCGATCGGTCGGACGGTCGGCGTCGACGACGACGACCCGGCCCTTCTTCTTGAGGTCGGCGCGCAGGTTCCAGAGGAACTCGCTCGGCCGCTCGATCTCGTGATACATGTGGATCATGAAGATCCGGTCGAACGAGGAGTCCGGAAGCAGCGGATCGTTGGGCCGGCCGAGCTTGACCGCGACATTGTGCAGATCCTCGCGCGTGACGCGGTTGGCGAGGGCGCTGATCGTCTCGGGGACGATGTCCTCGGCGAGCACCCGGCCGCGGCGGCCGACCAGCGGAGCGAGGCGAACCGTATAATAGCCCTCGCCGGCGCCGAGGTCGGCGACGTACATGCCGGCCTCGATGTCGGCCAGGTCCATCACGGTCTGCGCCTCGCGCACCGAGTCGCGCGCATCCTCGTTCGAATAGCTTGCCGAGACGATCGGCGAGACCGGCCGCTTGGGCTTGGGGAAAGGCGATTCCTCGGCCGGCTCCTTGCAGGCGGCCAGGAGGAGGAGCGGGAGGACGAGGGCGCCGAGACTGAAATTCCTCCCCGGCATTGGCCGGGGAGGGGGACCGCGCGAAGCGCGGTGGAGGGGTTCTTCGGGCACTGAAAGAACCCCTCCACCAGGCTTCGCCTGGTCCCCCTCCCCCGGAAATCCGGGGGAGGAATGAGTGCGCCTAATCCACATCTTCGACTTCGACCTTCTCGCCGGTCACCCGCTGCGACAGCGCCGCGGCCATGAAGCGGTCGAGGTCGCCGTCGAGCACGTCGGACGGGGCGGTGGAGGCCACTCCGGTCCTCAGGTCCTTGACCAGCTGATAGGGCTGGAGGACGTAGGAGCGGATCTGGTGGCCCCAGCCGATGTCGGTCTTGGCGGCATGCTCGGCGCTCGCCTGGGCCTCGCGGCGCTGCAGCTCGGCCTCGTAGAGCCGGGCCTTGAGCATCTTCATCGCCTCGGCCCGGTTCTTGTGCTGCGAGCGCTGGTTCTGGCAGGCGACGATGATCCCCGAGGGGATATGGGTGATCCTGACCGCGCTGTCCGTGGTGTTGACGTGCTGCCCGCCCGCGCCCGACGAGCGGTAGGTGTCGATCTTCAAATCGCTCTCGTTGACCTCGACGTCGATATCGTCGTCCACGACCGGATAGACCCAGACGCTCGAGAAGCTGGTGTGGCGCCGGGCGTTGCTGTCGTAGGGGCTGATCCGGACGAGCCGGTGCACGCCGCTTTCCGTCTTGGCATAGCCGTAGGCATTCTCGCCCTTGATCATCAGCGTCGCGGACTTGATCCCGGCCTGCTCGCCCGAATGGTGGTCGACCAGCTCGACCTTGTAGCCGCGGCGCTCGGCCCAGCGCGTGTACATGCGCTGGAGCATCTCGGCCCAGTCCTGGCTCTCGGTGCCGCCGGCGCCGGCATTGACCTCGATATAGGTGTCGTTGGCGTCGGCTTCGCCGGCCAGCAGCGCCGCGACCTTGTCGCGCTCGGAGCGCTCGGCCAGCTCGGCGAGCGAGGCGACGGCATCGGCCTCCATCGCCTCGTCGCCCTCGGCCTCGGCCATCTCCAGAAGCTCGACCGTGTCGTCCAGCTCCTGCTGGATCGCCCGGGTCGCGCCGATCGCCTCCTCGAGCCGGCGGCGCTCGCGCATCACCTCCTGCGCCGCCTTGGGATCGTTCCAGAGCGCCTGGTCCTCGACCTTCGCGTTGAGGTCCTCGAGACGCTTCAAAGCGCGGTCCCAGTCGAGGAACCGGCGGAGCAGGTCGAGCGCCGACCGGATCTGGTCGACATGGGCTTGCGCTTCGGCGCGCATGGGATGGTCTCCAGTTGCACGTCATGCCAGCGAAGGCTGGCATCCCGGCAGGTGAAAAGCAGCCGCGCCCTTCACCCCACGGGGCCCCAGCCTTCGCTGGGGCGACGGGTTTGAGGCGGACTAGTAGATGCCGCCCTGATTTTGCAAGAAATCGCTGTCTCGCTGAGTCTCCGCCCGGCGCACCCTGACCCTCGGCGCCGCCTTCTCCGGCGGCCGGTTGGCCATCTCGTCGCGGCGGATCGATCGCCTCGGCTCGCTCTCCGGCTTGAACGCCTCCCAGATCACCGCCGCCTTGGGCTCGTCGGTCGGCCAGGCGCCGAACACCTTCTTGCCAGAGCGCCGGTCGATCCGGACCATCCGGATGCCCGCCGGCGCCCGGAACGGAAGCACCGGCATGTCCTTGAACGCCACCTGCGCGAACTGCTTGAAGATCGGAGCGGCAAGCGTTCCGCCCTGGGCGTAGCCGCCCATCGGCCGGGGCTGGTCGAAGCCCATGTAGATTCCCGCGACGATCTCGGGCGAGCCGCCGATGAACCAGACGTTGGTCGGTCCGGAGGTCGTTCCGGTCTTGCCGAACAGCGGCCGGCCGAGATCGCGGAGCACCTGCGCGGTTCCTCTCTGAACCACCCCCTCGAGGATGTGGACCATCTGGTAGGCGGTCAGCGGGTTGAGCAACTGCTTGGTTCGAAGCGGCGGCCGAGGCATCGGCTTGCCGTCCCAGTCGGGCGCGTTGCAGCCTTCGCAGGGCCTGGTGTCGGCGCGGTAGATGACCTTGCCGTTGCGGTCCTGGACGTAGTCGACCAGAGTCGGCTTCAGCTGCCGGCCCTGGTTGGCGAGGATGGCGAAGGCGTTGGTCATCTTGAGCACGGTGGTGTCGCCGGCGCCGAGCGCGATGGCGAGGTAATTGGGATAGTCGCCGACCCCCATGATCCGCGCCAGCCTAGTGACCTTGTCCATTCCGGTCTGGTTGGCGGCGCGCACCGTCATCAGGTTGCGCGACTGCTCGATGCCCCAGCGCATCGTCTGCGGCCCGGCATTGCCGCCCGAGAAGTTGCGGAAGCATTTGTTGCCGAGGCCGGCGCCCTGCCAGACGCAGAAGGGGCCGTCGACGATGATCGAGGCCGGGGTCATGCCGTTGTCGAGCGCGGCGGAATAGACGATCGGCTTGAAGGTCGAGCCGGGCTGGCGCTGGGCCTGGACGGCGCGGTTGAAATCGTCGCCGCGGGCATCGAAGCCCCCCTGCATGGCGAGCACCCGGCCGGTCGCCACTTCCTCGACCACCATTCCGCCCTTGACCTCCGGGATCGAGCGCAGCGACCAGGTGCCGCCCTCACGCTTCACCGCGATCACCATTCCGGGGCGGAGGAAGTTGAAGGCGGCGGTCGCGGTGCCGCGCTTGGGCATCGCCGCGGCGAAGGCGGGCAGGGACGCGGTGGAGCCGTCGGTGAAGCCGATCGTCGCGCTCTGCCCCGAGCGCGAGAGCACGGCGGCGGCGCGCCAGTCGGGATAGCCGACCCCGAACGGCGCCCGGGCGAGTTCGCCGCGCCAGTCCCCGTTCACGTCGACCGACAGGCCCGGATCCCGCCACCCCTTGCCGCGGTCGTAGCGCATCAGCCCGTCGCGAAGCGCGGCCTCAGCCGCCTTCTGCTTGGGCACGTCGAGCGAGGTGCGCACCCAAAGGCCGCCGGTATAGACTCCGTTCTGGCCCTTCTCGGTCTGCTCGCCCCAGCGCTGCATCAGCTGGCGGCGGACCTCCTCGACGAAATAGCCGCCGACGTTGCGGACGCTGGCGTTGGCGAAGCGCACCGTTCCGAGCGGCTCGGCCTGGGCGGCGGCGCGCTGGGCCGCCGAGATCTTGCCGTTGCGCTCCATCTCGGCGAGCACCCAGTTGCGCCGGTCGAGCGCGCGCTGGGTCCGCCGCTGGGGGTCGTAATTGCTCGGCGCCTTGGGCAGGATGGCGAGATAGGCGGCCTCGTGGAGGGCGAGCTGGCCGACGTCCTTATCGAAATAGGCGCGCGACGCCGCCTGAACGCCATAGGCGTTGCGGCCGAGGAAGATCTGGTTGAGGTAGAGGGCGAGGATCTGCTGCTTGGTCAGGACGCTCTCGATGCGCCGGGCCAGGAAGGCTTCCTTGATCTTGCGGGTGACCGAATATTCGTCGCCGAGCAGGAGGTTCTTGGCGACCTGCTGGGTGATGGTCGAGCCGCCGCGGGCGCGCTCGCCGCTTCCGACCTTGGAGATATAGTCGCCGACCGCCCCGACCAGGCCCGGATAGTCGATCCCGCCGTGGGTGAAGAAGGTCTTGTCCTCCGCCGAGGTGAA
This sequence comes from Allosphingosinicella sp., assembly GCA_036386295.1. Lineage (GTDB taxonomy): Bacteria > Pseudomonadota > Alphaproteobacteria > Sphingomonadales > Sphingomonadaceae > Allosphingosinicella. The sequence continues at coordinate 18,623 of DASVVX010000050.1, forward strand.
GGCGTCGATCAGCTGCTGCGGGAACTCGTCGTAGGAAAGCTCGACCCGCCGCTCGCGCGCGAAGCTCTGCACCGGCTCGCCGTCGATGCCGCGAACGTTGGTCGGAAGCGGCGGCTGGTAGGTGAGGAGGGTATCGGCCGACGGCAGGTTGCGGGCGAACAGCAGCCAGAGGAGGACGTAGAGCAGGATCGGGATCGCCGCGAGATAGGCGAGCCTGCGCACCCACTTGCGGCGCCAGGCGCTCCGCAGCCGGCCGCCGAAGCGGCTGCCGGCATCGCGATAGAGGGTGAGGCGGGTCGGGGCGGCGTCGGCGGACATTCGGGAGAAGCTCTAGCCGATGATGGCGGTGGGGTGAAGCGGCTGCGGGCTTGACTTTTCCGATATATTGTATATACAATAATTATGTGGAAATCGAATTCGATCCGGAAAAGCGCGAGAAAGTGCTTCGCGAGAGAGGGCTCGATCTCGCCGACGCCGCTGCGTTGCTCTTGGGTGAGTGCGCCACGGAGGTGGACGACCGCTTCGACTATGGTGAGCAGCGATGGATTTCTTATGGGCTGCTTCGCGGAGAAGTCGTGGCCTGCGTCTGGGTCGACCGAGGGGAGGGCGGGGTTCGGATCGTGACAATGCGGAAAGCCAGTCGTTATGAGCAAGAAAGATACTTCCGGTATGTCGCGGGTTTCTGAAGAGGGGACACCTTTCGTCGCAGACTGGGATGACGACGACATCCCCGAAGCGGACGACACCTTCTTCGAGCGCGCCGCGCTCACCAGAGGTGGAAAGGTGATCCGCGAGGGAACCGGCACGCTGACCAATCGCGGCCGACCCCCGTTGCCGGAGGGCACTCGCAAAGAGCTCGTGTCGGTTCGGCTCTCCCCGGATATCCTTTGGTGGCTGCGTTCCACCGGGCCGGGCTGGCAGTCGCGGATGGAGGATATGCTGCGCGAAAAGATGGATGCCGCCTTGTCTTCCAGGGCTAGCGTCCCGCCACCCTGACCAGCCGCCGCGCGAAGTGGGTCTCGATCGCGCTCTTCATGCCCAGCGCGATCTGGCGGCGGCCCTCGGCGGAACCGATATAGGCGGTGTCGGTGGCGTTGGTCAGGTAGCCGGTCTCGAACAGGATCGACGGCACGTCCGGCGCCTTCAGCACGACCAGCGAGGCGAAGCGGTGGTAATCCGGCCGGAAGGGAAAATAGGCCGACGCCTCCCGCCTCAGCAGGGCGGCGAATTCGGCCGAGACGTTCATGCTCTCGCGCTGGGCGAGGTCGATCAGGATCCGGTCGACCCCGGCCTCGCCGCTCAGCGCGGTGCCGGCGATCCGGTCGGAGCGGTTCTGCTGCTCGGCGAGCAGCGCCGCCTCCTTGTCGGAGGCGACTTCCGACAGGGTGTAGATGGTCGCTCCGCGGGCGCCGTCGTTGCTCGGCGCGGCGTCGGCGTGGATCGAGATGAACAGGTCCGCGCGCATCTTGCGGGCGATCTCGTAGCGGTCCTTGAGCACCAGATAGCGGTCGTCCTCGCGGGTCATCGCCACCCGTACCCGCGCCGAATCGGCGAGTGCGTCGCGGATCGCGGTGGCGATGGCCAGCGTGATGTCCTTCTCCCGCTTCGAGCCGAACGGCGAGGTGGCGCCCGGATCGCGCCCGCCGTGGCCCGGGTCGATGACGACGAGCGGGCGGCCCGGGTCGGCGGCCCCGGCGATCCGGGGCAGGCCCGGCGAGGGGTCGCTTCGGTCGAGCGCGATCGCCACGCCGTCGGCTCCGGACGAAGCGGGGCCGGCGCGCACGCCCAGCGCCGCGAGCGCGATCAGCAGGGCGAGGAGCATTTCCATCATCCGGCCGCGGTCGACGTCATGACGCCACTATCCGGGCGGCCGGCCCGCTTGGCAAGCGCGCCTGGAAGCGGGGCCTAGCGCTCCGCCCAGCCGCCGATTCTAAGCGACACCAGCTCGGCCGCGCTTCGCCGGCTTCCGCCCGAGGCGTTGACCCGGCGGATGAAGTCGGCGGTGACCCCGTGGGTGCGCAGCGCGACGATGTCCTCGGCGGCGAGCGATGAATAGCCGAGCCCCTTGAGCTCGCCGAGATAATCGGCCGAGACCCCGTGGTCGCGAAGCCGGATCAGCTCGGCCGTGGAGAAGCGATAGCCGCTGCGCGCCGCCCCGCCGACGAAGTCGGGCATCACGCCGTGGTCGCGAAGCTGGACGAGCTGGTCGGCCGGCACGTTCCTGATTCCGTAGCCGGAGAGCTGGCGCACGTAATCGGGGGTCACGCCATGGTCGCGAAGCCGGATCAGCTGGTCGAGCGGCACGTCGTAGCCCGCGGAGCGGAAGGCGGCGACGAAGTCGGGCATGATGCCGTGGTCGCGGAGCCGAACCACCTGCTCGGCCGACAGGTCCCTGAGGCCGAGCCGGCCGAGCTCGGAGACATAGTCCGCGGTCACGCCATGGTCGCGCATCTCGATCAGCGCCGCGAGCGTGCCGACCCGGTAGCCGTGCCCGCCCATGCCCTTGAGATAGGCGAGGTCGGCGCCGTGGTCGCCGGCGCGGACCAGGTCGGCGACGGTCGGGCGCTGGTAGCCCTGGCGCTTCAGCTCGTCGAGGAAAGGATAGCCCATGTCGTAGAGCGCCAGCGAGAAGAGCTGGGAGTCGCCGGCGCGGCCGTAGCCGCGCTCGGCGAGCGCCGCCGCGAAGCCCGCGTCGGGCTGGAAACGGCACTCGCCGGTGCCGTGCCAGCGCCGGGCGACGCCCTCGCAGGCGATCGTTCCCGCGTCTCGGTTGAGGCGGAAGGCGACGGGGGCGCCGCCCTCCGAGCCGAGCTGCGCCGCGGTCAGCCCGTCGAGCCCGGCGAGCGGGCGGGTATTGCTGTGCATCCACCGGCTGGTCGCGGTTCGGCGGGTCAGGCTGAACTGGATCTCGCCCTTGGCGCGCTGGCGGGCGTCGGCCTCGATCGACCAGCTGACGTCGCCCTCCGCGGCTTCGGCTTGCGCCCCGGAGCCGGGCGCCGCGCAGGCCGCCGGGATGGCGGCGGGGAGGGCGAAGGTCGAAGCGAGGAGGAGGAAGAGGGCTGGGCGCATGATCCGGGGCTCCGTTGGGCGTTCGCCTCGGCGATGCAAGGAGCGGGCCATGGCCGGAGCGGCGGAAATAGGCCGATCTTGCTGAAAGAATTGCCGGATCTGTCCGTTGGCGGACTCCCTTGTGTCCGCGAACGGACATTGAAGGCAAGTTCCGGAGCGGCGGCCGGCCGGCGCGCGCTAGAGCGGCGGCATGGGCATCGAGGAGATCGACTGGGGCGAGGCGGCGCAAGCGCTAGACGAGCAAGGCTGGGCAAGGCTGCCCGGCCTGCTCGGCGCCGAGGCCTGCGCAAGGCTCAGCCGCTTGTGGGACGACGAGGCACGGTTCCGCAGCCGCGTGGTGATGGCGCGGCACGGCTTCGGCGCGGGCGAATATCGCTATTTCGACTATCCTCTGCCCACCCCGGTCGCCGGCCTGCGCGAGACGCTCTATCCGCCGCTGGCCGAGGTCGCCAACGGCTGGCAGTCGGCGCTCGGGCGGGCCGCGGCCTATCCCGCCGCCCATCGCGACTATCTCGACCGCTGCCGGGCCGCCGGCCAGGCGCGGCCGACCCCGCTTCTGCTCCGCTACGGCCCCGGCGACCATAATTGCCTCCACCAGGACCTGTACGGCGCCGAAGCCTTCCCGCTCCAGGCGGCGATCCTGCTGTCGAGCCCCGGAGGCGATTTCACCGGCGGCGAGTTCCTGCTCGCCGAGCAGCGCCCGCGCCGCCAGTCGCGGGCGACGGTGGTGGCGCTGGAGCAGGGCGACGCGGTCGTCTTCGCGGTCAGCGAGCGGCCGGTGCGCGGAAGCCGCGGCGTCTACCGCACCCGGATGAGGCACGGCGTCAGCACCGTCCGGTCCGGCGAGCGCTTCACCCTCGGCCTCATCTTCCACGACGCGGCCTAGCGATTCCTGATCGGGAGTCGGACCGAGGGCAACTTGCCCGAATTGTCATTGCGAGGAGCGAAGCGACGCGGCAATCCAGCTTCCGCGCCCATTGCCCCTGGATTGCTTCGCTTCGCTCGCAATGACGGTGTGTCAGCTTCAGCCGATCGGGTCTAGACGGTGAGCGTCACGAACGGCACCGGGGCGCTCGGCTTGAGGACGATCGGCCGGCCGCAACCGGCCTGGAAGAGCTCGCCGTCGAGGAGGACGTTGGAGCCGTCGCCCTCGATCCTGATCTCGTCGCCGCGCTCGAGATGGACTCCGGAGAGGCGCTTGCGCCCCAGCCGGCCGCGGATCGCGGCGAAGAAGGCGCCGAGCAGGGCGCCGATGTTGCGGTCGATGACGAGGAGCTGCATCGCCCCGGTGCGGGCCCCGGCGCCGGGCATGTAGCCCTTGAACAGCAGCCGCTGAAGGGTCGTCACCATCAGGAAGGCGAAGCGGCCGTTCAGCTCGCCGCCCTTCATCCCCGACACCCTCAGGATCGCCGGCGGCGGCGGAAGGAAGCTCGCCTTCCGGCCGAGCGCGACCCCGAGCAGGCCGAGCAGGAGCGCCAGGCCGTGGGCGAGCCAGTTGGGCAGGCCGAGCGGATAGATCTTGTTGCGGCAATAGAGCATCGTGTCGGCGAGATAGGCGCCGCCGAGGAACATGCCGAGCACCGGCTTGCCGTGGCCCGACCCGCCCGACAGCGTGATCAGCTCGCGCTGGACGATGTGCGGAGCGAGGTCCGAACGGGCGATCTCGAGCACCCGCTCCAGGGTCTCGAGCGGGTCGGCGCCGGCGCCGAGATCCTGGGCGATGAGGTTGGTCTTGCCGTTGGGCAGGACCGCGACCGGCGGCGGGTCGTCGCCGAAATGGCGGCCGTTGTAGATCTCGGTCAGGGCCGCCTGGACGGTGCCGTCGCCGCCGTTGATCACCAGCACCCGCGGCTCGACCAAGGCGATGGTCCTCAGCGCCGTCGCGATCTGGTCGACCTGCTCGACCTCGTAGTGGAAGATGTCCTTGTGCGCCGCGCAGAAGCTCCTCACCTGCGGCAGAAGCGCCCGGTTGCCGGTCGACCGCGGATTGGAGAGGAGGGCGACCCGGGCCATCCTATTTCTGGCCGATCGGAGCGATGCTTAGGCCGCTGCGGTAGTTGAGCACCACCGGCACCACCTTGACCCCGGCGCCGACGGCGACCGAGACCGTCCGGGCCGAGGGCTTCAGCTTGAGCAGCGACAGATGGGGGTTGTTGGAGAAGCCGCCGCCGTCGTTCCAGTTGGTCTTGCCGTTGTTGTCGGCGTCGTGGCGGACCGCGATCGCGTAGGTGCCGGAGCGCGGCACGGCGACGCACACGTTCATCGCCCCGGAGCGGGTCACCGGCAGGTCGATCCGCTTCAGCTTGGCGCCGCGCTCGAGGAAGGTCTTGGGATCGCCCCCGTAGAGCTGGACCCGAAGCTTGCCGACCCGGTTCTTGAAGCCGTTGACGCTGACCAGCATCGCCGGGCGGTTGGCGCCCGCGCTGCACGCCGCCGCGTCGGGGCCGAGCGCCGCCGCCGCCGGAACGGCGGGGAAGGCCAGCGCGGCCGCGAGCACCGCGGCGGAAAGGAACAGTCTCGACATCGCCGCTCAAACTCCCGAAGGCCTGGCGCCGCGCCGCTCGCCGGAGCGGCGTGGCGCGGGGGTCGTGGCCCCCGTCGCGACCGCAATCGCCGAGGTCTGCGGCCAAATTAGGGCCGAGACGGGTCAAAATGGGCGCCTCGGCCCCTCCGGGCGTCTCAATTGTGGCGGCTCGCGGCAGTCCTTTTCGGCCCTGCAACGACTCGGCTATCGCAGCGCATTCATCCATGTTAGCGTCGAGGCCGGGATCCGAGGTCACGCCGGCTCCCGCGGCGCTTCGGCCGCCTGGCGGCCGGAGCGTCTCTTTTGGTTCCACACAAGGGGCAAGGTTTATGAGAATGATCGTCAAGGG
>DASVVX010000051.1:0-21409 GCA_036386295.1 Allosphingosinicella sp.
GAATGACTGCTCATCGGTATCATATCAACGTCTTCTGGTCCGATGACGACGAATGCTGGATCGCGACCGTCCCCGACCTCAGTCCCTGCTCGGCGCATGGCGAAACCCCTCATGAGGCCGTCACGGAAGTCGAAGCGGCGATCGAGCTGTGGCTGGACTGGGCCCGCGACAAGGGCATTCCTGTCCCTGAACCGACCTACCGGCCCTCGACTCCGGACGAGCGCGAGGCGGCCTGATCCAGGCCCGTCACCCTGAACCTCTCCGCTACCCCCAATATCCGAAGCGCTGCCCGATGAAGGCCAGCCGCGCCTCGATCTCGCCGATTTCGGACGCGCTCAGGGATTCGGGGAAGCGGCCGATCCGTTCGTCGGACAAAGGCTCGGTATAGAGATCCGACCAGAAGGCGCGGCTGAAGGGGTCCCGGGCGCGCGCCGACTTGTCGAAGGTCGCGTTGCCGACATCCTCCGCCCGGAAGCCGGCGACTTCGTCCAGCTCGTAGCGGGCGCCGCAGAAAGCGCCGATCGCGGCGACCGATTCCTTCGGCGCGCGCACGAAATCCTCGTAGCGGACGATCGTCAGCCGCCCCTCCAGCGCCTGCCCGGCCTCGAGCAGCGGGGCATAATGCGAGCCGTAGATGCCGCACAGGGCGGCGGTCGTCCTCGCTCCCGCCAGCGGGCCGGCGACCTCGTCGCGGGCGTGGCTGTCGCGGACCCGCTTCATGCTGGCGATGACGTCGCGTGGGTCGCGGACCACGGCGAGGAACAGCATCTCCGGCGAGAGGCGGGCGAGATCAGCGAAGCTCCGGATCAGCTCCGGCTGCTTCAGGATCATCACCTCCGGGTCGCCGTGCCTCGCCGACACCGTGCGCAGATATTCGGCGACGTCGTCGGCGATCATCCGGTCGTAGGCGTCGACCGGCCCGAACTGGTCCTCGCCCATCGCCGCGAAGCGCGACAGCCGGAACCGGTACATGGCGAGGAGGTCGCGAAGGAACCAGCTTTCCGAGAGGAAGGGATTGGAGTTGCGCGCCGTGCACAGGGCGCGGTGGATGACGGTGGTGCCGCTGCGCATCGCTCCGCCGATCATCATCACCCGCTGCGCGGCGGGCGTCCGCCCCTCTCCTGCTTCCCCTGACATGGCTTGCCGATAGCGGCTGCGCCCGGCCTTGTCAGCGCCTCGCCGGGAGCAACCTCGGATTGCGCAGCAGGGCCGCCGAGACCAGCGCGACGATCAGGCCGACCGGGAAGATCTCGACGAAGGTGAGCGGGAAACGGAACAGCGGGTTGCGGTAGCTTTCCGCCAGGGCGCGCATCTCCGCCGTCTTCGCCTCGATCGCCGCGGCGGTCGCGCCTTCGGCGCGCATGCGCTCGAGGATTCCGGCGCCATAGTCCGCCATGAAGTCCCACCCGGTCGCGGCCAGATAGACCTCCCAGCCGGTCGCGTAGATCAGGCCGGCGACCGCGGCGATGCCGAGGCCGAGGCCGAAGGCGCCGCCGAAGCGGATGGCCCCGCCGCATTCGATGTCGCGATACCGCTTCACCCCGACGAAGATCAGCGACAGCGCGACCAGCATGACGAGATAGCCGAACCACATCGACGCGGCGTGGCTCGGCAGGTCGAGCACGAAGCCGGCGACGAGGACGCTGATGACGACGGCGCCCGCTAGGCCGCCGTAGACGAGGACGTATCTCACGGTCGGTCTCCTCCCTTGAGCGCTCATTTCGCCGGCGGCTCCCAAAGCTCGATCGGGTTGCCCTCGGGATCGTGGATGCGAGCGAAGCTGCCGGCTTCCGTTCCTTCCCATTCGGGCTTGGTGATCACCTCGATCCCCGAGCCGCGCAGCTGCGCGAGCAGATCGCCCAGGCCGCGGACGCGCAGGTTGACCATGGCCTGCTTCTCGCTCGGGAAATAGTCGCTGGCCTCCGGGAAAGGCTCGAACACCATCGGCCCGCCTTCGTGGTACCAGCAATATTCGTTGGCCTCCCCATTGTCGCCGGTGCCGCAGCCGCCGCCGACTCCGAGATGCTCCCGGTACCAGGCCTTCAGCCCTGCCGGGTCCTTCGCCCGGAAGAAATAGCCGCCCATTCCGATCACCGGCATATCGACTCCCCTTTGCTGCCGCCCTGGGATTAGGATGCCGAGGGCCGCACGCCTATCGCCCGAAAGGGTGATTTCGGCCCAATCCGCCTAAGGAATGAGCGCCAGCCAGCGCGCCTTCTCGATTGCCTGGACCCGCTTCTGGACCTCCAGCTTTTCATAGAGGCGGGCGACGTGGGTCTTCACCGTGTTGGGCGAGATGCCGAGCGTTCGCGCCAGCTCCTTGTTGGACTGGCCGGAGGCGAGCATCTCCAATATCTCGCATTCCCGCGCCGTCACCCCGAGCGATCGGATCGCGGCCTGGTTGCGCTCGAACGGGCCGGCGGGGGGAGCGGGCGTCAATCGGCGCCCCGCCCACAGCCCGAGCCCGGTGAAACCCGCGGCGATCAGGGCGACGTAGATCTCGGTCGAGAAGGCCTGGGCCAGATAGCGATATTCGAGCCACTGGAGCAGGGTCGCGGCCAGCGCCAGAGCGATTGCGTAGAGGATGATCGTCCTCGTCATGCCCGGCAGGCTGCCAGAAAAGGCAGCTCCCGTCATCCCGGCGAAAGCCGGGAACTCGGGACGGAAAAGGCTCAGGCGTCCGTCCGACCCGAGGCGCCGGCTTCCGCCGGGGTGACGAATCGCCCACGACCCCCTATCTCGCCGCGACCATGGCCGCGCCCGTCCTCGCTTACGAAAATCTCGGCCTGATCCAGGGATCGGGCTGGCTGTTCCGCAATCTCGACCTGTTCGTCGGAGCGCGCGACCGGCTGGCCCTGATCGGGCGCAACGGCGCCGGCAAGACAACCCTCCTCAAATGCCTCGCCGGCCTCGTCGAGACCGACGAAGGGCGGCGCACGATCAAGCCGGGGATCAAGGTCGTGCTGCTCGAGCAGGACCCGCCGGTGGCGGATTTCGCCACCCTGCGCGAGTTCGCCCTGCACGGGCCGGAAGCGCCCGCGCCGCACGAGGTCGACGCGATCGCCGACCAGCTTGGAATCGACCTCGACCGTCCCGCCGCGACGGCGTCGGGCGGCGAGCGGCGCCGCGCGGCCATCGCGCAGGCGCTGGCGCAGGATCCGGATGTGCTTCTGCTCGACGAGCCGACCAACCATCTCGATCTCGGAGCGATCGAGTGGCTCGAGGACTGGCTGTCGCGCTACACCGGCGCCTTCATCGCGATCAGCCACGACCGAACCTTCCTGAAGCGCCTCACCCGCTCCTCCCTGTGGCTGGACCGCGGCGCGCTTCGCCGAGCCGAGATCGGCTTCGGCGGCTTCGACGCCTGGACCGAAGCCGTCTATGCCGAGGAGGCGCGCAACGCCGAGCGGCTCGACGCCAAGCTCAAGCTCGAGCTCCACTGGCTTCAGCGCGGGGTCACCGCCCGGCGCCGGCGCAACCAGGGCCGGCTCGCCAAGCTCCGGGAGATGCGCGCCGCCCGCGCCGCGATGCTCGGCCCGGCGGGAGCGGCGAAGCTCGGGCTGGCCAATGACGACGTCAAGACCAAGATGGTGATCGACGCCGAGAAGGTGACCAAGCGCTTCGGCGACCGGACCGTCATCCGCGACTTCACCCTGCGCGTCCAGCGCGGCGACCGGATCGGCGTGGTCGGCGCCAACGGAACCGGCAAGACCACCCTCCTGAGGCTTCTGACCGGCGAGATCGAGCCCGACGAGGGCAGGATCGCCCGCGCGAAGACGCTGCAGGGGATCATGATCGACCAGCAACGCCGGCTGCTCGACCCCGACCGGAGCGTCCGCGACATCCTCGCCGACGGCGGCGACTGGGTCGAGGTCCGCGGCCACAAGAAGCACGTCCAGGGCTATCTCAAGGAATTCCTGTTCGAGCCCGGCCTCGTCGACGCCAGGATCGGCTCGCTTTCGGGCGGCGAGCGCTCGCGCCTGCTCCTCGCCCGCGAGTTCTCCCGCCGCTCCAACCTGCTCGTCCTCGACGAGCCGACCAACGATCTCGACCTCGAGACGCTCGACCTCCTCCAGGAGGTGATCGCCGATTATGACGGCACCGTCCTCATCGTCAGCCACGACCGCGACTTCCTCGACCGCACCGTCACCTTGACCCTCGGCCTCGACGGCTCGGGCAAGGTCGACATCGTCGCCGGCGGCTACGAGGATTGGGAAAGGAAGCGGGCCGCGCTCCGAAGCTCTCCGGCGAAGGCCGGGGGCCAGTCCCAGCGCCCGGCCGGACCCCGGCCTTCGCCGGGGAACAGGAAGCTGACCTACAAGGACCAGCGCGATTACGACCTGCTTCCCGACCGGATCCACGCGCTGGAGGCGCAGATCGCCCGCGACGAGGAGGCGCTCCACGATCCCGACCTCTATACGCGCGACCCCAGGCGCTTCGCGGCCCTGACCGCGGCGATCGAGAAGGCCCGCGCGGAGCGGGACTCGGCGGAGGAGCGATGGCTGGAGCTGGCGGAGCAGGTGGAGGCGCTGGCCTCTTGAAATCCCTCTCCCTGCAGGGGAGAGGAATCTATTACCGGCAGCTGCTGCCAGGCCCCTCGTCCAGATCCAGGCAGTGCCCGTCGATCGTCCCGGGCGCGATCGGCACGCGCAGGATTGCGGCCAGCGTCGGCAATATGTCCGCCGTCTCCACCGCCAGCGGCTGCTCGAACGACGTCATCCCCTTGCGCCAGAACAGGATCGGCACCCGCCGGTCGTAGTCCCACGGGCTGCCGTGGGTGGCGACATAGCCCCTCGACGTGTCGGAGATCGGAGTGACCCGCGGCTTCAGGAGGACGATGAAGTCGCCCGAGCGCTCGGGATCGAAGCTCGCCTTGGCGCGCTGGATCAGGCTCCAGGTGTCGGGCGGTCCCGACGGTCCGGGCGCGGCGGCCAGCTCCGCCTTGGTAAACACCGCCGCGACCTGGGGATGGCGCCGATAGGTCGCCACCGCCTCGCGAAGCACCCTGGTCCGCTGCGCCGCGGTCAGCTTGCGGTCGATGTACATGTCGCCGAAGGAGCCGTCGCCGTAGAGGATGTCGCCGCTCAGCTTGAGCTTCTGGGCGAGCGACTTGTTCATGTTGCCGGCGTTGAGGGCCGGATCGACCCGCATCGCGTCGCCCAGGGCATGGTCGCGGGCGCGCTCGGGGATGTCGACCCCGCCATGGTCGGCGGTCAGGGTCACCAGATAGTCGATCCCGGTCGAGTCGAGGGCCCGGAAGAACCCGCCCAGCGCTTCGTCGAGCGCGAGGAGCTGGATGCACATCTCGGCGCCCTGGGTACCGAAGGTATGGCCGATATAATCCGTGGCCGACAGGCCGAGGATGAGGAGGTCCGTCGCCTCGCCCTCGCCGAGCTTCATCTCCCGGCGCAGCGCCTCGCCCATGTCGATCACGCTCCGGTCGAAATCGGGCGAGGCCCGGAACGCATTCTTGTCGCCCGGCTCGCGGTCGAAGCGCCAGCTTCCCACCGGCTTGCCGCCGCCCGTGACCGGAACCGCCCGGTCGTGGGCCTCGCAGACCCTGGGAAGCTCGCGCGCGGCGCGGGGACGCGACAGCGCGTCGGTCACCCCCCGATTGGCCTCCGCGACCGACCGCGGCGTGGCCGGCGCCCTCGGGTTGACGAAAGCCTTGGCGTCATGGTCCCACCACCAGCGCTCGTCGGGGCCGTAGCCGCCCATCATGATCGCCGCCCGGTCCTTGCCCGAGACGACGGCGACCCGGCTCCTCGGGTCGGAGCGCTTCATATGATCGCCCAGCGCGGGCACCCGCAGATGGTAGGAGGAGACGGTATACTGGCCGCCCTTCGAGCTGCTCCCCGGAACCCGCGGATCCTCGGAGCAATAGACCCCCTTGTCTTCCCGCGGCAGGCCGAGGTTGAACCAGTTGTTGGCGATGATTCCCGTCCGCGCCGGGCGCGAGCCGGTGAGGATGGTCGAATGGCCGGGACAGGTCTCGGTGGCGTTGTGGCCCTGATAGCCGGCCGGGAAGACGACGCCCTCGGAGAGCCGCTCCAGTCCGCCGTCGAAATGCTGGCGATACTGGGCGAACAGGTCGGCGGAGAATTGGTCGACCGAGATGACCACCACCAGCCTCGGCTTGTCGGGCGGCGCCGCGGCGGCGGCGGCGGCGATCGGCAAGGCGAGCAGGGCGGCAAGGCGGGCGAGTTTCATCTTCGGTCCCCTGTGGTCGTGCGACCCCGCATCTACACGGGCGCGGACTGGGAGCAAGTGTTCGCTCGTCATTGCGAGGAGCGAAGCGACGCGGCAATCCAGTGGGCGTCGCGCTGCGCTGGATTGCTTCGCTTCGCTCGCAATGACGGGGCGTTAGCCTCTCGACTTGCCTCGAAAAATTTGCGAGCCGGGCCTCGAAGGGGGGCCTGCAAAGCCATGGATTCGACCGACGCCGCCGACCTGATCGCCGAGATTCACGAGGACAGGGCGGAAAACCAGGCCGCCGAGACCTTCCGCAATCGCGCCGCCCTGCTGATCGCCGTGCTGGCCGGCGTGCTCGCCGTCGGCGGGCTCGGCGGCGGCAACGCCACCGACGACATGATCGCCAACAACATCAAGGCCAGCGACACCTGGGCCTTCTACCAGGCGAAGAACGTCCGCCAGACGATGTACGAGATCGAGGCGGAGAAGCTGAAGGCCCAGCTCGCCGCCGGCACCGTGCCCGCGGCGGAGCGCTCGGCCGCCGAAGCGCGGCTCAAGGCCTATGAGGCGACGGTGGCGCGCTACGACAGCGAGCCCGACGCGAAGGATCCGTCGAAGGGCGAAGGCAAGAAGGAGCTGTCGGCCAAGGCCAAGGCCTTCGAGGCGGCGTTCGACGAGGCCTCGGCGCGCGACAATAATTTCGACCTCGCGGAAGTGGCATTGCAGCTGGCGCTGGTGCTCGGCTCGGTGGCGATCCTGGCGGTCAACCGCTGGATCCTCGGCCTCTCGCTGGCGCTCGGAATCGTCGGCTCGCTGCTGACCCTGAACGGGTTTCTGCTTCTGGTCTGAACCCTTCTCCCTGCACGGGAGAGGGAATGCGGCGCCTGGCTGCGTCCCCCGGACGCAGCCTTGGCGGCGCCGCATCCCGCGAAGCGGGAGGGTGAGGGCGGTTCGGGTGAAGGCGCGGTGCCCTCACCCTGCCGCCGCTTCGCGGCGGCTGTCCCTCTCCCCTATAGGGAGAGGGGGAATATTACCCCCCTCGCGCATCCTTGAGATGCGCGCGTATCTCCGCATCCGTCGGCGCGCCTCGCGCCGCCTGCTCGAGCAGGGCGAGGCCGCCCATCCGGTCCTCGCCGCTCTTGAACAGAAGCCAGCCCAGCGTGTCGGCCGTGACCGGGTTGCGCGGCTCGAGCGTCCAGGCGCGCCGGGCGATCGGGACGGCCCGGGCGTAGTCGCCGGTCTGGCCATAGGCCCAGGCGAGGTTGTTGAGCAGCGTGGCGTCGCGGTCGCCGGTCCGACGCCTCGCCGCCTCGTAGAGGGCGATCGCCTCGGGCCAGCGCTTCGCCTGGAGATTGGCGTCGGCGGCGAGGATCTGCGCGGAGACGTTCTGCGGGTTCTGCTGAAGGAAGAGCGCGAGCACCTGCGCGGCGCCCGCGGGATTGCCGCTGTTGCGAAGCGCCTCGACCAGGCGGAGCGCCACCGGCTCGCTGAAGGCCAGGTTCGCCGCCCGCCGGTAGGCGCCCACCGCCGCCCCATAGTCGCCCTGGATCGCGAGCGCGTCGCCGACCAGGACATGGGCGTCGGGAGCGCCGGGATTGGCCGCCTGCAGCTGGCGCGCCCGCTGCAGCGCTTCGGCGCCGAGGCCGCGGCCGAGAAGCGCCCGGATCAGGGCGATCTGGGCGGGAGCCGAGCCGGGCTGCCGGGCGGCGTCGCGGCGAAGGGCGTCGATCTCGTTGTCGGCGAGCGGATTCTCCAGCGCCGCCAGGGCCGACGGCCGCGGCGCGGCGGCCCGGGCGAGGTAGCGCGCCGCCCGCTCCTCGTCGCCGAGCCGGGCGTAGGCCTTGCCGATCACGCTCAAAGTATAGGCGTCGGCGTCGGCCCGGTCGGCGATCGGGCGAAGGGTACGGACGGCGGCGGCCGCGTCGCCGCTTTGCCACTGCGCCGATCCGAGCAGCCGCCGGGCCTTGAAATTGCCGGGCTGGAGCTCGAGCAGGCGCTTCAGGGGCCGGGTCGCGAGCTCGGCGTTGCCCGAGCCGAGCTCGATCGTTCCGGCGAGCAGCATCGCCGCCGGCCGGTTGTCGAAAGCGCCGCCGGTTCGCCGGTAGAGGCTTCGGGCCAGAGCATAATCCCGCCCGCGCGCGGCGAGCACGGCCTGAAGGTAATAGGCTTGGGGATGCTCGGGAGCGACGGCGAGGATCCGCCGCGTGTCCGCGAGCATGTCGCGGGTCCGGCCGAGATCGCCCAGGGTCGAGGCGCGCTCGATCAGGGCGGCGAGGTTGGACGGGTCGATGTCGAGCGCGCGGTCGAACCAGGGGACGGCCGCGGCAAGGCCGTACTGGCTGCGGGTGAGCTCGCCGCGAAGCACCAGCGCCTCGACGTTGCGCGGATCGAGGGCGACGGCGCGGTCGGCGGCGGCGATCGCGCCGGCCACCTCCCCGGTGTCGCGGCGGAAGCGGCCGATGTCGGCCCACAGGGCGCCGTCGTCGGGGGCCGCCGCAAGCGCGCGGTCGAAGGCCTTCGCCGCCTCCTCCATCCGGCCGAGCGCCGAGAAGGCCCGGCCGAGCATGCGGCTGGCATAAGCGGCATGGCGCGGGCCCGCCTTGCCCGCCTCGGCGACCGCCCGCTCCGCCTGGCCCTGAAGCAGCAGGGCGTGGGCCATCAGATGGGCCGTCTCGCTCGGAGCGACGCCAAGCGCGTTGGCGCGGTTCAGCTCGTCCTCGGCCGCGGCGCCGTCGCCGAGCAGCAGGTAGGTCCGGGCCTGGGCGAGGCGGAGCGCCTTGTTGTCGGGATCGGCCTTGATCGCGTTCAGGAACTCGATCCGGGCGGTGCGCGGCTCGCCGTCCGCCAGCGCCTGGAGACCGCGGCGATAGGCCTCCTCAGGAGTCGCCGGCCCGTTCGAGCAGGCGGCGGCGCCGGCCAGCAGGAGGGCGATCAGGGCGGCGCGCGCGCTCACGGCTGGAGGTCGTATTGCTTCATGAGGTCGTAGAGGGTCGGCCGGCTGATCCCGAGCAGCTTGGCCGCGCTCGAAATGTTGTTCTCGGTCCGCGCCAGCGCCTGGCGGATCGCCCGCCGGTCGGCGAGCTCGCGCGCCGACTTGAGGTTGACCGGAAGCGCCGCCTCGGTGCGGGCCTCGAGGTCGAGGTCCTCGGCCGTGACGAGCTTGCCGTCGGCCATGATCACCGCGCGCTTCATCCGGTTCTCGAGCTCGCGCACGTTTCCGGGCCACGGCCATTCGTCGATCGCCGCCAGAGCGTCGGCGCTGAGGCCCTTGACCGCCGGGTTCATCTCGCGGGCGAAGCGGTGGAGGAAATGCTTGGCGAGAAGCACCGAATCGCCGTGCCGGGCGGCGAGGCTGGGGATCCGCACGACGATCTCGGCGAGGCGGTAGTAGAGGTCTTCGCGGAAGGTCCCCGCCTTGATCATTTCGGGCAGGTCCTGATGGGTCGCGCTGACGATCCTGGTGTCGACCGCGATCGCCTTGCGGCCGCCGATCCGCTCGATCACCCTTTCCTGGATGAAGCGCAGAAGCTTGACCTGGAGGGGGAGCGGGATGTCGCCGACCTCGTCGAGGAACAAGGTGCCGCCATGGGCGAGCTCGATCTTGCCCTCGTTGGTCTTGATCGCTCCGGTGAAGGCGCCCTTCTCGTAGCCGAACAGCTCCGCCTCGAGCAGGTTCTCGGGTATCGCCGCGCAGTTGATCGCGACGAAGGCGCCGCCGGCGCGGTTGCTGGCCTGGTGGAGGCCGCGGGCGAGCAATTCCTTGCCGGTGCCGCTGGCGCCGAGCAGCATGACCGAGACTCCGGTATTGGCGACCCGCTCGATCGTCCGCGCCACCTTGAGCATCTCCGGAGCGCCCGTGATCATCGTCCCGAGCACCGTCTGGTCCTCGCCGACCCTTTCCTCGAGCTTGCGGTTCTCGGTCTCGATGCCGTGCAGCTGGAAGGCGCGGCGGACGATCAGGCCCAACTGGTCGATGTCGACCGGCTTCTGGTAGAAATCGTAGGCGCCCGACGCGATCGCCCGCAGGGCGCTTTCCCGAGCGCCGTGTCCTGAAGCGACGATGACCTTCGTCTCGGGCTTCAGCGACAGGATCGTCTCCAGCGTCGCGAAGCCTTCGGTAACTCCGTTCGGGTCGGGCGGAAGGCCGAGGTCGAGGGTGACGACCGGCGGCTCCTCGGCGCGCAGCAGGTTGATCGCCGAGTCGCGGTTCGACGCGACCAGCACGTCGTAATCGTCATAGGCCCAGCGCAGCTGGCGCTGCAGCCCTTCGTCGTCCTCGACGATCAGCAGTTTCGCCCTGGTGTCCACGCTCATGCGACTTTCCGTTCGGTCAGGCTGGTCTCACCCAGCGGTAAAAAGACGGTGAAGCGGCTGCCCGCGCCGGGCCGGCTGACGACCTCGAGCCGGCCGCCCATCCCCGCGATCAGGCTCCGCGCCTCGAACGCCCCGACCCCGAAGCCGCTCTCCTTGGTCGAGGCGAAAGGCTGGAACAGGCGGGTTCGGATGAAGTCAGCCGACATGCCCTCGCCCCGGTCGGCGATCTCGATCGTCGCTTCCCGCCCCTGCACGCCGCAGCGGATCCGGACCGGCGCCCCGTCCGGACTGGCGTCGATCGCGTTCTGGACGAGATGGCCGAGCGCCTGCTCGAGCCGCACCGGATCGGCCAGCGCGGCGACGTTGCGGTCGCCCTCCAGCTCGACCGGGTGGACGCGCCGCTTGACCTCGGCGACGGCGGCGACGGCCTGGCCGACCGCGATCGCCCGCACCGGCTCGGCCTCGACGTTGTTGCTGCCGCGGTGAAGCCTTGCGAGCAGGTCGTTCATCTTCTTCACCGAGCTGTGAAGCGTGGCGATCATGTCCTCGCGGAACTCGGGCTTGTCGGCGTGGCGCTCGGCGTTGCGGATGACGAGGCTCAATTGGCTGACCAGATTCTTGATGTCGTGGATGATGAAGGCGAAGCGCCGGTTGAACTCGTCGAACCGGCGCGCGTCGGCGAGCGCATCCTGGGTGCGCGCCTCGGCGAGATAGCTCGCCGCCTGGATGCCGACGTTGCGGAACAGGTCGAAATCCTCCCAGTCGAGCGGCCGCCGCACCAGCGGATGCTCGAGCAGGACCATTCCGACCAGCCGGTCGCCGTGGATCAGCGGCACTCCCGCCCACAGCGAGTCGAGCGAGGCCAGGCCCGCGGGCATTTTCAGGTCGGGATTGGGCGCCTCCCGGAATCCCGGAAAGTCCAGGATGTGCGAGTTGCGCTCGACATAGGCGATCAGCGCCGAATCCTCGGCGCTGCTGTCGGGAAGCTCGTCGCGCCAGTTCCACCGGGCGGCGACGCTGAAGCGGCCGCCTTCCGGCACCAGCAGCAGGCCCGAGGGGGATTCGGCGATGTCGGCGATCGCCTTGATGATCCGCTCGCCGAGCGGGGCGTCGCCGCCGACGGTTCGGGTGAAGCGAAGCCACTCTTCCCGGTAATCGTAGCGATGCTCGAAGAAATGCTTGGCGACGATGACCCGCGACCAGGCCCGCATCCGCCCCGAGGGGAGAAGGATCACCGCGGCCACCGTGATCGCGAAGACCAGCCCGACCTGGCCGATCCGGACCCAGTTGCCGCCGAGCACCTCGAGCGCCCGGCTCGCGGTCATCATCAGGATCAGATAGCCGAGGATCCCGATCAGCGAGAGCGACTGGAAGGTGGCGGCGCGCGACAGCTGCATCCGCCAGGCCGAGTTGCGCCGGCTGGCCAGCGCGAACAGCGGCACCAGCATCGCCAGCACCGCGCCGCGCATCGCGTAGAGATCCTCGACCGGGCCCCGGGTCAGCCAGGCGACCGTGTAGAGGTGGAGGTCGTAGGCCCACATGCCGGCCAGGGCGATCGTCGGCAGCCGGATTCCCCAGCGGCTCTCGTGCGCGGCCTGGCCGTAAAGATTGTGGACGAGGACGAGCGAGCCCGCCGCGATGGTGAGGCCGATCACCTGCGCGGTCGAGACCAGCGCTCCGTGGAGCACCGCCTTGTCGGCGAACTGGGGGATCACCCCGGCGACCGTGACCTGCAGGCCGATCACCGCGGCGAGCGCGGTATAGACCAGCTTGACCCCTTCCTGGCCGCGCTCGTCCGCGGCCCGGCCGACGATCGCGTACATGAAGCCGAGGAAGGCGAAGTTGCGGGCGGCCTCGGCGACTCCCGCGCCGAGGCTGTGCGGCCCCTGGAAGGCGACGAAGATCGCCCAGGCCGAGGTCACCGCGAAGGCCGCGACGAGCCGGCGGTTGCCGCCGTCCTCCTTCCAGCGCCGCAGCTGCCAGAGCGCCAGCGCGCCGTAGAGCAAGGCGGCGAGCGCATGAGTCCAGAAGCCGAGCAGCACGATCATCGCGCCCCCTCCGGAAACAGCACCACCCTTACCGTTTGGAGGAGGATGAGGAGGTCGAGGAACGGCGTGTAGTTCTTGGCGTAGTAAAGGTCGTATTCGAGCTTCTGCCTCGCGTCCTCGACCGAGGCGCCGTAGGGGAAGTTGATCTGCGCCCAGCCGGTGATCCCCGGCTTCACCACGTGCCGCTCGGCATAATAAGGAAGCCGCGCCTCGAGGTCGGCGACGAACTGGGGACGCTCCGGGCGAGGGCCGACGAGGCTCATCTTGCCGGTCAGAACCGTCCAGGCCTGGGGAAGCTCGTCGATCCTGAGCTTGCGGATCACCGAGCCGACCCGGGTCACCCTGGGATCGTCCTTCTGGGCCCAGACCGCCTTGCCGCCGACCTCGGCGTCCTCGCGCATCGAGCGCAGCTTGAGGAGCTCGAAGCTCTCGCCGTAGAGGCCGACCCGGCGCTGGCGGAAGAAGGCGGGGCCGCGGCTCTCGAGCTTCACCGCCAGAGCGGTCAGGGCGATCAGAGGCGCGAAGAGGAGCAGGATGAGACCCGAGACGACGATGTCGAACAATCGCTTGCCCGCCGCCGACAGCCTCCGACCCGACGAGAAGCCGTCCGAGAAGATCAGCCAGCTCGGGTTGAGCGTGTCGAGGTCGACCCGGCCCGTCTCGCGCTCGAGGAAGGAGGAGAATTCGTTGACATGGACCCCGGTCGTCTTGATCCGCAGAAGGTCGGCGAGCGGCAGCGCGTTGCGCCGCTCCTCGAGGGCAAGCACCACCTCGGTGACGCGGAGCCTGACGACGTGCGCGGCGAGGCTCGCGATATGGTCGCGGTTGACGGCGTTCGGAACCGCCTGCGGCCCGTCGTTCATGCCGACGTAGCCGGCGATGGCGAAGCCGGCTCCGGCGCTCCTGGCCAACGCCTCGAGCCGGGCGGCGCGAGGCCCGGCGCCGAGCACCAGGATGCGCCGCTTGAAGGCCTCGCCGCCGAGCGCCTGGCCGAACGCCAGGCGCGCCGCGAACAGCAGGGCGAAGGCGAGCAGCATCGCGTAGAGCAGGTTCGAGCGCCAGAAGGTCACCGCCGGAAGCATGAAGAAGACGAAGGCGAGCAGGAGCACTCCGAGCGACACCGCCACCACCAGCCGGGCCGCGGCGACCCGCATCGAGCGAAGCGCGTCGACCCAATAGACCCCGACCCCGACCATCGCGAGCTGGAGGACGGCGGCGAAGGTCAGGAGGTGCGGTAGGCGCTGCGCGTCGGCCGGATCGGCGGCGCCGCCGATCTGCCACAGCCGAAGCAGCCACCCCGCCTCCCCCGCCGCGAGCAGAAGCACGAGGTCGATCACGCCCAGCAAAAGGACGCTGTGGGGAACGTAATGTTTGAACAGCCTGATCAAGCGAGCGCCGCCTCGGGGGGTGTAAAGTCAGCCGACAGGCCTGCAGTGTCGCTCAAATTGACAAACAAAGGGTGAAAGGCGCGCGCTTCCCTCGTGGCGGGCCGCGGCGAGGCTCGGCGCGACGCGATCCTATTGGAAGCTGTCGGTCCGGCGGTGGCAGGGGGAGCCGTCGTCGGTCTCGGCGCCGAACGCGTTCCACAGGCGGGTCTGGATCGTGTAGCGGGCGCCGGCGACGGCGGGGATCGTGACCAGCACCGGGGTCGTGTGGACGGCCGGACGGGCGGCGGTGCCGGCTCGGATCAGGGCGCCGGGGGGGAGCTCGACATAAGGCGGCGGGCTGCTCACCGTGCGGCCGCCGCCGGTCACGGTCATGCTGAAGCGCAGCCCGGCGCCGACCGGCCGGTCGCCCGGGTTGTGGAGAGTCGCCGAGAACAGGTAATTGGATTGCCTCGGGTGCCCCTGCGGGTCGAGCCCGCCCGGCGTCTGGGCGACGTTGAACGGGCCGAGGCAAACCGCCTCGAGCCGCCTGATCGTATCGAGCAGCCGCTCGCGATCCTCCTGCGGATCGCAGCCCGGGGCCGCCGCGAGGACCAGCAGTGCGGCCGCAAGCCTTGCCTTCATCGCAACGATCCTTTCCGGCTTCGCAGACTAGCACGGCCGGGCGCGCAGGGGCGGCGGAGATTGGTCCATTTCGGCCCGGGCGCGTGGCGCGAATACGAAATCACCGTCATGCGGAATTTCGAAGTCCCTTGCGGTAACGTCGAAACCGCCTGGCGCAGCAGCGGATGCCGCGCGGGGAACGACGAACCGCCTTGCGGACACGCGGTCGGGCGAGTTTCACGCCCTTCGACTGCCTTGCAGGCGCTCAGGATAAACTTGGCCCTTGGCCAAGCCGCGAAGGCGCGAAGGAGCCGTGCCGACGGCGGGCTCGGAGCGATCCTCCCGTGCCGGCGTGGGGCCGGATCCAGGGTTGGGATAGCCTGCGGCGCCCGAGCCCGTGCGGACCCTTCGCGGCTTCGCGGCTTCGTGTGAGACTCATCGGGCCGCCGGCGCGCCCAGGCGGCGGACGTCCTGCGTCAGAATTTTCGGACGCAAAAATAGTGACAGTATACATTTTATCGCCGGCACCCCCGCGCGCGCGGCCCGGGGCGTCGGTTCGAGCCTTGGGATGGGGATTTCACCCGAAGCACCGAAGGACCGAAGGGGCCGAGCCTGCGCCCGACCCTGCAATTTCCCGCCGGCCTCGGACCTCGCGGGGCCTGAAAACAGTGACAGTATACATTTACGCGCCCAGCGCGCGCCTCGGCACCGGCCGTAAATGTATACTGTCACTAAAATCCCCGCCGGGCGCGTCCCCACCTTCGTCATGCCGAACCTGATCCGGCATCCACCTTCCCGGCGGAGGAGGAGACAAGGTGGGTCCCGGATCAAGTCCGGGATGACGAAGGAAGAAGCGTCCTTCGACAGGCTCAAAATGAGCGGGCGTGTGGTCGGAACCGGGGCAGGGCGGGGCGCCTTGTCTCGATCGTCACCCTGAGCCTAAATCGAGTTCAGGGCTTTCACGTCCAGCTGGATGAAGGTCCGGGCGGGTGGAGGGCTGGATCCAGAAACGAGTTCAGGATGACGGGGACGGAGGGGCGGTCGAGCGGTGGGGAAGGAAAGGGTGTCCGGCCGCATCACAGTTGATCGAAATACTCACCGGCCCTTGCCTTTTCAGTCCTTTCCTCGCGGATGCGCCGGGCCTGCTTCCACCGCCCGGTAGCCCAGTAGGCATATTCCAGCTTCTTCATCGTCCTCAAATGGAACCCGTGCCGGTCGCTTCGTCCAAGCATGTCCACCCCCTCGGCCAGGAGCTCCGTCCCCTTCCACGGATGCCCCGAGAGGAACCGCGCCAAGCCAAGATCGGCCAGGCCTTCACCGACCAGTCCCTCGTCGCCCTGCGCCTTCCGCAATTCCAGGCTCAGTTGAAACTGCTCGATGGCGGCGCCGGGCCGAATATTCTGGAGCAGCGCGAAACCGATAATCGACCGGGCTCCGGCTTCGTCGCCCCCTCCCGACGCGATCGCCATCCGCGCCTCGTCGACGACGCGATCCATCTCCGCGCTCCTGCGGCGGCCCAACACCTGGCGCCGTGCCATCGAGTATCTCGCACTGCTGAGGGGACCGTAGGGAACCGGAAGCCGCAGCGCCGGGCGGCTCTCGAACAGGCGCGCACGCTCCGCCTGAGCGATCAAAGGCGAAACCGCGAGGTGGGAATGGAGCCCGAACCATGACGCGCAGGACCCCCAGGCATCGAGACTGCCCTGCCAGCGGCCTGCAAGCTCCGGATCGTCCTCGATGTCCGACCGGAACGGCATCAGCTCCTGGAGAGCCAACCACAAACGCGTCATTCTGTCGCTGAGCGAAAGGCTGGGGTCCTGCCCGCCCCGGAAAAGCTCGTCGTGAACATCAAGGTTGGGCTTACGTCGGTCGTTCGGAAGCGACAGGCCATAGAGGAATGGTTCCACCTTGCGATAGTCGATCCGCGGGTCGCGACCTAGCGCAAGGAAGGTCGTGAAGCGTGCCAAGGGCGAGCGCATGCTTGTCGATACGCGCTTATAAGCGTCCACCGCTTTTCTCGGCAGCTCGGCGCGTCGGATATGCTCCTCATGGTGAACCGCCCCACTTCGTTCCGCAACGGCAAGGAGTTGCTCGAGCGGGGGCTCCAGCGTGACACCGATCTCCCGAAACAGAATGATTGGCTTCTTCAGCGCGATCGCAAAGAATACTTCGATCTCCAAATAGGTCCCGTAAGCCGTCAACGCCGTCGGCCACAGGGTGACCTCGCTGCCCCGCCGATGGGAGACGAACAGGACAACGGCTTGGGATTTCATCAGGCCTTCTCTGAACACCCCGATCTGGATGAACGTGGGTGGGGGGTAGGGTGCGTACCGGAAAGCGATCTCGGGGAAGTCGTCCCCTTCCAGCCAGTGCTCCCAGGTCCAGGCCTCAACGCCCTCTTGCTTGAACGCTAGCCGGGTTTCCTCCCGCAACTCGAGCAAAGAGCCGGCATCACCGAAGCAAGATGAGACAAAGACGGTCGGCAGCTTTCTGGACGCGTGCGACATCTTCCGACGGACCTCTTGTCGATGCAAACCACGCACTTCAGCAACAGTTCAGCAGATCGAATGTAGCGTCGCAAGATCGAGGCTGGCGACCGCGGCCGCGATGAGTGGCTTACCATTGCCGGGTCAATGGAGGCAGCTATGAAATTCAGACTCTTCGTCCTGGCGCTGCTTGCTTTTGCTCCGTTAGGCGCGGCCGAGGCGCAGTCCTGGAGACAGTATCAGATATCGCCTCGCGATCTGCCTCGGCAGCCCTCCAATGTGGCGGGCACCACACCCCAAAGGATTGAGCGGCGGCCGAGCTTTGGGCAGCGCTTTCAGGAGTATCGGGCTCGACTGAGAGACCGCTACGACCGGACCCGGGAACGGCGGTATCGCTGAGCAAGCAAGGTAAAGAATCTCCGCGAGGATGTCGACGGTTCGTCTCGCGGCTGCCGATGCGTAGAGGCTGGGAACAGTTACGCAATCGTCCCCGGGCGTGCCGAGGCGTCACCGGATAGACGGGTGCCAGGCACGTAGCTGGCACCGGCAATCCTGAGGCTGCAAGGCGCGCGCATTTCCATCGTCGCCCTGAACTTGTTCTCCATCGTCACCCTGAACTTGTTTCAGGGTCCAGCTGAATGAAGGTCCGGGCGGGTGGAGTACTGGATCCTGAAACGAGTTCAGGATGACGGGGAGGAGGGGCTGTCGACCTCACAGTCCGGTGACAGTTGGTGACAGTCACGTGACCGTCACCCGGGCTCGGAGGCGGACAGGAAGAGGGCGAAAATGGAGAGGGTTCGCGCGGAGGCGCGGAGGCGCGGAGGGTCTGTGCGGCGCCGATGCAACGCGATCCTGATAGACGGGTGCCAGGATAGACGGGTGCCAGGCACGTAGCTGGCACCGGCAGTCGCGCTGCAGCGAGAGGGTGGGTGCCGGCGAATCCCGTTCTCCCCTGCAGGGGAGAGGGAGAGGCGCGAAGCGCCAGAGTGGGGCGGTGAGCGGAAATAAAGACAGCATGGATTTACTCCCCGCTCGCCCCTCGGCGCGGGCCAAGCCTATTCCCGACATTCGAACGGGGCTTGCGTTCGACTGGATGTTCCTCTAATGTTCCAAGCTGTCGGCAGGCGATTCGGAGCGGAGCGGAGCAATGGCCTCGGTGTCCCAGAATGCGATCGAAGGCGGGACGGAGGAGGCGGAGCGGCGGGGCACGCCCGCGCCCCGGCCCGGCCGGTTCCAGGTCACCCTCGTCATCGTGCCTCCGGGCGGGGGCGAGGCTGAGT
Organism: Allosphingosinicella sp.; assembly: GCA_036386295.1. Lineage (GTDB taxonomy): Bacteria > Pseudomonadota > Alphaproteobacteria > Sphingomonadales > Sphingomonadaceae > Allosphingosinicella. The sequence goes on from DASVVX010000051.1 coordinate 18,309, forward strand.
ACAGCCTGCAGATGGAGGTGCCCGCGCTGCCGCGCGAGGGGGATTACGTGACGGTGATGCGGCAGCGCGAGGGGCCGGTGGCCGGGAGGGATATCGGGACGGAGGATTTCATCGTCCGGCGGGTGTGGTGGGCTTTCGACTTTCCGGACGACGGCCGGCTGTACGAGGATTCGGACGACCGGACGGTCGGGACGCTCAACGGGATCGGCATCGAATGCGAAATGGCCATGGGCCATTATTCGTCCGAGGCGCACCGGCGGATGTGCGGCCCCGGCGCCCGGACGTTCGAGCCGAGCGCCTATTGAGCGGCGGGCCGGTGAGCCGCGAATCCGCCACGCTTCGCCGCCGCTACGTGCGCTTCACGCGCTGGCGGCGGGCGCATTTCTTCCGGGTGCTGGAGGAGACCGGGCACGCGCAGATGGCGGCGGCGGCGGCGGGGGTGTCGCCGGAGTGCATCTACCGGCTCCGGCGGGTCGAGCCGGGGTTCAGGGAGAAGATGGCCGCCGCCGTCGCCGAGGCGGACCGCGCCCTTCGACAGGCTCGGGATGAAAGCGAGGCGGCGGAGGAGCGGCAGTGCGGTGGCAGCGACTCGACCGTCGCCACGCCCCAGCAGGCGCTGGTCATCCGGCCTGGGCGCGGCGGGCGGCTTCGGGTCATGGCGGCGGGGCGGCGCTGGTGGACGGAGCGGCACGACGCCGTCTTCCTCGCCCATCTTCGCTCGACGGGGAGCGTCGCCGCCTCGGCCCGGGCGGCGGGGTTCACGCCCAAATCGGCCTGGAACCGGCGCGAGCGGCTGGCGGGGTTCGCGGCGGCGATGGACGAGGCGCGCGAGGAGGCCGACCTGGAGCTGCTGTTCCGGCTCGCCGCCCACGCCGAGGGCAAGAGAGGGGACGATTATGCCGGGCCGGAAGGCGGCTTCGATCCGGACCGGGCGATGCGCATGCTCAGCTTCCGCGACAACCGCAAGCGCGGCGGGCACTCGCCGCGGCGGCGGCGGCCGCCTTCGATCGAGGCGGTGACCGATCGGGTGGTGCGACTGGCGCAAGCGATCGAGAGGCAGCGGGGGAAGAGGCCGGCGAGGAAAAAGGGGCCCGGGTGACCGCCCCCGGCCGGCGGCCGGGCGGGATCCGGCGCCCCCTCCCCTTCGCTGTGGCGGGATGCTAACGCCTCGCCGACCGTCCCGAAGGAGCCCGTTCATGCCCGAAGCCTATATCGTCGCCGCCGCCCGCACCGCCGGCGGGCGCAGGGGCGGCGCCCTTCGCGACTGGCATCCGGCCGACATGGCCGCCGAGGTGCTCGACGCGCTGATCGAGCGCTCCGGGCTCGACCCGGCCCTCGTCGAGGACGTCGTCATGGGCTGCGTCGGCCAGGCCGGCGAGCAGGCCTTCCACGTCGGCCGCAACGCCGTCCTCGCCTCGTCGCTTCCGACCAGCGTCCCCGCCGTCACCATCGACCGCCAGTGCGGCTCGTCGCAGCAGGCGATCCAGTTCGCCGCCCAGGCGGTGATGAGCGGGACCCAGGACGTCGTCATCGCCGCCGGGGTCGAATCGATGACCCGGGTTCCGATGGGCCTGCCCGTCACCCTGCCGATGCAGCACGGAATCGGCACCGGCCCCTTCTCGAAGCGAATCCAGGAGCGCTTCGGGGTGCCGATGTTCAGCCAGTTCACCGGCGCCGAGATGATCGCCGAGAAATACCAGTTCCGAAAGGAGGAGCTCGACTCCTTCGCCCTCGACAGCCACCGCAAGGCGGCCGCCGCGACCGAGGCGGGGGCCTTCGATCAGGAGATCGTGCCGCTCAAGGTCTTCGACGCCGAGGGCCATGAGAGCCTCCACGCCAAAGACGAGGGCATACGCTACGACGCCACGCTGGAGAGCATCGCCTCGGTCAAGTTGCTCAAGGAGGGCGGCAAGATCACCGCCGCCAACGCCTCGCAGATCTGCGACGGCGCCTCGGGCGTCGTCGTCGTCTCGGAAGCCGCGCTGAAGGCGCACGGCCTCACCCCGCTCGCCCGGATCGTCAACCTGACGGTGACCGGCGGCGACCCGGTGATCATGCTCGAGGAGGTCATCCCGGCCACCCGCCGGGCCCTCGAGCGCTCGGGCATGGGCATCGCCGACATCGACCTCTACGAGGTCAACGAGGCCTTCGCCCCGGTCCCGCTCGCCTGGCTCCGCGAACTGGGCGCCGACCCCGGGCGCCTCAACGTCAATGGCGGCGCCATCGCGCTCGGCCACCCGCTCGGCGCCTCGGGCACCAAGCTGATGACCACGTTGCTCCACGCGCTCAGGGCGCGCGGCAGGCGCTTCGGGCTGCAGACGATGTGCGAGGGCGGCGGGCTCGCCAACGTGACGATCGTCGAGGCGCTCTGAAAATCGGCGTCAAAAATCCTTGTCGGACACCATTCTTGCGGCGCTCGGAAAAAATCGGTGCCTGACACCGATTTTCCGGCTGGCCGGGATCTGTGGAAAACGCCGCTGCTCGAGCGCGGCGGAGCGCTTTTGAGCTCCGGTCAGTCGCGGCCGCGGCAGACCCGGACGCCCTTTTCCAGCGAGCAGCGCTCGGGCGAGGGGCCGGCGATCGCCCCGGCGCGCCATTCCAGCGGCCCGCCGGCGGCGCTCGAGGCCCATTCGTAGGGATAGGCGCGGTCGTAATCGTAATAGGGCCGCCCGCCTTCCATCCGGATCCGGCCGCCCGCGCCGGCGAAGAAGCCGGTGCCGTGCGCGTCGACCGCCCGATATTCGCCGTCGATCCCATAGGCGGCGAACGGATAGGGGAAGCCGGCGCCGCCTCGGCCGAAGCCGGGTCCGCGGCGGCCGTGGCCGCGTCCGCGGTGCATTCCCCAGCCCGGCCGGCCCTGCGCCCGCTCGCCGACCACCCGGCCGACGTCGAAGGGGATGCTGGCGCCGGGATGTCCGCCATGGCCGTTGGACGCGGGCTGCGCGGAGGCGGCCGCGGCGATCGCCGCCGCTCCCAGGGCCGCCGCCGGGAAGTGGATGATGCGCATGTTCGCCTCCAGGCCGGAAGGCCCGCGCCTCGGCGCGCGGCGCCTTCTTTCCCAACTTGCGGAGCGCCGAATCGCTCCCGCCGCCTTGACTTTA
>DASVVX010000052.1:0-16005 GCA_036386295.1 Allosphingosinicella sp.
GCCCTTCCCTTCCAGCGCGTTCAAATAGACGGCGAGCGTGGCGACCAGGGTCTTGCCCTCGCCGGTGCGCATCTCGGCGATCTCGCCGCGGTGGAGGACGATTCCGCCGATCATCTGGACGTCGTAATGACGCTGGCCGAGCGTGCGCCTGGCGGCCTCGCGGACCGTGGCGAAGGCCTCGGGGAGGAGATCGTCGAGCTCCTCGCCCTCGGCGAGCCGGCGGCGGAACTTGACCGTCTGGTCCGCGAGCTCGTCGTCGGTCATCGCGGCGATGGTCGCCTCGAAGCCGTTGATCCGGTCGACGATCTTGCCGAGCGAGCGGACGTAGCGGTCGTTCGACGATCCGAAAATGGCCTTGGCGAGTCCGCCGAGCATAGGGAATTCCTGTCGTATCTGGTTGGGCGAGGCGCGCCTGTCGTGCGAGCGCCTGAAATCAGTCGGAAGGTGCAACGTCCCCGCGCTCGAGCGGGTCCGTTCGCGCCGCTACTCCAGCCGCCGCTCGTCGACTGGGGCGGCCTGCGGAACGGCTTCGTCCGCCGTGGCGGGCTCGGCATCCGAATCCGGACGGGAAGAACGGTGCGAAACGCTGACGGTCTGCCGCGCCGGGCTGCCGACCTCCGCCACCCGGATCTCGGCGACCGCGGCGCCCGCCGCGACCGCGCTGCTCTCGACCTGGCGAGCCTCGACGGCCCGGTCGCCGGAGATCAATCCAGTGAGGCCGGCGAGCATGGCCGAGAGGAAGAGGAGAAGCTCCATCGGCTGCGACATAGTGATTGCGGCGGCCGCCGTCCATGGGCCGAGACAAGGATTGACGCGTCGGGCGGCGAAAGCCTAGCGGCGGCGCGATGAGCGAACGTCTCGAGGGAGGCTGCGCCTGCGGCGCCGTGCGCTACGCGCTGAGGAGCGAGCCCTTCGACGCCGGCTGGTGCCACTGCCGGATCTGCCAGCTCAATTCAGGCGCTCCGGCGATGGTCTTCGCCAGCGTCCCGGCCGGCGACCTCGTCTGGACCCGGGGCGGCGACAAGGTGAAGTCCTTCGCCTCGACGGGCTTCGGCCACCGCAGCTTCTGCGGCGAATGCGGCACGGCCTTCCTGATGGAGGTCGACCACCAGCCCGAGACGGTCGATTTCAGCGTCGCGACGCTCGACCGGCCGGAGCGGGTGGCGCCGGGCTTCCACATCTTCTGGGCGAGCCGGATCGGCTGGTTCGAGCCGAAGGACGAGCTGCCGAGGCACGCGAAATTCCGGCCGGATACGAGGGGGCTGGAGGGGACGGAGCCGCCGGAATAGCATTCCTCCCCTGCTTTTGCAGGGGAGGGGGACCAGCCGAAGGCTGGTGGAGGGGCTTTCCAAAGCCGGAAGAACCCCTCCACCGCGCTCCGCGCGGTCCCCCTCCCCGCGAAATCGCGGGGAGGATTTTTCGCCCTACAGCGCGCCTTCGAGCCAGCTCTGCAGCTGGGTCTTGGGCGCCGCGCCGACCTTGGTGGCGGCGGGCTGGCCGTCCTTGAACAGGATCATCGTCGGGATCCCGCGCACGCCGTAGCGCGCCGGAGCCTCGGGATTGTCGTCGATGTTGAGCTTGACGACGGTGACCCGCTCGCCGAGCTCGTCGCTGATCTCCTCGAGCGCCGGGGCGATCATCCGGCAGGGGCCGCACCATTCCGCCCAGAAATCGACGAGGACCGGCTTGTCGGAGCCGATGACGTCGTCCTGGAAGCTGGCGTCGGTGACGGATTTGGTGCTCATGGGAATCTCCTGAAGGGCTCGAAAGCCATTTAGGAAGCCGCCGCCCCCGGCTCAAGCGCCGGCTTGTGACGATCGAGCAGGCCGGTCGGCAGGGCGAACAGGGCCGGCGCGGCCGTATAGAGCAATCTCGCCTCGATCGGACGCCCCGGGAAGACGACCTTGAGCGCTTCCACATAAGCGGACATCTGCCGCAGGTGGGGCGCGGGGATCTCGTCGAGCGAGGCCGGGGCATGACGGCCGGTCTTGAAATCGGCGACGAGGATCCGGTCGGGGCCGATCCGGAGGCGGTCGACCGTTCCCGAGACGACGATCCCCTCCCCCACCACGGCCGCGATCGGCGCCTCGGCGAGGGCGCCGGGGGCGAACAGCTCGGCATGGGCCGGGTCGTCGATGAGCCGGCAGACGTCGCGGACCAGCGACCGGCGCAGCTCTTCGTCGTCGATCCCCGCCGAGCGGCGAAGCCAGCGATCGGCCCGGTCGGCGCGCTCCCCGGCCGGGACGTCGGGAAGCCGCTCGAACAATTGGTGGAGCAGCCGGCCGCGTTGCGCCGCCGCTCGGAGCGACGGCGAAGGCGGCGGATCCGCGACGTCGTCGTCGCCCAGCGCCGAGGGAGCGAGCGGCCGCGGCGGCCGCGACTCGGCGGGCGCCGGACGGGCCAGCCAGCCGGGAAGGACCGACTCCCGGCCGGCCCGGCCCGGCGCGGCCTTGGTGAAGGTCTCGGCGTCGCCGAAGCGAAGGGCGCGCCCCCAGTGGGGATCCTCGGCCCAGTCGGCGCCGAGGCCCGAGAGCGCGGCCTCGACGGCGGTCCACCAGCTCGCTTGCGCCGGGCCGTTGCGGTCGGCCGGGCCGAGGGCGCCGCCGATGTAGAGCCGCTCCTCGGCGCGGGTGAGGGCGACGTAGAGGAGGCGCCAGTGCTCCTCGCGCTCGCTTCGGTCGAGGGCGGCGAGCCGGGCGGCGAGCGGCTCGGCGAGCTCGTCGCGGCGGGGTCGGAAGATCGGGATCCGGAGGCCGTCGGGGAGGGAAATGTTCAGGAAGCTGCCCTGGAGGCCGCCTCCGCGGCGATCCGGGTCCGAGCACGCGTCGGCGAGGATAACTATCGGAGATTGCAGGCCTTTCGAGCCGTGGACGGTCATCACCCGGACGGCGTCGAGGGGGGCGGAGGGGTCGCGGACGATCTCGACCTCGCCGCGGGCGAACCAGTCGAGGAAACGCTGCAGCGAGGGCGCCGCCGAAGTCTCGAACTCGAGCGCCGCGGAAAGCAGCTCCTCGATCGGATCGCGAGCCTCGTTTCCGAGCCTTTCCAACAGCTTGCGGCGGCCTTTTAAGTCTCCGCTCAAGATCGTCTCGAGGAAGCCGTGGGGGGTCGCGTAATCGGCCATGGCGAGCAGCGAGCGAAGCCCCTCGAGGGTCTCGCCGAGGCCGGGAACAATCGCCGATAATCGCCGGTCCGAGTCGCGAATGTGCGGCCACAGCGCCCCTTCGCGCCCGAACGACGCCTCGAACAGAGCGTCCTGCGACCAGCCGAACAAAGGCGACACCAGCAGGGCGCCGAGGTTGAGGTCGTCGAGCGGCTGGGCCGCGAAGCGCATCGCCGAAAGCAGGTCCTGGACGGCGAGCGGCGCCGACAGCGCCAGCCGGTCGACGCCCGCGACCGGAACGCCCTCGGCATGGAGCCGGGCGACGATCAGCGAGGCGAGGTCGCCGCGGCGGCGAACCAGGACGAGGATGTCCTCGGGCCGCACCGGCCGGCGCTTCGACCCTTCGCCGAGCAGGAAAGGGTTGCGAAGCCACCGGGCGATCTGCGCCGCGAGCCGGGCGGCGTAATCGCGGACGATCTCGCTCACCCACCCCTCCTCGCCGCTCTCCTCCTCGGCGGGGGCGCTGTCCTCGCTGAGCGGAAGCCAGAGGGTGACCGAGCCGGGCCGCTTCGAATGGCGGCTCCGATGGGGGTTGGGAGTCCGCGGCAGGCCGAGCGCGCCGTGGCCGAGATGCCCGATCAGCCGGTCGACCGCGGCGAGGACCGGCGGCGAGGAGCGGAAGCTGAGGTCCATCGACAGGTCGAGGAAGTCGCGGCCGACGCCCTCGGCCTGGCGCGCGAACCAGATCCGGGCCGCCTCGAAGCTCTCCGGATCGGTCCCCTGGAAGCCGAAGATCGCCTGCTTGTAGTCGCCGACGGTGAACAGGGTGCGGTGGCGCTTCGAGGCGCCCTCGCCGGCGAAATATTCGAGGGTGAGGGCGCGGACGATGTTCCACTGCGCCTCGTTGGTGTCCTGGGCTTCGTCGACGAGGATATGGTCGGTGTTCTGGTCGAGCTTGAAGCGCACCCATTCGCCCATTCCCGGAGTCATCAACAGGCGCTCGGCGAGGCGGATGAGATCGTCGAAATCGAGCACCGCATGGGCGCGCTTGGCCTCGCTCCAGGCCTCGGCGAAGCGCTGGCCGGAGCGAAGGCCGGCGGCGAGGCAGGAGACGAGGCCCGCCACCTTGCGAATCGTCAGTAGCCGGGCGCAGCATTCGAAGGCGGCGGTGGCGAGCTCGATATAGTCCTCGTCCTGCGGCGCCTGGCCGCGGGCGAAGCTTCGGATCTCCCCGTCGGCCTTGCCCCAGACGGCGTGAAGCTTGTCGAGCAGCCCGGCGCGCTCGGCCGGGCCGGCCGCCGCCCATTGCTCGCAAAGCGAGGCTCGCTCGAGCCCGCTCTTCGTCCCCCATTGGCTGTTGAGCAGGCCGATCCGGCGCAGCGCCTCGACGTCGAAGACCTCGTCGCAGCATTCGCCGGCGATCGCCTCGTCGATGTCGCCGAGGGGGAGGCCGAAGGCGCGGCGGAGGCGGTCCTCGACCAGCTCGGGCGGGCCGAGCGACGCCATGGCGTTGGGGGTTCGGGCGCAGCGGCGAAGGAAGGCCTCGGCGGCGCCCTCGCCGAGCCGGTGGCTGAGCGCCTGGATGTCGGCGATCAGGCGCCCGTCGGCTTGCTCCTCGGCTTCGACCAGCATCCCGGCCAGCGTCTGCCGGGCGAGCAGCTGCTCCTCGCGGCCCTCGAGCGGCCTGAAGCCCGGCACCAGCCCCGCCTCGGCCGGGAAGGCGGCGAGCAGGCCCTGGGCGAAGGCGTGGATGGTCTGGATCCGGAGGCCCCCGCCGGCGGCGTCGAGGACCCGGGCGAAGAGTCGGCGGGCGTTGGCCCGAGCCTCCGGTCCGTAATCCTCGCCCAGCGCGCGAAGCTCGGCGGCGAGATCGGCGTCCTTCAAGCGCACCCAGTAGGCGAGCCGCCGGTGGATCCGGTCGGCCATCTCCGCGGCGCCGGCCTTGGTGAAGGTGAGGCAGAGGATCGAGGCCGGGTCGACCCCGGCGAGGAGCAGGCGAAGCACGCGGGCGGTGAGGACGTGGGTCTTGCCGGTCCCGGCCGAAGCGGAGAGCGCGGCATGGTCGCGCGGGGCCGAGGCGTGGAGCTGCTCGGCTTCGAGGAGGGCGAGGGGGCGGAGGTGGCGGGGCATTGGCTGTCCATCGCCCACTCGGCCGCCGTTGTGAAGGCGGCCAGGCGGCAATTCGCCAGGTCGGCCGGCGCCGCTGCCCGGCGGAGACCTTCAGTTGCAGAGACGCGCCCGGGGCGCTAGCCTGCAAAGGAATTGCCGGGTTTCCCGGCGAGTCAGATCGGTCACATACTGGCGACCGCTGTCGCAGTCGTTATTGCCCGCCGCGACCACTCCGAGCAGCACGAAGCCGTTCGGGCCGCCCTGCTGGTTCGGCAGGCCGGCAAAGACCGGACCTCCGGAATCACCGCGACACACTCCGCCGCCGTTGGCCAGGCCGACGCTCCAGGTCGCCAGGGTCGGCGCCTGAGCGACGATATCCTCCGCCCTGGCCACCGAGACGATGGTCGCCTCCAGGGCAACATCGCCAATCGGCCGGGAATCAGCGCGCCCCCAGCCGGCGGCCGTCATCACGACCGGATTGCCCCGGAAGCCCGGCCCCGGTCGAGGGAGCGCACTGGCTGTGCCGACATCCTCCGCGAGGACGGCCGCGGCAAGATCATAGGGCCAGGGCCCGCTGCCAGCGCGAACGATGGCGTCGTCCCTTTCAACTCGGACGACGGCGTAGGCCCGGACCTGTGCGAATATCTTCCCGTCGGGCAGACGCGTGGCCCTTTCGGTTCCTCCCGAAAAATGGGCTATTACCACCCAAGTGCCGCCGGCGGCGGGCGCGTCGGTACGAAGGCAATGGTGTGCCGTAAGAACGGTCTTCGGATCCACGAACACGCCCGAGCAGTCGAAGTAGAGCTTGCCGTCCGGCGCGCGCCACCCGATCGCCACGACGTCCTTGAAGATCTCGCGATCCACGCATTCGGGCAATGGTCGGTCGGGAATCGGCCCGCTCGAGCAAGGCCGCAGCGGCCTTCGGATGAACGGCGCGAGGGCCACCATATTGGCGACGAATTCGGCCGTAGCACTATCGCCGAGCCGAGCCGCAACGGCCGTCTCAGCGGGGTCGGCGGCGTAAGCGGCGGTGACGAGCTCCGCGCCCGTCGTGCCGCGAAGCCCCGGGGCGATCCGTTCGGCGGCGTCGGGATGCGACGCGGCGATCAGGAAGGCGGCACGAAGCCCGACGGCCTCCTCCAGTTGCCCCGCAACCTCCGCCTCGCTGATCTGTCCCTCAGTCTCCGCGGTGTCGAGATCAAGGAGGTTCTGAAACGACGCCCGCTCCAAAACCCTTGCCTGGCTGTCCGGGAGTCGTTCCATCAAGCGCTTGACGTCACCCTCCGGGAGCCGGGCGGTCAGGGCGCCGGCACCCGCCGCCGCCGCTATTGTCGCTCCGCCGGCTACCTGGGCCTGCACAATTGCACAGGCCGCCAGCGAAAGCGCCGCGGAGCGGAGTCGACGGCGGCTCACGGCTCCACCGTCGCACCGTTTTGGGCGGCCTCGAGCTTGCGGCGCTCTTCCAGCAGCTCGCGCGCCTTCTGGGCGACCTTGATCTGGAAATCGAGATCGGCGATCTGCCGGCTTTGATCGGTCGTTTGATCGGTCTGAGCGTTCGCCAGCTCGGTGCGAAGGTTGAGGACGTCGATCTCTTTTTGAATCTCGGCCTTTTCGGCGGCGGTGTCGGCCGCTGCCAGTTCGGTCAGAAGTTTGGCCCGCGCAGTCACGAAGTCGGAGAAGGAACCGCCTATATCGGCGAACGCCTTGCTTGCGCGCTCGGCCGGTGCAGTCGAATCGAAGTACAGACTGACAATGCCGCCGTCGGGCGCGAAAGACAGCTTCGTCGAGGTTTTCGCAAAGGCCATACCTTTAAGGGGAATGCGAGCGAGATGCCCCCATTGCGGGACCGAGTAGAGTTGCGAGAGTCTGACCGTCTCATCCGAGCAAGACTCGACGCAAACCTTCAGGCGCGCCATGGCCGGCAGGCGTGTCCAGATGCCCTCGCTACGGGTTCCCGGAGCAACGAGTTGAGCGACCGGCGACGGATCTCCGGTTCCTCCGCTTGGAGCCTCAAGGCGAACATTGACCAGGGCCTTCAGATCGGCGCCCTCGGCGACATTGATGCCGAGCGCCTGTAAGCGATCCGCTGAATATGTGATGGGCTCCTCGATGGCTGAGGGATTTTCCGGTGGCGTGAAGGCCTTCGTCACCGTGTAGGTCAGATCGCGCTGGATGATAGCGGCCATCTGCTGGGCAAGCGCCGACGGAGGCTGGGCGGCAGGGAGGTTCTTGAGCGCATCGCGGGCGGAGCTCAGCTCGGCGACCGCCGCAGCCAAGGTCCGCTCGGCCAGCTGAAGGTCTTCCGTTCCCTTCGTCTCCTGTGCGGCTTTCAGCCCCGCCCGGGCGTCCGTCACCGCTTTCTCGGCGGAGGCGACCTTGGCAGCGGCGGCGGCCTTGGCGCTAGCGGAGTCCGCGGCGGCGTCGAGCCGGCCCGCTAGAGCGCGGACGGCCTGGAGAGCGTCAATGGTCTTCTTCCCGCAAGCCGCGTTCAACATGTTCAGCATCTCGGTGCGATTGTTCTCGTCGAGAAGTGCGAGGCTGGCGATAGGGCGATTGGCGATCGACGAACCGCTGAACAGCCCGACGCCGGTGAGTCCGAGGGCGAATTTCAACGCTCCACTGGCAACATTGGTCGCCGTTTCGGCACTGCGATCATCGATGACCGCATTGACGGCTTTCAAGGTGCCGTTTTCATATTGCGAAATCTCGAAGTTCAACGCCTTGAGTGCATTACCATGCAATCCGTCGTAAATAGCGAACGGACGACGGCGGTCGGACGAGAGGACGGAACGCACAGTCGGGACGACCTCGTAAGAAAGCGTCGCGACCCCCGATTGCAGGACAATGCAGTCCTGCACGACGAATTTCGCATCTACCTCGAAGCTGCGAACCGGCAGATAATAGACCAGTCCGACCGCTGCGTCCGGTTTGGTTGGATCTACCGCGTGCGAACGAACCGTGCTGCAGCCCGCGAGAACGGTGCCCGCAAGCGACGCGAGCATCAAACTTTGAACATGCTTCATATTGCCTCCCCCCAGTAACGAGTGAACCTGAAACCGACCGATCACATCGAAAACCAACTGTTATCGATACTTAGGCCGCATTTCCACCCAAGCCAAGCTGAGCGAGTATCGATGGAATGACCAAAAAAGGCTTCCGGCCGCCGGTCATTTCCTCGGCCCTCCAGACCGGCAATGTCCATAACGGATCATTCGCCCCCGCGAGCGTGGCGGCAATCACGCGGCCGCGAGACGCTTTGGGACGATCCCGGGCACGGTTGAGCAGACGCACCGGCGGTTTCGGCGGCTCCGGGTAGGGATGCCGCCGCCCACCCCTAATGCGGCCGCCTGAACTCCATGAACGCGCCGCGCTCCTCCATCTCGCGCTGGTGGCCTTCGTCCGACAGGCGCTCGAGGGTGAGGGCCTGGTCGCGGATTACCGAATCGCCGGCCCGGCCGGCGCGGAGGATCTGGCGGGAGAGGGTCTCCGCGGTCGAGCGGCGGCTTAGGGCGCTCGCCCGGGCGGTGGGCGACGCCGGGGCGAAGAGGCGCAATTGCAGGGCGGTGAGGCCGGCCGGGAGCGCCGCCGAGTCCGAATTGGCGACGTTGAGCAGCGCCTGCCTTCGGAACGGGACGAAGGCGAAGCTCAGGGCGTCGGAGATGGGGTGGTTGCCGGACGCGTCGACGAATTCGGAGATGTGAACGAAGCCCAGCGAATTGGGCCAGATTATCGGAGTGCCGCCGACGGTCGAGACCTGGCGGCTGGCGGGCTGGTGGCATCCCGCGCAGGTGATCACCGTCGCCCGGTTGAGCATCTGCGCTTCCGAGATGGTGCGGTTGGCGAACGGCGCGGGCGCCGTCCAGCTCGCCGGGATGACGCCCCTGATCTGCGTTCCGGCGAGCAGCGACGGGTCGTCGCTCGGGTCGACGCTGCTCTGGAACTCGCTCGAGCGCAGCTCGAAGCCCGCGCCCATCGTGTTGAACAGGAGCATCCGGTAATTGGCCAGCGGCTCGGTCGAATCGACGCTGCGCAGGCGCGGCTGGTAGAGGTTGCCGAAATCGATCCGGAACTTGGTCCGCTCGCTCTGCTCGAGAGCCGTCCCGGCCGGGTTGTCCTTGTAGAATTCCGCCAGCGGGTTGCTCGCGGCGGGAGCGGCGCGGAACTGGAGGACGCCGGGGGCGACGGCGAGGATCCTGAACTCGCGCAATTGCCACGGCCCCTGGACGAAGCTGTTGCTTCGCACCTGGCCGAGCGGCGTTCCGTAGTTGAGGTGGTGGACGGCGGCGCGGAAGTTGGGGATGCCGGCATAATAGAGCTGCTCGAGGCGGGCGTTGCGGCCGGCGGCCGTGGTGGAGAGGCCGATCGCCCGCCAGGCCATCGCCAGCGGCCGGCAGCCCTTGATCCCGAGCGAGGGACTGGGATTGGGGATCTTCGCCTCGAAGATCAGGAAGAAGCGGGGCTGGCCCGGCTTGTTGCCGTAGACGATCCGGTGCTCGCCGCAGTCGCTCCAGTCGGCGGGCGCGAGGTCGAAGCGGCTGAACAGGCCGATCGGCATCAGCCCGCGGGGATGGGCCGGATCGAGCAGCTGCGCCGGGCTGAGGCCGGATTCGGCCGGCCTCGGATCGACCTTCATCGCCAGGCCGCTGACCGGGTTGACCTGCTGGCTGGCGTTGAAGGTGGCGACGAGCGAGGCGACCAGCGCCTGGCGATTGGCCGGCGTGTTGGGGATGGCGGCGCTGCCCAGGATCGCCCCCACTGTCCTTGCGAAGGCGAATCGCGTGGTCAGGTCGGGATCGAACTTGCGGACGACGACGGCGCCCTCGGTCACCGACGAGAGCGGGACCGGCGCCGAGGCGGCGGGACCGGCCAGGGCCAGAGCGAAGCCCAGGCCGAGGGCCGCGAGCGGAGATTTCAGGCGAAAGCGCGCGGGATCGAGCATGCCGGCCCTCCTCGACAAGTTCGCGCCCGTCATAGGGCAGTATCGGCTTTTTCGATAGCCTGCCCGAGCAGGCCGTTACCGGGCCGTGCCGAGCGCCTCCCCAGCCGCGACTGCGCTCGCCCAGGCCCATTGGAAATTGTAGCCCCCCAGCCAGCCGGTGACGTCGACCGCCTCGCCGATCGCGTGGAGGCCGGGGACCTTCACCGCTTCCATCGTCTTCGAGGAGAGGCCTTGCGTGGCGATTCCGCCGACGGTCACTTCGGCCTTGGCGAAGCCTTCGGTGCCGTTCGGGGCGAAGGTCCAGGCGGCGAGCCGGCGCTCGGCCTCCTCGAGCTTGCGGTCGGGGAGGTTGGCGAGTTCGCCGGCGAGGGCGAGGCGTTCGGCAAGCGCCTCCGCCAGGCGCTCCGCAAGCCGGCGGGCCAGAGCGGCCTTGAGGGTGGCGCGCGGAGCCGCGCGCTTCGCCTCGCGCAGCCAGCCGGCCTTGGAGTCGGGGAGGAAGTCGATCGCGATCGGCTCGCCGGGGCGCCAGTAGCTCGAGATCTGCAGGATGGCCGGGCCGGACAGGCCGCGGTGGGTGAACAGGGCCGCCTCGCGGAAGCTCGCCTTGCCGGCGGTCGCGACGACCTCGGCCGAGACCCCCGACAAAGCGTGGAACAGGGCCTCGTCGCGGCTCAGGGTCAGGGGCACCAGCGCCGGGCGCGGCTCGACCACCTTGAGGCCGAAGCGGCGCGCGAGATCGTAGGCGAAGCCGGTGGCGCCGAGCTTCGGGATCGAGGGGCCGCCGGTGGCGACGACGAGGGCCGGCGCCTCGGCCGTCCGGGCGCCGAACCCGACCCGGAAGCGGCCGTCGCCGTGGTCGACGTCGCGGACGGGACGGCCGAGGGCGAGCTCGACCCCTCCCCGCTCGCATTCGTCGAGAAGCATGGCGACGATCTGCCGGGCCGAACCGTCGCAGAAGAGCTGGCCGAGGGTCTTTTCGTGCCAGGCGATTCGATGGCGCTCGACGAGGGCGAGGAAGTCCGCCGGCGTGTAGCGGGCGAGCGCCGAGACGGCGAAACGGGGATTGGCCGAGAGGAAGCGGTCGGGCGCGGCGTGGAGGTTGGTGAAGTTGCAGCGGCCGCCGCCCGAGATCAGGATCTTCTTCCCCGGCGCGTCGGCATGGTCGAGGAGGAGGATTCGCCGGCCGCGGCGGCCGGCGACCGCGGCGCACATCATTCCCGCTCCGCCGGCGCCGAGGACGATCGCGTCATAGGGTTCCGGCGTCATGGCCGGGCTATAGCAAGCCGCGGCGCCCGGGCCAGCCGGGACGGGCGCAACCATAACGGCTCCGAACCGTTACGGACCTGCATCCACCGGCAAGAGGAGCCGTCCATGACTCTCGGTACCATCCTTCTCATCATCCTGGTCCTGCTCCTGCTCGGCGCCCTGCCGACGTGGGGCTACAGCCGCGGCTGGGGCTACGGGCCTTCGGGAATCCTCGGCCTCGTGCTCATAGTCGTGCTCATTCTGTTCCTGATGGGCCGCCTCTAAGCGACTGAAAGCGCGCCCGTTCATCGGGCGGTCAGCGAGATCGGAGCAAGGATGGCGCGCGCGGACCCCGGGCGACCGGGCGACCGCGCGCGCGTCCCGTCGTACTCCAGGAGCCTGTCGCCATGCTCACCAGACTTGCCCTCGCCGCCGCCGCCGCCGCGACGGCGCTCACCGCCCTGCCCTCCTCGGCCGAGGCCCGCCACCGCCATTCCCGGACCCGAATCGTCGTCAGCGTCGCTCCGGCCTATTACGGCGGCTATTACGACCCCTATTACAGCCGCGGCTATTATGGCGGCTATTACGGGCGGCCCTATTACGGGCGGGGCTATTACGGGCGCCCCTATTACGGGCGCGGCTATCATGACGGCTACTACGGCCGCCGCTATTACGGCCGGAGCCGCTACCATTGCGGCCGGCGCGGCGGCGACGGCACCGCCGGAGCGATCGTCGGAGGCGCGATCGGCGCTCTCATCGGCAGCGAGGCCGGACGCGGCGGCTATCGCTACCGGCGCGGCGGAAGCACCACCGGAGCGATCGTCGGAGGCGCCGCCGGAGCCCTGATCGGACGCGAGATCGCTCGCGACTGCTGAATCCCCCGGCCTCGTCATTGCGAGGAGCGAAGCGACGAAGCACTCCAGCCCTCGGGTTCGAGCCCGCTGGAGTGCTTCGCTGCGCTCGCAATGACGGGGTGGCCAGCCTATCGCCGCGCCCGCTCCGCCTCGGCGGCGAGGAAGCCGGGCTCGCGCTCGGGGACCATCCAGCGGCTCTCCCAGATCTCGACCTTCGCGAAGATGCCGGGGTCGAAATAGGGGTCGCCGGCGAGATAGGAATCGAGCGCCGCCCGGTCGGCGACGTCGAAGACGAAGAGGCTCCCAACCATCCGCCCGTCCTCGAGCAGGGGCCCGGCATAGACGATCTTGGCCTGATGGCCCTCGACGTAGCGCAGATGGTCGGAGCGATGACGGGCCCGGGCCTCGCCGCCGGGCCGGTCGCGGCCGAGAACGACGAAGTTCATCAGCTGGCGCGCTCGTGGGCGGCCCGGCCGTCGGCCTCGGACGTCTCGCCGCGCCCGCGGTCGTCGGGCGACGGGTCCCCGCCCTTGCCGCGAACGGTGCCGGCCACCTCGCCGACCTCGTCGCGGCCGGGCTCGCGGGCCGGGCCGCGGTCGACGGTGTCGCCGCCGCTTTGCTTGGTCATGGTCCTGGCTCCTCTCGCTGCGGGAACGCACCGGCGCTCCCGCGTTTCCGCCGAAAAAGGGGACAGTCACGGTGACTTTCCCCTTTCCCTCGCTGCGTTTCCGCCGAAAAAGGGGACAGTCACGGTGACTGTCCCCTTTCCTGGCGCCGTCATTGCGAGGAGCGCAGCGGGGAAGCGATCCAGCGGGTCTCCGAGACCGGGCTGGATTGCTTCGCTTCGCTTGCAATGACGACGAGGGTCAGATCTTCACCTGGCTGCCCATCTCGACGACCCGGTTCGGCGGCAGGCCGAAGAATTCCATCGGGCTCTCGGCGTTGCGCATCATCCAGGCGAACAGCTTCTCCCGCCAGATCGCCATTCCGTGGACGTTGGAGGTGAGCGGGGTCTGGCGCGAGAGGAAGAAGCTCGTCTCCATCATCTTGAACGGGAAGCCGCAGCGGTCGACCCGGGCGAGCGCCTCGGGGACGTTCATGTCCTGCATGAAGCCGAAATGGAGGGTGATGCGGTAGAAACCCTCGCCGAGCGGCTCGACCTCGACCCTCTTCTCCTCGTCGATATAGGGCACGTCCTCGATCGCCACGCGCAAGGACACCGACCGCTCGTGGAGCACCTTGTTGTGCTTGAGGTTGTGGAGGAGAGCGTGGGGGACTCCGTCGGCCTGGCTGGTCATGAAGATGGCGGTGCCGGGCACCCGGGTGGCCGAGCCGGCCGCCGACTTGATGAACAGCTGGATCGGGATGTCGCCCTGCTTGAGCTGCTTGTGGAGCAGCTTGCGCCCCTTCGCCCAGGTGGTGAGGAAGGTGAAGGCGATGAAGCCGATCATCAGCGGGAACCAGCCGCCGCTCGGCACCTTCAAAAGGTTGGCGGCGAAATAGGCGGCGTCGACCATGGCGAAGAGCGCGAGCAGGCCGGCCGCCAGCCATTTGTTCCAGCCCCAGAGGGCGAACAGGACGACGGCGAGAAGGCAGGTGTCGATGAACATCGCCCCGGTGACCGCGATTCCGTAGGCGGCGGTGAGGTTGGATGAGGTCTGGAAGACGAGGACGAGCAGGATCACCATCACCATCAGCGCCCAGTTGATCGTCGGGATGTAGATCTGGCTCGCCGCCGCGGCGCTGGTGTGGGTGATCTTGATGCGCGGGATGTAGCCGAGGTGGATCGCCTGCTGCGTCACCGAGAAGGCGCCCGAGATGACCGCCTGGCTGGCGATCACGGTGGCCATGGTGGCGATGAGGACGAGCGGAAGCTGGAACCATTTCGGAGCGAGCAGGAAGAAGGGGTTGTGGATCGCCTCGGGGCTGGCGATGAGCAGCGCCCCCTGCCCCAGATAGTTGATCATCAGGGCGGGCAGGACGAAATAGACCCAGCCGGCGCGGATCGGGCGGCGCCCGAAATGGCCCATGTCGGCGTAGAGCGCCTCCGCCCCGGTGACGGCGAGGACGACGGACCCCAGCGAGACGAAGGCGAGGAACTTCTCCTCCAGGAAGAAGCGCACCGCCCAAGCCGGGTTGAGCGCCCAGACGACGTCGGGGGCGCCGGCGATGCTCATCGCCCCGAGCACCGCCAGGGTGAGGAAATAGACGATGATGACCGGCCCGAAGAGCGCGCCGACGGCGGCGGTGCCGCGCTGCTGGATCATGAACAGGCCGACCAGGATGATTATGGCGATCGGAACCACCCAGGGCCGGAGCCCGGCCTCGACGACGACCAGCCCCTCGACCGCGGAGAGGACGGAGACGGCCGGCGTGATCATCGAATCGCCGTAGAAGAGGGCGCAGGCGAACACTCCGAGCAGGACGATGAGAGTCCCCCACCGCGCGCCTTCGGTCTTGCGCGAGATGAGCGCGAGCAGGGCGAGGCTTCCGCCCTCCCCCTTGTTGTCGGCGCGCATCAGGATGGTGACGTATTTCAAGGTCACCACGATCATCATCGACCAGAAGATCAGGCTCAGGACGCCGAAGATGTGAAGCCGGTCGACCGGCAGCGGATGGTGGCCGGCGAAGGTCTCGCGGAAGGCGTAGAGGGGCGAGGTGCCGATGTCGCCGAAGACGATCCCGATCGCTCCGACGGTGAGCCTGAGCAGGCCGCCGTGATGATGGCCGGAGTGCGGATCGCGCACATCGGGAAGTGGGGCCGGGGCAGCCGCGGCTTCGCTCATCCTTCGTCCCTCGGCATCGCCGGTCTGAATGGCCGGAAAGGCCGATCCGTTCCGGCTCCGGACCGTTGAGGCTGCTAGGATGTGTCGAAGGCGGGAGCAAGGGCTAGTTCCCCTCTCCCTGCAGGGGAGAGGGAGGGGCCCGCGAAGCGGGAGGGTCGAGGGGATAGCAAGGACGTCGGAAGGCGCTCACCCTCCCACCGCTTCGCGGCGGGCCCCTCCCTCTCCCCTCAAGGGAGAGGGGATTTATTCCGCCGAGGCGGCGGCGTCCTTCTCGGCGGCCTGCTTGGCCCGGAAGACGTCGCTGCGATGGGCCCGGGCGGCCATCGCCTCCCAGGCGCCGGCGGCGCGCAGGCAGCGCTCGCGGACATTGTCGAGGGTCGCCTTGTCGGCGTCGGCGCGGGCCTCGGCGGCGCGGGCGGAATAGAAATCGTGCTGGGCGGACATAGGGTCTTTCGTCTCCTTGGGGACAGGTACCGGTACCTGTCCCCACTCAGAGCTGTCCCCTCGCGGAGACGTTGGGGACAGGTACCGGTACCTGTCCCCAAAGGTCAGGCCGACTGCAGGTTGACGGCGCTGGTCTTGCCGCGGCGGTCGGTCTCGAGCTCGAAGGACACGCGCTGGTCGCGGTCGAGGGTCTGCATCCCGGCGGCCTGGACGGCGCTGATGTGGACGAAGGCGTCGTTGCCGCCGCCGTCCGGCTGGATGAAGCCGTAGCCCTTGTCGGCATTGAAGAATTTGACGGTGCCGATTGGCATGGTGCTTCCTTTCTTGGTGGAGCGACCGAACATCGGTCCTCCGGAGGCTAGGAGAGGCAAGAGAAGGAAGAGGAGCCGCAAAGCGCCAAAGACCGTTCAGTTTGCGACTGTAGCAAGCGCCATGTAGCACGGCAGTGCCGCGATTGTAAGGACGGCCCGGAATAAAGCCGCGGCGGCCGCGATGGCGGCCGCGCTTCGATCACAATCAGGAGGA
>DASVVX010000053.1:0-9021 GCA_036386295.1 Allosphingosinicella sp.
CCGGCGATGTCGTTTCGCCTTTCCTCCATGTCGTCCTCGGGACCGATGCAGATCGCCTCGATCCGCTCCTGCGGGCCCACGACATGCTCCATCGCGCGAACGAACTCCGCCGCGAGCCGGCCGTGGGTCACCAAAACCAGACCAATCATTCAGACTTCCCAATCCTGCGGCTTGCCCCCAGGCCGCGTTTCGACTCCCTCGCGCGGCGGCGAGGCGAGGTCGCGATGCTCGACCGTGGGCGAAAAACCCGCTTCGCGCAACCGGGTAGCGACTCGCTCGGCGACGTGGACGCTGCGATGTCTTCCCCCGGTACAGCCGAAGGCGACGGTGACGTAGGACTTGCCTTCCTCGCCGTAGCGCGGAAGCAGGAATAGCAGCAGGTCCTCGATCCGCCCGACCGCCTCGGCATAGGCGGGGTCGCCGGCGATATGGTCGCCGACGGCGGGATCGAGGCCGGTCAGGTCGCGCAGCTCGTCGACCCAGTAAGGGTTGCGCAGGAACCGCAGGTCGAAGACGTTGTCGGCGTTGCGCGGTACGCCGCGGGCGAAGCCGAACGACATGATCGACAGGGTCGGCGCCACCGCGCCGCCGCCGAAACGCTGGCGGATCTGCTGCTGCAGGGTGTTGGGCGCGGTGTCGGTGGTGTCGACGACATGGTCGGCCCAGCGCCTCAGCGGCTCCATCAGCTCGCGCTCGGCGGCGATGCCGTCGGTGGCCGGCCGGTCCGGCGCGAGCGGATGGCGACGCCTCGTCTCCGAATAGCGGCGCTGAAGCTCCGAGCCGGCGCAGTCGAAATAGAGGGTCTCGACCGGCACCCGCTGGTCGCTGGCCAGCGCCTTGATCTGCTGGACGATGCGGTTGGCGTCGAAGTCGCGGGTCCGGCTGTCGACTCCCAGCGCGAGCGGCCGGCGGCGCTTGCGGTTGCCCTTGCCGAGCGGGGTCTCGAGCAGGTCCTCGAGCAGCGACAGCGGCAAATTGTCGACCACCTCCCAGCCGAGATCCTCGAGCGTCCTCAGCGCGGTGGACTTGCCGGCGCCGGACAGGCCGGTGACGAGCAGGATCCGCTGCGGGGCCGGGCCGGCGGTCAAAGGTCGGGCTCTAGCGGCATTGCGGGGGTCTGCTCCAATCCCCCTCTCCCCGGGGGGAGAGGGCTGGGGTGAGGGGGCTAGGCGGCCGGACTTGCCCGCAGACGCCGTACCCCCTCACCCTACCCTCTCCCCCACGGGGAGAGGGAGAAGGGGAACGCACCAGCCTAGTCAATGTCGACACAGCCTAATCCGAAGCGCACCAGCGCCTGTTCTAGCTTGAGCGGCGCAGACGGCTCAAGCGCCGCGAGCGCGACCGATGGGACGTCCTCGCCGGCCAGCCGGATCCTCGCCGCTTCGGGCAGCCGGTCGGGAACCCGCTCGAGGTCGGCATGAAGGCAGACCGGCACGTCCGCCGCCGCCGGCATCTCGAGGATTCCGATCCCGCGAACCTCGATCCTGCCGGCGATGGTCGCGGGCGCCCGCGCCAGCAGCCGCCCGCGCGATCGCCTCAGCTCGGTATAGTCGTCGCTGACCAGCGCCGCGCCGCGGTCGATCAGCCGCAGGGCGAGGTCGGACTTGCCCGATCCGGACCGGCCCGCGAGCAGCACCGCGCGCCCGCCGATCGCGACGCACGAGGCGTGGAGGAGGAGGTCGGGCGGGCCGCTCATGCCTCGGGCGCCTCCGGGGCCTCGGGAAAGCGGAGCACGAACCGGGCGCCGCTGCGGCCGTCGTGGCGGCCTTCCACCTCGATCCGGCCGTCGTGGCCGTCGACCGTCGCCTTGGCGATCGCCAGGCCGAGGCCGGAATGGCGGCCGAAGCCGTCGGCTTCCGGGCGGACGCTGTGGAAGCGGCGGAAGATCGATTCGCGCGCTTCTTCCGGCACGCCCTTGCCCTCGTCCTCGACCGTCACCGTCACCTCGCCGCCGAAATGGGCCGCGCCGATCTCGACCAGGCCGCCCGGCGGCGAGAAGGAGATGGCGTTGTCGACGATATTGTCGATCGCCCGGGCCAGCCGGGCCTCGTCGCCGAGGATGACGGCGCTGCCCACCCGCGGCCGGGCGAAGGCCAGCCTTACCCCCCGCTCCTGCGCCCGCGGCCGCCACAGGTCGAGCAGGGATTCGAGCAGATGGCCGAGGTCGACCGGCTCGAAGCGGGCCCGGCTCAGCTCGGCGTCGAGGCGCGAGGCCTCGGCGATGTCGACGATCAGCCGGTCGAGCCGGACGACGTCGCTTCGAACCACCTCGATCAGCTGGCTCCGCAACCCGGGATCCTCGACCTTGTCGAGGCTGTCGACGGCGGAACGGAGCGAGGCGAGCGGGTTCTTGAGCTCGTGGGTGACGTCGGCGGCGAAGGCCTCGGTCGCGTCGATCCGCGAGCGCAGCGACTGGGTCATGTCGCCCAGCGCTCGGGCGAGCAGGCCGATCTCGTCGCGGCGCTCGGGGAGGGTTGGGACCGAGACCTCGCGCGCCCGGCCGAGCCGGACGCGGTGCGCCGCCCGCGCCAGCCGGCGAAGCGGCAAGGCGATGGTGCGCGCGAGGAAGAGCGAGAGGAGCACCGATACGATCAGGGTGACGAAGACGACGATCAGCAGCGTGGTTCGCTCGTCGCGGGTGATCCGGCGGATGTCCCGGGCGTTGCGCGTCAGGAGCAGCACCTCGTCCGAGCCCGGGATCCGCTTCGCCGCCGAGATGAACGGCGTGCCCTCGGGAGCGCGCCGGAGCATGGTCCGCGGCGGTCCGCCGGCGCGCGCGGCGGCCGCCTCGCTCCAGCCCTCGAGCCGCTCGGGCTCGGGCATCGGCAGCGGCGGCGGCGCCGGAGCCCCGACGATCGCGTCGAACGCGTTGTCGAGCAGCCGGGCGACGTCCTTGCGCCACGGCTCCCGGCTCGGATCGCGAAGCTGGTAGGTAGGCGGCGCTCCGTTCCAGCTGTCCATCCGGACCGTCCCGTCGTCGCCGAACACCCTCAGCCGGGTCTTCGAGCGGGTGCCGAGACGGTGCACGAGCGCCGTCTCCTCGCCCGGCTCGGCCAGCGACAGCGAGTCGGCCATGATCCCGACCTGGGTCTCGGCATTGGCGACCGCCCCGGTCGTCAGCCGCCCGCGGAAGCTGTCGAGGTAGAAGATCGAGCCGGCGAGGATGGCGAGGGCGAAGATGTTGACCGCGAGGATCCGGTGGAGGAGCATCCACCGCCCCGACCATTTGAGCTCGAGGTCCTTCTCGTCACTCCTCGGCAAAGCGGTAGCCCACCCCGTACAGCGTCTCGATTCCCTTGAACTCGGGATCGGCGCTCCGGAACTTGCGCCTCAGGCGCTTGATGTGGCTGTCGATCGTTCGGTCGTCGACATAGATGTCGTCCTGATAGGCGACGTCCATCAACTGGTTGCGCGACTTGACGACGCCGGGCCGCTGCGCGAGCGCTTCCAGGATCATGAACTCGGTCACCGTCAGGGTGACGTCCTTGCCGTCCCACGCCACCCGGTGCCGCGCCGGATCCATGACGAGGCGTCCGCGCACGATCTGCGGAGTCTCTGCCTCGGTCTGCGCCTCGTCCGCCGGCGCCGCCCGCGCTTCCGCACGACGTAGAATGGCTCGGATTCGAGCGATCAGGAGCCTTTGGCTGAACGGCTTGGTGATGTAGTCGTCCGCGCCCATGGCCAGGCCCAGGGCCTCGTCTATCTCCTCGTCCTTCGACGTCAGGAAGATGACCGGCATCTCGCTCTTCTCGCGAAGCCGGCGGAGCAGCTCCATGCCGTCCATCCTCGGCATCTTGACGTCGAGCACGGCAAGGTCGGGCGGGTTGTCGACCAGCGCCTTCAAGGCCGCCTCGCCGTCCGAATAGACTCGCGTCGCGAAGCCCTCGGCCTGGAGCGCGATCGACACCGAGGTGAGGATGTTGCGGTCGTCGTCGACCAGGGCGATGGTGACCGGCATTCCAGGTTCATTAGCGGCTCTCGTGCGTGATGGCGAGCGGGGCGCGTTCAACCCCTCTCCCTGCAGGGGAGAGGGAGGGGCCCGCTCGCGCAGCGAGTGGGAGGGTGAGGGCCTGTCGACGTTCGTCGGGCCCTCACCCTGCTCGCCTTCGGCGAGCGGTCCCTCTCCCCGAGAGGGAGAGGGGTTGGGAGGCGCCAGCCTTTGACGAAAGCCGCCCGCTCCGATATGGGCCCCACAACCCGAAGGGCGGCGGCTTCGCCGCCCGTTTCGTCATATAAATCAAGGGAGAATGTCGTGGCCAATCGCGTGCCGGCAAAGGGGCTGGGTATCGCCACCGAAGCCGAGCTTCACTGGAACCTCGGGACCCCGCAGCTGGTCGAGCAGGCGGTCCGCCGCGGCGAGGGCCTGCTGGCGAAGGACGGCCCGCTGGTCGTCCGCACCGGTGCGCATACCGGCCGCTCGGCCAACGACAAGTTCATTGTACGAGACGCCGAGACCGAATCCACCATCTGGTGGGACAACAACAAGTCGATGACGAGCGACCATTTCGCCGCCCTCAAGGCCGATTTCATGGCCGCGCTCGGCGCGAAGGAGACCCTGTTCGTCGCCGACCTCCACGGCGGCTCCCAGCCCGAGCACCGCGTGCGCGTCCGGGTGATCAACGAGCTCGCCTGGCACAACCTGTTCATCCGCACCCTTCTGGTCCGCCCCGACGCCGCCGACCTCGAGAGCTTCGAGCCCGAGTTCACCATCGTCGACCTGCCCAGCTTCCGGGCCGACCCGGCCCGCCACGGCACCCGCTCGGAAACGGTGATCGCGGTCAACCTGACCGAGAAGCTGATCCTGATCGGCGGCACCGCCTATGCCGGCGAGATGAAGAAGTCGGTGTTCGGGATCCTCAACTACCTGCTCCCGGCCGAGGGCGTGATGCCGATGCACTGCTCGGCCAATATCGGCCCCGAGGGCGACACCGCGGTCTTCTTCGGACTTTCCGGAACCGGCAAGACGACTCTCAGCGCCGACGCCAGCCGGACGCTGATCGGCGACGACGAGCACGGCTGGTCCGACACCGCCGTCTTCAACTTCGAGGGCGGCTGCTACGCCAAGATGATCCGACTCTCGGCCGAGGCCGAGCCCGAGATCTTCGCGACCACCAAGCGCTTCGGGACCGTGCTCGAGAATGTCGTCATCGACGAGGAGACCCGCGAGCTCGACCTCGACGACAACCGCCATGCCGAGAACACCCGAGGCGCCTATCCGATCGACTTCATCCCCAATTGCTCGGCCGACAATCTCGGGCCCGTCCCGAAGAACATCGTCATGCTGACCGCCGACGCCTTCGGAGTGCTTCCGCCGATCGCCCGGCTCACCCCCGACCAGGCGATGTACCATTTCCTCTCCGGCTACACCGCCAAGGTCGCCGGCACCGAGATCGGCGTGACCGAGCCCGAGGCGACCTTCTCGACCTGCTTCGGCGCCCCCTTCATGCCTCGCCACCCGAGCGTCTACGGCAACCTGCTCAAGGAGCGGATCGCGCGCGGCAACGTCAAATGCTGGCTGGTCAACACCGGCTGGACCGGCGGCAAGTACGGCACCGGCAAGCGGATGCCGATCAAGGCGACGAGGGCGCTCCTCAACGCCGCGCTCGACGGCAGCCTGAACGGCGTCGAGTTCCGCACCGACGAGAATTTCGGCTTCGAGGTCCCGGTCTCGGTGCCCGGAGTCGACAGCGCCATCCTCAACCCGCGCGACACCTGGGCCGACAAGGCCGCTTTCGACTCCACGGCGGCGAAGCTGGTCGACCTCTTCGTGAAGAATTTCGCCAAGTTCGAAGCGCATGTCGACAAGGGCGTCCGCGACGCGGCGCCTCGGGCGCAGCAACAAGCGCAAGTGGAAACCCCGCAACCGGCCGCCTGACGCTCAGCCATTCGAAGACCCGAAAGGGCGCGTCGGCACGAGGCCGGCGCGCCCTTTTTGTATGCCGTGAAGGACAAGACCATGACCGCCCAGCACGAACCCCGCCTGTTCCCCGACGATTCCGCCGTGCGCCGAGTCGGCGAGGGGATGATCGCCCGGACCCTGCCGCGCCCCGACTGGACCCACGAGGCCCACCTCTCCACCTGCGCCTGGCTGATCCTCGAACGCCCCGACATCGCGCCGGAGCGCGACCTCCCCGACCTCATCCGCCGCTACAACGAGAGCGTGGGCGGCGTGAACAGCGACACGGAGGGCTATCACGAGACGATCACCCAGTGCTTCATCCGGGCGGTGCGGCTCTACCTGGCGCGCACCGATCCGGACCGGCCGCTGGTCGACAAGGTCAACGGCCTGCTCTGCTCCGAGGAGGGACGGCGCGACTGGCCGTTATGCTTCTATGATCCGAAGACCCTGTTCTCGCGCGAGGCCCGGCTGGGGTGGGTGGAGCCGGATCTGATGGAGATGCCGGAGCTTTGCGAGCGTCGGTGAGGCGTAGAGACCGCTTTCTTGGTTCACGCGAAGCCGCGAAGCCACGAAGGAGGTGGACCCCGGATCAAGTCCGGGGTGACGGGGAAGGGATGCAGGCAATCCGCTGTCCGGATCAGGCGCACACCCATTTCGCATCTGGGTCATGCCGGACTTGATCCGGCATCCACCTTCTTTCAGCCTCCGCGCGCTCAAACAGGTGGACCCCGGATCAAGTCCGGGGTGACGGGGAGGGGCATGGAGCGCGAGGGGACCGTCTACATCATGGCGAGCGGGTTTCACGGGACGATCTATACCGGCGTCACGTCGGACTTGCCGGGGAGGGTTCATCAGCACCGGGAGGGGACCTTCGGCGGGTTCACGGCGCGTTACGGGTGCAAGCGGCTGGTGTGGTTCGAGGCGGGCGGGTCGATGGAGGGCGCGATCCGGCGCGAGAAGCAGATCAAGAACTGGACCCGGGCGTGGAAGGTGGCGCTGATCGAGGCGGCGAATCCGACGTGGCGGGATCTGGCGGAGGATTTCGGGTTCGAGCCGCTCGTTGTGAGGAAGGTGGACCCTGGGTCGAGCCCGGGGTGACGGGAAAGTGGGCGCGAGGCTCGTCATGCCGGACTTGATCCGGCATCCACCTTTCGTTCCCCGGCCGCGGTAAAGGCATCCACCTGCTTCTTTCGAGGCTGGGGCCAAGGAAGGTGGACCCCGGATCAAGTCGGGGATGACGGGGAGGAGGCGGTGGGCCGGCAACGGTGGCGATGAGGTCGTCATGCCGGACCCGATCCGGCATCCACCTCCACTTCCCGGCGGCGGCAAAGGCAAGGTGGATTTCGGATCAGGTCCGGGATGACGGCTCACAGCATCCTGATCCTCGGCGCCGCCCGTTCCTTCTGAAACAGCTCGGTCATCGCCCAGACCATCGCGTCGGCGCGGTCGGGGCTGCCCGCCCCCTGGTAGCCCGTCCAGGTGAGGGCGCAGAGCTGGTCTTCCAGCTCGGGGAAGTGGCCGGCGAGCCTTGCCCGGCCCGTTTCGAAGCGAAGCGCGATCGGTTCGGCTCTCGTCGCCTTGCTTGGGCCGGCGTGGACGAGCCTGACCGGGAGGTCGGCGTCGACGGCGCGCAGGTTCGAGGCGATCATCTCGCCGCCCTGGTTCTTCTCGGCGACGATCCGGGTCGCGCCGTAGAGGTCGGCGGCGTCGACCACGCGCCTCGCCCAGCCTTCGGGGGAGAGGCCGCCCTGGGTGAGGTCGGCGAGGACGGAGACGACGCCCTCCTCGTCCTTCGCGCAGACGACGATTCCGCAGCTGTCGCCGTGGCTTGAGGCGGGCGGGTCGAGGCCGATGACGATCCGGCTCCAGCGGGCGCCCGGCGGCGGGGCCGGCGCACGGTCCTTGTCGAGCAGCTCCCTCGTCCACAGGGCGCCTTCGAAATCCTCGAGCAGCTCGCCGTCCAGCTCCTGGCGGGCGAGGCGGCCGTGGCCGTACATCTCGCGCATCGCGCCGGGGAAATCGGGGGCGTTGTCGGGGCTGTCCTCGGTTCGGCCGTGGGTCTTGATGCAGCGGGGAAGGGCGAGGATCCGCTTCAGGGTCGGGATCGGCTTCGGAGTGGTGGTGACGAGCGCGCGCGGCCGGTCGCCGAGGCGCAGGCCGAGCATGAGATTGTCCCAGGCGGCTTCGGCGCGCGGCCATTTGGCGAGCTCGTCGCACCAGGCGTGATGGTGCTGCGGGCCGCGCAATTTCTCGGGCCGCTCCGCCGAATAGACGAAAGCGCGGGCGCCCGACGGGAAGAGGAGGAGGCGGCGGCTGCGGATCCAGCGCAGCGGCTCGTCGGAGCGCGCGATGGCGAGGAGGCCGCTCTCGCCTTCGATCATCACCTGGGCGACCTCGTCGAGGGTGGCTCCGACGAGGGCGATCCGGGCCGAGCCGTCCTCGCGCGCCCGGGCCCAGATCCATTCGGCGCCGGCGCGGGTCTTGCCGAAGCCGCGGCCGGCGACGATCGCCCAGATTCGCCAGGGCAGGCCGTCCGCCATGAGGTCCGGCACGAACTGGCCGCGCCGAGCCTGCCACCACCATTCCTCGGCGAGCGCCCGGACCGCCGGCCAGGGCAAAGAGCGAAGGACGATCCGACGCTGCTCGGGCGTGCATCGGCGCAGCCTCCCGAGGACCTCGAGCAGCTCGGCCCGGCTCCTGAAGGGCAGGGCGGCGGCGGGGAGATCGAGCGATTTATACTCGATCGTCGCGCCGGCCCGATCGCCGAAGCGGACCTGCCGCCAGCGCAGCAGCCATTGGTAATCGGACCAGGCTCGAGCGCCCGCGGGAACAGGGCCAGGGATCATTCCTCCGGCTCCGGCTGCGCCTCCGGCGGCGGGAGCGCGCGGGGCATGCCGAGCGCGTCCAGCTTCCGGTCGAGCAGGTCGATCGCCTGCTCGAAGGTCCAGCGCTGCCGGCGGCCGTGGCCGACCTCGCGGGCGGCGATCCGGCCATCCCGGCGGTCGTAGCGGTTGAGCAATTTCATCACCCGCTCGAACTCCTGGGCAAGCTCGCCGGCCGGCAGGAGATTCTCCTTCAGCCTGCGTTGCGCCTCCAGCCGCTGGCGCACCGACTCGGCCTCC
>DASVVX010000054.1:0-15013 GCA_036386295.1 Allosphingosinicella sp.
CGGAACCCCCAGATCTCCATCGCGCTGCCCAGCGCGGCGACCAGCGCGGCGAGAACCGCGCCCACCCCGAGCAGCAGCGCCGTCCAGGTGACCAGCCGGGTCCAGTCCCGTTTCGAGTCGGCCATCTCGCCCTCCCTTTGCGCTCATGCTGCGCCCGACCGGCGGTCACCGCAAGGGCGGAGCCTTGCAATGCCGGTCGATATAGGCCTGGTGCGACGGCATCGCCTCCGCCGCCTCCACCGCGACCCGGCGGATGCCGGCGAGGATGGCGCCGGCGTCGACGTCGCTGCGCTAGTCGACCAGCGGATCGTAGCGCTCGGGCCAGTTGAGCTGGCCGATATGGACGGCGAGCCAGCTCGGATTCTGGAAGAGCTCCGGCCCGGTCGAAACCAGCCGCCCGTAGCGGCGGAAATGGTCGATCTTGTATTGCAAAGGCTCCGGCACGCTCATCGCCGCGCACTCGCGCCAGAGCGGCGAATCGTCCCGCTCGGTGAGGTGATAGTGGAGGATGAGGAAGTCGCGGATCCGCTCATATTCGTCGATCGTGATCCGGTTGAACTCGGCCGCGGCGAGCGGGTCGAAACCCCGGTCGGGCCACAGCGCGAGCAGCCGGGTCACGGAGGACTGGACGAGGTGCAGGCTGGTCGATTCGAGCGGCTCCATGAAGCCCGAGGCGAGGCCGAGGGCGACGACGTTCCGTGCCCAGAAGGTCTCGCGCCGGCCGGCGGTGAAGCGCAGCGGGCGGGGATCGGCGAGGGGCTCGCCGTCGAGATGGGCGAGCAGCGTCGCCGCCGCCTCGTCGTCGGAGATATGGCGGCTCGAATAGACGTAGCCGTTGCCGATCCGGTGCTGGAGCGGGATCCGCCACTGCCAGCCCGCCGCCCGCGCGGTCGAGCGGGTGAAGGGCGTGAAGCCCCCGCCGTGGGTGCAGGGCACGGCCACGGCGCGGTCGCAGGGCAGCCAGCGGGTCCAGTCCTCATAGCCGATTCCGAGCCCCTGGCCGATCAGCAGGGCGCGGAAGCCGGAGCAGTCGATGAACAGGTCCGCCTCGATCTCGCGGCCGTCGTCGAGGACGAGCCGCTCGACGAAGCCGTCCTCGCCGCGAAGCCGGACGTCGACCACCTTGCCCTCGTGGCGGGCGACTCCCTTCCGTCCGGAATAAGCGCGCAGGTAGCGGCCGTAGAGGCCGGCGTCGAAATGATAGGCATAATCGTAGGTCGACTGGATCATCCGCGGGTCGGGGATCGGCCGGTCGAACCGCCCCCGCTTCGCCGCCGCCCAGGCCATCGAATGTTCGTCGAGCGCGGAGGTGTCGCCATGGGCCCTGGCGCGGAGCCAGTAATGGTGGAGCGGCACCGCGTCGAAATCGGCGGCGAACGGGCCGAACGGGTGGAAATAGCGGTGGCCGAGCCGGGCCCAGTCGACGAACTCGATGCCGAGCTTGAAGCTGCCCTGGGTCGCCCTCAGGAAATCGTTCTCGTCGAGCCCGAGCGACTGGTTGAACGAGCGGATCGGCGGGATCGTCGCCTCGCCGACGCCGACGATGCCGATCTCGTCCGATTCGACGAGATCGACCCGGCAGCCGCCCCTCAGCGTATTGGCCAGGGCCGCGGCGGCCATCCAGCCCGCCGAGCCGCCGCCGACGATGCACACCCGCCGGATGTTGCGGGCGCCGGATTTTGCAGGTGCGTCGATCACTATCGGAACCCTCGCTTACCGCTCATCCTGAGTAGGGACTGAGCCTGGCGAAGGCCCGTATCGAAGGACCGTCCTTCGATACGCCGCTTCGACTTCGCTCAGCGGCTACTCAGGATGAGCGAATGGAATCAATTTTCCCCGCCCTGTTTTTCCGCCGTCAGCAGCTTGTACGTCCACGGCGCCAGCGCCAGCTCGGTCGACGCGTCGACCGTCACCGCCCCGCCGCCGTGGAAATCCCGGTAGCGCCCGTGGTGAAGGCTCTCCTTGAACGTCACCCGCTGCGGCTCGGCCGAGAAGTTGAACGCGGCGAACACCCTCGCATCGCCCTTCTGCCGGACGAACGAGAAGACCTTCGACGGCGCGGAATTCACCACGCCGATCATCCGCGCGCCCCAGGGGGCGTTCCACAGCGCCGGGTTGCGATGCCTGAGCGCGAAGAGGCGCCTGTAGAGATCGCCGATCGGATGCTCGCGCCAGTCGATCGGGTCGCGTTCGAAGAATGCCAGTCGCCTGGGATTGCCCGCCTCCTGGCCGTTGTAGATGAGCGGGATGCCCTCGCCGGCGACCGACAGCACGATGGCGTTGGTCAGGGCCGGGCCGAAGGTCTCGAACTGGGTGCCGTGCCAGGCGTTCTGGTCGTGATTCTCGACATAGGCCATGCGCATCGCCCCGGCGGGCCAGGCGCTCTCATTCTCGCTGTAATAGCCGAACAGGGCGCCGACGTCGGCCTTGCCCTTGGCGATGTCGGAGACCGCTCCATACCACCCCCAGGCGTAGCTGGCGTCGAACGCCCGGTAGTGGAGGTCTCGCATCTGCGCCTCGGCGAGCATGAAGACGGGCTTCACCCCGTCGAGGTCGGAGCGCACGCGCTCCCAGAAGTCGAGCGGCATGTAGGCGGCGACGTCGGCACGGAAGCCGTCGACGTCCGCCTCCCTGACCCAGAACAGCATCGCGTCCGCCATGTAGCGGCGGATTCCGGTCCGGCGGTAGTCGAAGTCGATGATGTCGGACCAGTCCCACCAGGGCGTCGGCCGGAAGTCGCCCTTCCAGTCGCGGTCGTACCAGTCGGGATGCTGCTCGACGAGCCGGTTGTCCCAGGCGCTGTGGTTGGCGACCCAGTCGAGGATGACGTGCATCCCCAGCCGGTGGGCGGTGCGGACGAACGCCTTGAGGTCCTCCATCGTGCCGAACTCTGGGTTGACGGCGTAATAGTCGCGGACGCTGTAGGGGCTGCCGAGCGTCCCCTTGCGGTTCTTCGCGCCGATCGGGTGGACGGGCATCAGCCAGACGATGTCGGCGCCGAGAGCCTTCAGGCGCGGAAGCTGCTTCTCGGCGGCGCGGAACGTGCCCTCGGGCGTGAACTGCCGGGTGTTGAGCTGGTAGAGAACCGCATTCTTCGCCCAATCGGGGTGCTTGACGCCGGTGAGATCGACGGGGTCGTAGGGATCGGCCGCGGCGGGGGCTGCGAAGACGAGGAGCGCGAGCAGGAGGAGCGCCCAAAATCCTCCCCGGGACGGGGAGGGGGACCGCCGCCGAAGGCGGTGGTGGAGGGGGCTCCGAATCTGGCACAGCCCCCCCTCCACCATGCTTCGCATGGTCCCCCTCCCCGTCCCGGGGAGGATCGTCATGCCGGCTCCTCGACGCGCAGCATGGCGAGTGCGGCGAGAACCATCACCCCCGCCGCGAAGGCCATCGTCCAGATCGGCTCGCCGGGGAAGAAGCGCTTCATGATCGAGCCCATCACCGTCGCGACCAGCAATTGCGGCACGACCACGAACACGTTGAACAGGCCCATGTAGATGCCGAGCTTGCGCTGCGGCAAGGCGGAGGCGAGGATGGCGTAGGGCATGGCGAGGATCGACGCCCAGGCGATCCCCACTCCGACCTCGCTGGCGATCAGCATCCGCGGGTCCTTCAGGAAGAAGAAGCTCCCGTAGCCGAGCGCCCCGCACAGCAGGGCGAAGACGTGGGTCCGAACCCGCCCGATCCGCGCCGCGAGGAGCGGCAGCAGGGTCAGCGCGGCGATCGCGGCGACTCCGTTATAGGCGGTGAACAGCACTCCCACCCAGTTCGCCCCCTCCTGATAGGCGGGGCTGTCGGCGTCGGCGGCGCCGTAGAAATATTGGGCGACCACGGGAGTCGTGTTGATCCACATGATGAACAAGGCGGACCAGCTGAAGAATTGCGCCAGTGCCAGCCGCTTCATCAGCTCCGGCATGCCCGAGAAATCGCCGACGATGTGGCCCAGCATGCTGGGCGCGCGGCCGCCGCGAGCGGCGACGATGGCGAGGATGCTGGCGAGACCGTAGGCGATCAGCAGGCCGCCGAGCAGATACACCTCCTTCTCGAGGCCGAATTCCAGGACCGCCAGCACGACCAGCGCGCCGGCTCCGACCCAGACGGCGCTGGACGCGAAGCTTCGCGAGGCGAGCAGCCGGACGATATGTCCCTCCTCCTCGGCTCGGGCGCCTTCGAACTCGGCCATCTGCTCCGGGCTGTATTCGCGGGTCGTCAGCACAGTCCAGAGCACCGCCAGGAACAGGGCCGCGCCGCCGAACCAGAAAGCGTAGCGGACCGTGTCGGGGATGCCGCCGCCCGGCGCCACGTTCGAAACGCCGGCCTGCTCGAGCGCCCAGGGAACGATCGAGCCGACCACGGCGCCGGCGCCGATGAAGGCGGTCTGGACCGCGTAGCCGGCGCTGTGCTGGTCCTTGCGCAGCATGTCGCCGACGAAGGCGCGGAACGGCTCCATCGAGATGTTGAGGCTCGCGTCGAGCACCCAGAGCATCACCGCCGCGAACAGCAGGACGGGAGCCAGCGGCATGACGAACAGCGCGAGCGCGGCGAGGATCGCCCCGGCTAGGAAATAGGGCCGCCGCCGCCCCAGCCGGCCGAGCCAGGTGCGGTCGCTCATATGGCCGATCACCGGCTGGACGAGCAGGCCGGTGAGCGGCGCCGCGACCCACAGGGCGGGAAGATCGTCCAGGCTGGTTCCGAGCGACTGGAAGATGCGGCTCATGTTGGCGTTCTGCAGCGCGAAGCCGATCTGGATTCCGAAGAAGCCGAAGCTGATGTTCCACATCTGGGCGAAGCCGAGCCTCGGCTTGGTCGCGATCGTCGGCGTGTCCGTCACGAGGCTGCTCCTGCAATTGCGCAATGGCGCGCGATGAAATCGGCGTGCGACGGAAGCCGGGCGACGACATGGTCGACATGCTTCCTGGCGAGGCCGAGGAACTCGGTGAGCTGCTCCGGCGAGAGCTGGTCGGCGAGCGGGTGATAGCCGGCCGGGACGATGCCCTGGCCGATCATGACCTGGAGCCAGCCCACTTCGGCGAACAATTCCTCGCTGCTTCGGAAGAGGCGTCCGTTGGCTCTGAACAGGGCGATCCGGCGCTCAAGGCTCTCCGGCAGGTCCGCCGCTCGGCAGGCGCGCCAGAATTCGCCCTCCCGGCCGTTGGCCCAGTAATGGAAGGTGAGGAAGTCCCGCACCGACAGCCATTCGACGTCGGTCTGGCGATTATATTCGTCGGCTTCCTCGGGCACGAAGCCGCGCGCCGGGAAGAGCTGGAGGAGGCGGGCGATGCCGGACTGGACGAGGTGGATGCTGGTCGATTCGAGCGGCTCCATGAAGCCTGCGGCGAGGCCGAGCGCGACGCAATTGCGGTTCCAGGCCTTGCGCCTCTTGCCGGCGGTGAAGCGCAGCGGGCGGGGATCGGCCAGCGCCGGTCCGTCGAGATTGGCGAGCAGGACCCGAGCCGCCTCGTCGTCGCTGATGAACGCGCTGCAATAGACGTGGCCGTTCCCGGTCCGGTGCTGGAGCGGGATTCGCCATTGCCACCCCGCCTCGCGCGCCGTCGCCCTGGTGTAGGGGGTGAGCTCCCCGCCCGAGGCGCAGGGCACCGCTAGCGCGCGGTCGCAGGGCAGCCATTTCGACCAGTCGTCATAGCCCGTCTCGAGCGCCTGCTCGATGATCAGACCGCGAAAGCCGGAGCAGTCGATGAAGAGATCGCCTTCGATCCGCTCGCCGCTCTCGAGCACGACCGCCTCGACGAAGCCGTCCTCGCCGCGCAGCGCGACGTCCCTCACCTTGCCTTCGGTGCGCCGGACGCCCCGCGCCTCGGCGTAGCGCCGCAGGAAGGCGGCGTAGAGGCCGGCGTCGAACTGGAAGGCGTGGGCGAGGCCGCTCGCAAGCCGGTCCGGCCGCTCATCCCACCGGCCGAAGAGGTTGCGCCGGGCCGCCTGCGCGGAGGCGGAATAGTCCCACAGCGACGCCGTCCCGCCCTCGGCCCGGTAGCGAAGCCAGTAATGGTGGAAGGGAATCAGTCCGAGGTCCCGGCCGATCGTCCCGAAGGCGTGGATGTAGCGCTGGTCCGGAGCGCCCCAGCCGACGAACTCGACTCCGAGCTTGAACGTCCCCGCCGTCTCGCGGACGAACTCGTCCTCGTCGAGGCCGAGCCCGGCGTTGAACAGCCGGAGCTGGGGGATCGTCGCCTCGCCGACCCCGACCGTCCCGATCTCCTCGGATTCGACCAGCCTGACCTCGGCCTGGCGGCCGAGGAAACGGGCCAGCGCCGCGGCCGCGATCCACCCCGCGGTACCGCCGCCGACGATGACGATTTTGATGACCGATCCGATCATCCGCTGGCCTTAGCCCCTCTCCCGTCCTTACGGGAGAGGGAGGGGCCCGCGAAGCGGGAGGGTGAGGGTCTGTAGCAATGAGCCGGCAAGACCCTCACCTCCCAAGCCTTCGGCTTGGGCCCCTCCTCTCCCGCGAAAAGCGGGAGAGGCGATGGCGGCCGCATCGCCGGCCGCTCAGAACTTGTAGTTGAAGCCGGCGAGGAAGCGGCGGCCGTAGATCTGATAATCGAGCACGGTCAGCCGGTTGTTGGGATCGGAGAGGGTCGCGAAACGCTCGTCGGTGAGGTTCTGGCCCTGGAGGTAGATCGACAGGCCCTCGAACCTCGAGCCCTCCTGGAACTCGTAGCCGATCTGCGCATCGACGATGGTCTCGCCCAGCGCCGTCCGGCTGGTGCGGTTGCCGCCGAAGCCGGACAGCTCGCCGAGGAAGGTCGACCGGCGCCGGACGCTGGCGCGCGTCGAAAAGCCGTGGCGCTCGTAATAGGCGGTCCCGTTGATCACCCATTTCGAATAGCCCGGAATCGGGGTTGGAGCGCTGGTCGGGGTCTCCTTGACGCTGGTCTTGGTCCAGGCGACGCCGCCGGTGATTCCGAAGCCCTCGAGCCCGTCGCTGATCACCTCGAACGGAAGCGTCGCCGCCGCCTCCGCGCCGTACATCTTGCCGCCGCGGCTGTTGATCGGCCGGGTAAGCCGGCCGATGCGGGTCGTGACCCGGGCCTCGTCGGCGGCGCTGAGCGGGAAGCCCGTATAGTCGAACGGCGCGTCCCGGGGATCGGGATGGATGAAGGTGTCGATATCCTTGTAGAAGAGCTGGAGCGCGACGTAGCCGCTGCGGCCGAAATATTTCTCGATGTTGAAATCGACCGCGTTGGCGCGGATCGGCCGAAGCTGCGGATTGCCGCCGCTGCCGGTGATGATGCCCTCGGCGACGTTGAAGCCGTAGCTGATCGCGATCCGCATGTTGTCGGGGCGCGGCCTCTGGATCTCGCGGGCGAGCGCGAGCCGGAAGACCCAATCGTTCTTGGTGCGCAGCGACAGGTTGAGGCTGGGCAGGATGTCCCAGAACTTGGCGCCGTCCTCCTGCGGGCTGAGCACGCCGCCGCTGATGACGTTGCCGACCGACGACTGGTCGGTATGGATCGCCTGGACGCCGATATTGCCGGTCAGGGTGGAGCTTCCCAGCTCGGCCCTGATGTCGGCCTGGACGTAGCCGGTCAGAAGCTTCTCCTCGAGCGTATAGGCTTTCACCACGACGTCGGGATTCGAGGTGTTGGTCACCAGGCTGTAGATGCTCCCGGCGGCGAGGAGGTCCCTGGGATCGTAGCTGACCATCGGGCCGAGGCCGAGATAGCCGAGGTTGGTCGGCTCCTTGAGGAACTGGCTCGGGATCGGGGTCTCCAGCGCGCCGCCCGCGAGCCGGATCAGGGCCTCGTCCGGATCGAGGCTCTTTTCGCGCAAAGTGTAATTGGCGCCCGCCTTCACGGCCGACAGGAAACCGCCCTCCAGCTCCTTCTCGACCTGGCCGCGGAACTGCCAGAGCTCGTCGTCGACGATCCGGTTGTTGTAATAGCCGACCTGGGGCAGGACGCCGCCGCCCCAGCCCTGCGGATCGGTCAGCTTGATCAGGCTGGTGTCGGAATAATTGAGCGTCGGATCGAAAAACATTCCCCGCTCGCTCGCCTGAAAGCCGATCGTGTCGCGGGCGCCGTTGTTGGCGCCGAAGCCGGTGCCCGAATAGCTCTCCAGGATCAGCTCGTTGCGGTCGGTGCGCGAATAGCCGATGTCGACGAAGGCGTTGAAGCCGCTCTCCCCCTCGTAGTTGAGGTTGAGGCCACCGGAATAGAGATTGGCGTGGCGCTCGAATGCGTCGTTGCGGATGACGCCTTCGACGCCGGTGGCGATGCCGGAGACCAGGAAGCCGTTCTGGACCTGGCCGGAGCCGGGCACGAGGGTCGCGTTGCCCCAGGCGAGCGGAAGCTCGATGCCGCGCTTGATCTGGTCGTCCTTGAAATTGGAATAGAAGGCGTCGACCGTCGCGGTGAGAGTACGCGTCGGCTTGAATTGCAGAGTCCCCTGCATCCCGAGGCGTTTCAGGCGAGTCGAGGTGACGTAGGATTTGGAGCCGCCGATCACATAGGGATCGGTCGAGGTGCCGCTGCCCGGATAGCCCCAGGCGTTATATTCCTGGAGCTGGTAGGGCTCGTCGACATAGGAGGCGGCGAGCGCGATTCCGAACGTGTCGTCGGCATTCTGGTCGACGAAGGTGCCGTTGACCCGGAAGCCCGTGTCGCGAGAGCCGGAGTTGAGCTTGCCGAGATCGGCGTAGGAGGCGCGGGCGCCGACGGCGAGGACCTGGCGGCCTCCGAAATCGAGCGGGCGGATGGTGCGGATGTCGACCGTTCCGACCAGGCCCTGGCCGACCAGGCTGGCGCTCGGCGACTTGTAGACGTTGACCTGGCGGACGACCTCCGAGGGATATTGGTCGAACTCGACGGCGCGATTGTCGCCGGTCGAGGTCTGCTCGCGGCCGTTCAAGAGGGTCATCGAGTAATCCGGGCCGAAGCCGCGGATCGAGATGACGTTGGAGCGGCCGGACAGCCGCTGCGAGGTGAGGCCCGGCAGGCGGGCGATCGATTCGGCGATCGAGGCGTCGGGGAGCTTGCCGATATCCTCGGCCGACACCGATTCGACGATCTGATCCTGCTGCTTCTTCTCGTTGACGGCGCTTTCGAGGCTGGCGCGGAAGCCGGTGACGACGATGTCGCCTTCGTCATTCTCGTCGACCGGAGCCGCGGCCTCGGGCGCCTCGTCGGGCACGTCCTGGGCCCAGGCCGGAGCGGCCGACAGGGCGAGCACGGCGGCGCCGCCGAGCAGGTACCAGCGCCGCGAGTCGAAGCGATTCGTCATTCTCGGGTCCTCTCAGTTCAGCCGCCGAATGCCCCCACCCGGACGACCCGTTGCATTCCCGGAGGAGCCCGCGCACCCGCCGAAAACGGCGGAAAAGCGCGCGTTTCGCGCACCCCCTGTTTCCTTCGGCGCCGATTCGGCCGCGAGGCTTCCTGCGAACGCCGCACGCCGCGATTGGCTCGCGGTCTGTCAATTCCGCAAATTACTGCAAATTTATCGCCGCCATGGCAAGAGCGAATTATTCACGGCGCTCGCGGACTCTCCGCTTCAACGCAGTTATCCCTGAGAAAATTCCCGGCCTGTGAACGCGGCGCTCGCCCTTGACCGGACGTCGGAGCTTCTGCAAAGAATTGCAAAAAGCTGCCTCGGCGGCGGATGGGAGTGGGACGATGCGGCCAATCTCGGCGATGGCGATGGCGATGGCGGCGCTCGCTTCGGCTCCGGCGACGGCGGCCGAAGCCTATCTCGACCGGACGCCCGGGGAGGAGGTGGTCTACTTCGTCCTTCCGGACCGGTTCGAGAACGGCGATCCCGGCAACGACCGCGGCGGCCTGGCCGGAGGACGGCTGGAAAACGGCTTCGATCCGGCCGTCAAAGGCTTCTACCATGGCGGCGACCTCAAGGGCCTCACCCGCCGGCTCGACTATATCGCGGGTCTCGGCGCCACCGCGATCTGGCTCGGCCCGATCTACCGCAACAAGCCGGTCCAGGGCCCGCCCGGCCGGGAATCGGCCGGCTATCACGGCTATTGGATCACCGACTTCACCGACGTCGACCCGCATTTCGGGACTCGCGAGGATCTGAAGCGGCTCGTCGACTCGGCCCACGCGCGGGGGATCAAGGTCTATCTCGACATCATCACCAACCACAGCGCCGACGTCATCAAGTATCGCGAATGCCCGGCCAACGACTGCGCCTATCGAAGCCTGGCCGACTATCCGCATTCGCGCCGCGGCGGCCCCGCCGGCGAAGCGATCAATCCGGGTTTCGAGGGACTCGACAAGCCGGCCCAGCGGCCCGACAATTTCGCCCGGCTGACCCGGCCCGATTTCGCCTACACGCCCTATGTGCCGGCGGCCGAAGCCGGAGTGAAGAAGCCGGCCTGGCTCAACGACCCGATCTACTATCACAATCGCGGCGACACGACGTGGAGCGGCGAGAGCTCGACGATGGGCGATTTTTCCGGGCTCGACGACCTGTTCACGGAGCATCCGCGGGTGGTCGCGGGCTTCATCGAGATTTTCGGCAAGTGGATCGACGATTTCGGAATCGACGGATTCCGGATCGACACCGCCCGCCACGTCAACCCCGAATTCTGGCAGGCCTTCGTCCCCGCCATGCTGGAGCGGGCCAGGGCGCGGGGTATTCCGAACTTCCACATTTTCGGCGAGGTCTACGATCCGGACCCGGGGACGCTGGCGCGTTTCACCCGGGTCGATTCCTATCCGACGGTGCTCGATTTCGCCTTCCAGTCGGCGGTGACGGACGTGGTCGCGAACGGCCAGGGCGGCTCCCGGCTGGCGCGGCTCTTCGCGGCGGACCCGCTCTATGCGGGGGGCGAGGCGACCGCCCGGCAGCTTCCCACCTTCCTCGGCAATCACGACATGGGCCGTTTCGCCCGCTTCGTCCGCGAAGCCAATCCCGCGGCGAGCGACGAGGAGGTGCTGAAGCGGGTGATCCTCGGCCACGCCCTGCTGTTCCTCGCCCGCGGCGTGCCGGTCGTCTATTATGGCGACGAGCAGGGCTTCGCCGGCGACGGCGGCGACCAGGACGCGCGCGAGGACATGTTCCCGAGCAGGGTCGCGATCTACAACGACAACAAGCTGGTCGGCTCCCAGGCGACCACGGCCCAGTCCAATTTCGACCCGCAGTCGAAGCTCTATCGCGCGATCGCGGCGCTGGCGGCGATCCGGCGATCCGACCCGGCGATCAGCCGCGGCGAGCAGGTGGTGCGCGCCTATGGCGATTCGCCGGGCCTGTTCGCCTTGTCCCGGCGGGCGCCCTCGGGCGGCGGCGAGACGCTGGCGCTCTTCAACAATTCGACGTCCCCGGTCGCGGCCAATGTCGCCGTCGACGCGGCGTCGGACCGCTGGACCTCGGTGCGCGGCCGCTGCGGCGCCAGGGCCGCCGCGCCGGGCAGCTATCGGGTCGAGGTGCCGGCGCTCGACTATGTGGTGTGCAGGACGGCGCGGTGAACCGGAGCGCTCTGGAACGGGTCGGCGGCGCCGCGGCCTCGGCCGAATGGTGGCGCGGGGCGGTCATCTACCAGATCTACCCGCGCAGCTTCGCCGATTCGAACGGCGACGGCATCGGCGACCTGCCCGCAATCACGGAGCGGCTCGATCATGTCGCGTCCCTGGGGGTCGACGGCCTCTGGCTGTCCCCCTTCTTCACTTCGCCGATGAAGGATTTCGGCTACGACATCGCCGATTATCGCGGCGTCGATCCGGTGTTCGGGACCCTCGCCGATTTCGACCGGCTGCTCGAGCGCGCCCATGGCCTCGGGCTCAAGGTGCTGATCGACCAGGTCTATTCGCACAGCTCCGACGAGCATGAGTGGTTCCGGCAGAGCCGGTCGAGCCGCGACAACGGCAAAGCCGCCTGGTACGTCTGGGCCGACGCGAAGGCCGACGGCTCGCCGCCCAACAACTGGCAGTCCGTCTTCCACGGCCCGAGCTGGACCTGGGACGCCCGGCGGGGCCAATATTATCTGCACAATTTCCTGCCCGGCCAGCCCGACCTCAACCTCCACAACCGGCAGGTCCAGGACGCGCTAATCGACGTCGCGCGCTTCTGGCTGGACCGCGGCGTCGACGGTTTCCGGATCGACGCGATCAATTTCGCGATGCACGATCCCTTGCTGCGCGACAATCCGGCCGTCGCCGGAGGCAGCGGCCGCCGCACCCGCCCGTTCGACTTCCAGCACCATCTCTACAACCAGTCGCACCAGGACATTCCGCTGTTCCTCAGCCGCCTGCGGCGGGTCGCCGACGGCTATGGCGCGACCTTCACCGTCGCCGAGGTCGGCGGCGAGCAGGCCGACCGCGAGATGAAGCTCTACACGCAGGGGCCGGACCGGCTGAACAGCGCCTACGGCTTCAACTTCCTCTATGCGCAGAGCCTGACGCCGGAGCTGATCGACGGCGCGATGCGGCTGTGGCCGGGCGAGCCCGGCGAGGGCTGGCCGAGCTGGGCCTTCTCCAATCACGACGCGCCGCGGGTGGCCTCGCGCTGGCTCGCCGGCCGCGACCCGACCGCCTTCGCCAGGCAGGCGATGCTGCTTCTGATGTGCCTCAGGGGCAATATCTTCCTCTACCAGGGCGAGGAGCTCGGCCTGCCCCAGGCCGTGGTGCCGTTCGAGCGGCTCCGAGACCCCGAAGCGATCGCCAACTGGCCCGAGACGCAGGGGCGCGACGGCGCGCGGACTCCGATGCCGTGGCGGAGCGCGGCGGCGAATGCGGGCTTCTCCGAGGCCGAGCCGTGGCTGCCGGTGGACCCGGCGCATGCGCCGCTGGCGGTCGATGCGCAGGAGCGCGAGGCGGACTCCATGCTGAACCTGACGCGGCGGCTCGTGGCGATTCGCAGGGACCGGGCGGCCCTTCGCACGGGCGGGATCCGCCGGGTCGAGGCGCCGGCGCCGCTGCTCGTCTTCGAGCGCGGCGAGGGGGAGGAGGCTTTGCTCTGCGCCTTCAACCTGGGCGATGAGGCGGTGGAGTGGGCGCTCCCCGACGGCTGGCGGATCATCGAGCGGGTGGGTGAGCCGTTTGCCCCGCTGTCGGCGCTCATCGCCGAGCGGGTGAAGTGACCCTTCGTCATTCCGGCGAAGGCCGGAACCCAGGAACACGGCGATCGAAACTCGGTCCTCAGTGTTCCTGGGTCCCGGCTTTCGCCGGGATGACGTTATCCCCCGCAGCTCTCCCGCACGATCAAATCGGTCGGCAGCCGTTCCGACCTCATGTCCGTCGCCGCGCCGGCGTCGAGCAGCTTGGAGACGAGGAGGCGGCCCGCCCGCGCCGTGTCCTGCTTCACCGTGGTCAGCGCGGGCCGGCTGTAGCGGGCGAACGGGACGTCGTCATAGCCGACCACCGAGACGCCCTCCGGCACCTTGATATTGTGATGGTTGAGCGAGCGGATCGCGCCCAGGGCGATGAGGTCGCTCGCCGCGACGATGCCGTTGAACTCGATCCCGCGGGCGAGCAGCGCGTCGACCGATGCCTCGGCCGATTCGACGGTGAAATGCGCCGGCACCATCAGCCGCGGATCGACGGGCCAGCCGAGCTGCTCGTGAGCCTCGACATAGCCGCGGACCCGCTGGGCGACTTCCGGCGCTTCGGTATCGCCGAGGAAGACGATACGGTGGCGGCCGAGCCGCATCAGATGCGCCGTCGCCCGGCGCCCGCCCGCCAGATTGTCCGAGCCGACCGAGCAATAAGCCTGCTCCGGAAGCTGCGCGCCCCAGACGGCGAAGCGCGCGTCGCTCTGGGCCAGACGGTTGAGGGCGTGGTGGAGCGAACTCTGACCCAGGAAGATCACGCCGTCGGCGCGGCTGGTCGTCATCGCGGCGGAAAGGTCGTCGAAATTGGCCGGGGCGATGTGGCTGACGATGAGATCGCAGCCGCGCGCGCGGGCGGCGTCGCTGATACCCGCGAAGAGCTCGAGCAGGAACGGGTCGTCGATCTGGGCGTCGCGGCCCTGCGGCGGCGGAACCACCAGGGCGATGGTTCCGGTGGCCCCGATCGGTCCGGCCGGCATGTAGCGCCGGAAGGGATAGTCGTTCTCCCGAGCCAGCTTCCAGATCAGCTGCTTGGTGCGGTCGTTGACCGCCGGGCTGTCGTTCAGAGCGCGCGACGCGGTCGATATGGAGACGCCGGCCAGCCTGGCGAGGTCTTCGAGACGGGTGCTGCGGCGGCTCATCCTGCAAACTTTGCTGCAAAAAATGCGAATGGCCAAGCCCGATTTCCTTCGTCATTGCGAGGAGCGCGGCGACGAAGCAATCCAGTCCAGCGATCGAAGCCGCTCTGGATTGCTTCGCTTCGCTCGCAATGACGGAGCCCGTGAGAGCCATGGAGCGATTATGATCCGAATCGTGCTGCTGATCCTGGCCCTCATGGCGGTCCCCGCCTGGGCCGCCCCCGTTCAAATCTCCTCCCCGGAGGGCGTCCTCACCGTCACCGTCGACGTCAACGGCGAGGGCCGCCCCGAATACAGCGTCTCGCGCCTGGGCCGCCCGGTCATCCTGCCCTCGCGGCTCGGCTTCATCCTCACCGACGCGCCGAAGCTCGAGCGCAATTTCGAGATCGGCTTGTCGCTGCGGCGAAGCGCCGACGGGACCTGGGAGCAGCCCTGGGGGGAGCGCCGCTTCGTCCGCGACCGTTACAACGAGCTCAAGGTGCGGCTGACCGAGAAGACGCCGCCGAAGCGCAGCCTCGACGTCGTCTTCCGGGTCTATGACGACGGCATCGGCTTCCGCTACGAATTCCCCGATCAGGAGGCGCTCGAAGAGGTCAATATCGGCGAGGAGATCACCGAGTTCGCGCTGGCCGACCCCGCCACCGTCTGGTGGATCCCGGCCTTCCAGTGGAACCGGGAGGAATATCTCTACAACCGCACCAAGATCAGCGAAGTCGGGATCGCCCAGACCCCGATGACGGTCCGCACCGACGGGGGCTTGCACATCGCCTTCCACGAGGCGGCGCTCGTCGATTATTCGGGAATGAACCTGCAGAACGAAGGCCACGGCCGCTTCCGGGCCATCCTCACCCCTGCCGCG
>DASVVX010000055.1:0-29774 GCA_036386295.1 Allosphingosinicella sp.
CGATCGCCTTCGCCCGCGGGCGCTCGAGGAGGTGGTCGGGCAGGACCATCTGACCGGCCCGGAAGGCGCGATCGGACGGATGGTGGCGGCCGGCAAGCTCGCCTCGATGATCCTCTGGGGCCCGCCCGGCACCGGCAAGACGACGATCGCCCGGCTGCTCGCCGACGCGGTGGGAATGCGCTTCGTCGCCATTTCCGCCGTCTTTTCGGGAGTGGCCGATCTCAAGAAGGTGTTCGCCGAGGCTCGCGAGCATTCGAAGCTCGGCCGGCAGACCTTGCTGTTCGTGGACGAGATCCACCGCTTCAACCGCGCCCAGCAGGACGGCTTCCTGCCCTATGTCGAGGACGGCACCGTCGTCCTCGTCGGCGCGACCACCGAGAATCCGTCGTTCGAGCTCAACGCCGCCCTGCTGTCGCGCGCGCAGGTCCTGATCCTCAACCGCCTCGACACCCGGGCCCTGTGCCAGCTGCTCGACCGCGCCGAGGCGATCATGGGCCGGCCGCTGCCGCTGACCCCGGAGGCGCGCGACGCGCTCGTGGCGACCGCCGACGGCGACGGCCGCTTCCTCCTCAACCAGGCCGAGACGCTCTTCTCGATAACCCTCTCCCCTGGAGGGGAGAGGAAGAGCCGCGACAGCGGCGAAGGAGAGGGGGAGTCGAACCGCCCCCTCTCCCCTGAAGGGGAGAGGGAGAAGCTCGACCCAGCCGCCCTCTCCGCGCTCCTCCACCGCCGGGTCGCGGTCTACGACAAGGACCGCGAGGGCCATTACAACCTCATCTCGGCGCTCCATAAGGCGATCCGCGGCTCGGATCCGCAGGCGGCGCTCTATTATCTGGCGCGGATGCTGACCGCCGGCGAAGAGCCCCTCTTCCTGCTCCGCCGCCTGATCCGGGCCGCGGTCGAGGATATCGGCC
The DNA here is from genome assembly GCA_036386295.1 of Allosphingosinicella sp. GTDB lineage: Bacteria > Pseudomonadota > Alphaproteobacteria > Sphingomonadales > Sphingomonadaceae > Allosphingosinicella. The sequence goes on from DASVVX010000055.1 coordinate 915, forward strand.
TCGCCGATCCCCAGGCGCTGGTTCAGTGCATCGCCGCCAAGGACAGCTACGACTTCCTCGGCTCTCCGGAAGGCGAGCTGGGCATCGCCCAGGCCTGCCTCTACCTGGCCACCGCGCCCAAATCGAACGCGGTCTATGTCGCCCAGAAGGCGGCGTGGCGCTCCGCCCGCGACACCGGCTCGCTGATGCCGCCCAAGAACATCCTCAACGCCCCCACGAAGCTGATGAAGCAGGTCGGCTACGGCAAGGGCTATCAATACGACCATGACGCGGAGGGCGGCTTCTCGGGCGACAATTACTGGCCCGAGGAGATGCAGCCGCAGACCTTCTACACGCCGACCGATCGCGGCTTCGAGAAACGCGTGGCGGAGCGCCTCGCCTGGTGGGACGAGCAGCGCCAGCTCCGAGGCAAGGATGAGTAGGCGCGTCGCCCCAGCGCAGGCTGGGGCCCCGGCGGGCGAAAGGCGCCGGGGGTCCTCACTCCCTGGGGCCCCAGCCTTCGCTGGGGCGACGACGGGGGCGATCGGCAGCTGGGACGAGGCCGTCGCCTTCGCTCTGACGCTTCCCGGCTCCGAGCTCTCGACCAGCTACGGCAAGCCGGCGGTCAAGGTGAACGGCCGCGCCTTCCTCTACACGGGGCATAAGGCCGAGACGTCGTTCGGAGTGGCGATCGACCTCGACACGGTCGAGATGCTGAAGGAGACGGACCCGGAAACCTTCTGGCAGACTCCGCATTACGAGGGCTGGCCCGCAGTCCTCATACGCTACGGGAGCCAGGATCCCGAGCGCGTGCGCGAGATCGTCGAGCGCTCGCACGCCTGGACCGCCGCCAAGCCGAAACCGAGGCCCCGGAAGAGAAAATGACGATGCCAAACCACGTCATGGCAGCGAAGGCTGGCATCCAAGCAGATTCGATGCGGGGCTCCGCGGCGGCATGGGCCCCAGCCTTCGCTGGGGCGACGGTTCGGGCGTTGATCGTCGCCTTGCTCCTCGCCGCGCCCGCTTCGGCGCAGGTCGACCGGCCCGAATATGTCCGGGCGCTGGCCGCGGGCTACAAGGCCGCCTTCCTGTGCAGCGATCTGTTCAATGCGGGGCAGAGCGAGGATCAGGTCGCCAGGGACGACCTCAAGCGGATCTATCCGGAGCTCGAGCCGCTCATCCCCGGCCTCGAGACGAAGATCGATCGGACGGCGAAGACCGTCAGCGTCACCTTCAGCGACAAGCTGCCGCCCCGCATCGCCGCCTGGCGGCCCCACCTCGGCTGCGCGCAGCTGCCCATCGGGGCGGGCGCCGACTCGGTCCGGCTGCTGCCGCGCCTCGCGGTCGATCCGCCCGTCGACCGGAACGACCGGCTTGCCTGGCCGAACGGCGACCGCAATGCGGCGGCCCGGCCGAAAGGCGATGCGCGGGCGCTCGGCCGCGCCGTCGCCGCCGCCTTCGACCGCCGAAGCTACGGCCAGGGCAGCGAGACGACGGCGGTGCTCGTCGTCCAGGGCGGCTGGATCGTCGCCGAGCGCTATCGCGACGATTTCGACATGCACATGCCGCAGCGCACCTGGTCGGTCGCCAAGAGCCTGGCCGGCACCATCGTCGGCGCCGCCGTCCAGAAGGGGCTGATCGACGTCGACGCCCCCGCGCCGGTCCCCGAATGGCGGCGGCCGGGCGATCCCCGCGCCGCCATCACCACCGACAATCTGCTCCGGATGGCGAGCGGGCTGCACAGCGACGCCGCCGGCAACCGCACCGACGCGACCTATTTCGGCGGCAGCTCGGTCACCGAAAACGCGACGCAATGGCCGCTGGAGACGGCGCCGAACGCCCGATTCCGCTATGCCAATAACGACATATTGCTGGCGATCCGCGGCCTCCGGGCCAGGCTCGGCGACGGCGAGCGGGCGCTCGCCTTCCCGTTCGAGTCGCTGCTCTGGAAGATCGGCATGACGCGGACCTGGCCGGAGACCGACTGGCAGGGCAATTTCATCCTCTCCAGCCAGGTCTGGACGACCGCGCGCGACCTCGCCCGGCTCGGCCTCCTCTACCAGAATGACGGCGTCTGGAACGGCGAGCGCATCCTGCCGCCGGGCTGGGGCGCCTACGTCTCCCGCCGGGGACCGGCCCAGCCGGCCGCTGGCTACGGCTACGGCGCCACCTTCTGGACTTTCCCGCCCGACCTCGGCCTGCCCGGCGACGCCTATATCGCCCAGGGCAATCGCGGCCAGTATCTGGCGATCGTGCCCTCGCTCCGGATCGTCATCGTCCGGCGCGGCTTTGACGGGCCCGGCACCGCCTTCGACCCCGGCCCCTTCGTCCGCGACGTGCTCGCCGCCCTGCGCTGAGCGGAACCCCGGGGTCCGCCCGTCATTATCTCAGGGAGCGGCGCGCGGCCGCTCCGAACCAGGGGACCGCCTATGTACGCCAACGATGCCGGAGACGCCGATTACTGGCAGGCGCAGCTGATGTTCTGGGGGCCGAGGATCCTCGCCGCCGTCGCCATCCTCGTCATCGCCTGGCTCGTCGCCCGGGCGGCGAAATGGGCGATCGCCAAGGTCGTCGACCGGATCCCGGCGCTTCGCCGCCACTATGAGGCGGAACCCGGACGAACCCTCGGAAGCCTGATCGGCGACATCGTCTTCTGGCTGATCATCCTCATCGGAATCATGCTCGCCCTCCAGCCGCTCCAGCTCGGCGGCGTGCTCGATCCGGTCCGCCAGCTCACCACCAACGCGCTCGCCTTCATCCCGAACGTGGTCGGCGCGGGACTGATCTTCTTCATCGGCCTGATCGTCGCCCGGATCGTCCGCCGGCTGGTCGAGGGCTCGCTGCTCGCCGCCAACGCCGACGGATGGCTTCGCAAGACCGGCCTCTCGGAAACCGCGGGGACCGTCCCGGCGAGCCCGGAAGGCGCCGCTCCCAGCGTCGCCGCGAGCCGGACGTCGATCAGCCGCTCGGTCGGGATGGTGGTCTTCTTCCTGATCATGATCCCGGTGACCATCTCGGCGCTCGACGCGCTCAAGATCCAGGCGATCTCCGGCCCGGCGACGGAGATGCTGCGAACCATCCTCGATTCGATCCCGCTGGTGATCGGGGCGCTGATCCTGCTTGCCATCGGCTATCTGCTCGGCAAGCTCGCCAAGCAGGCGATCGAGCAATTGCTCCCGTCGATGGGCTTCGACCGGTCGGTCAGCGCGATCGGAATCGCCCCGGCGGGCGGGTCGCCCTCGCGCACCGTCGGAACGGCGGTGATGATCGCGATCCTGATCTTCTTCGCGATCAAGGCGGCCGAATTGCTCCAGTCGCCGCTGATCGCGGCGATGCTCGCCCAGGTGCTCGAGCTCGGCAGCAAGGTGCTGTTCGGCGCGGTCATCATCCTCGGCGGCGTGGCGATCGCCCGGATCGTCTCGAACCTCGTCAGCGGCGCCGCCACCGAGGGCTGGCTTCCGACCATCCTCAGATGGTCGATCATCGCCCTTGCGGTGGCGATGGGGCTGACCTTCATGGGCCTCGCCAACGAGATCGTGATCATCGCCTTCGCGGCGATCATCGGATCGGCGGCGGTCGCCTGCGCGCTGGCCTTCGGGCTGGGCGGCCGGCCGACGGCGCACAAAATGCTCGAGCGCTGGACCGAAGGCAATGCGGTGCCCGTCCCGCCGTCGCGGCCGAGGCCGCCGAAGGCGCCGACTCCGCCCGCGCCGCCGTCGGACAGCCAGCCGCCGCTCGTTTGACGGGCAGGTTCGAGCGCTTCGCCGCGATCGACTGGTCGGGGGCGAAGGGGAAGCGCCACAAGGGTATCGCCGTCGCCGTCGCCGAAGCGGGGACGGCGAGCCCGCGGCTGGTCCGTCCCGGCCATGTCTGGTCGCGCACCGAGGTGCTGGAATGGCTCCTCGACGAGGCGGCGGCGGCGCCGACCCTGTTCGGCTTCGACTTCAGCTTCGCCCCGCCGATCGCCGAGCGCGGGGAATATCTGCCCGGGGAGCCCGACGTCCCTTCGACCGCGAGCGAGTTCTGGGCCTATGTCGACAGCCGCAGCGACGACGAGGACCTCGGCGCCGCCAGCTTCCTTGAGCGGGCCCACCGCCGTCATTTCTATTTCGGGATCGCCGACGGCGTGAAGGCGGACTTCATGCGCTTCCGCCAGTGCGACGCCCGCCTCAACGCGCAGGGCGGCCGAAAGACGGCGAGCGCCTACGACGCGATCGGCGCGGCCCAGGTCGCCAAGGCGAGCTTCGCCGGCATGCGGCTGCTCCATCGTCTCGACGGCAAGGTCGCGATCTGGCCGATGGACCCGCTTCCGGACGGGGGCAGCGCGGTGGTCGAGATCTATACGCGGATCTATCTTCGACGGGCCGGCCTGAGCGGAACGAAGCTGCGTTCGAGGGCCGATCTCAACCGGGCTCTCGTGGGGCTCGGAAGCCGTCCGGCGCGGCTCCGCTTCGAGCCCGACGATCACCAGACCGACGCCATGGTCACGGCGGCCGGAATGCGGGCTCTCGCGGCCGAGGAGCCGCGGGCGTTCGACCCGGAAGGCCTGACCCCCGAGCTCGCCCGAAGCGAGGGTTGGACGTTCGGGATTGTATGAACCCCTCTCCCTATAGGGGAGAGGGAGGGGCCCGCCGCGTAGCGGCGGGAGGGTGAGGGCATACCGACCCCATTCCAGGCCCTCACCCTGGCGCTTCGCGCCTGTCCCTCTCCCCTCCAGGGAGAGGGGCTATTCGGCCGCCGCCTTCCCTACCGGCTGGGTCGCCGTCTTCGGCATCCGCGCCTCGAGCGGCCTCAGCCACGAATCGACCCGGCCGCCGATGCTGACCTGGGGGTAGGACGGCTCGTAGCCTTTCGCCGACTCCCACTCCCCGACCAGCTTCAGCGCCTCCGCAGAGGCTCCGGCGAGCGGCTGAGGCTTGCGCAGGGCGCGGTTGATCATCGCGTCGCCGAAGAAGGTCCAGTCGTTGTCGGCGGCACAGCCGAACGAGGTCCGGGCGGCCGAGGCCGCGGTGAACAGGGCGGTGGTCTCCCCGTACAGGGCGGGGACGAAGGTCCCCGAATAGCAGGCCGACAGGATCAGCAGACGGTTGGCCAGGCCGACCTCGCGAAGCAGCGCGGAGAGCCGCGCCGGAGTCAGGACGCCGTAGCCCTGGTCGCCGTCGTGATAGGTGATCCCGTAGGGCGCCCCGTGCCCGGTCGTGTAGAGGACGAGCACGTCCTCGGCGGGATCGGCCAGCTCGGCGACCCGGGCGAGCGCCAGGCTGAGCGCGTGGAGCGATCCCATCGGCAGGGGCGCGGCGCCCCGGCCGTCGCTTCCGGCGAGGACCAGGGTCCGCCCGGCCGCGTCGAACCGGCGCGACAGCACCTTGCCGGCCTCGCGGGCCTCGCGGCCGAAGACGGCGTCGCTGTCGAGACCCACGACGACGACATAGGCGTCGACCACGCCCTTGCGCTGCGGCGCGAGGCCGGCGAGGGCGGCGGCCAGCCGGCGATGCTCGGCGAGCTCGGCGCGGGCCGATCGGCCGCGCTCGAGATTGGGTCCGAGATCGAGGCTCGCGCTGAACTCGGCCGGGTTATTGCCGGAGACGAGGCCCGGCCAGCCGCTCTCGTGCCGGGGCGGCGGAGCGGCCGGCTGCGCCGGCGCCGGCGCGGAAATCATCGCGGCCGCGATCGCCGCCAGTCTCGCGAAATGCACGTCACCCCCCGCCGCCATCCGATTCCCCACTCTCGCCCGGCGGCACGCTTAGGGTCAACGGGCCCGAGGGCCCGTGGCGGTAAAACTTGCCGGCGCCGCCCGCCCGCTCGCCGACGGATGAAAAAGACGGGCTGGACGTTTGGGCCCTTCTGACCCATTTGGAGCCCGCCGCCGGGTTAGCTCAGCTGGTAGAGCAACCGCCTTGTAAGCGGTAGGTCGTCCGTTCGAGTCGGACACCCGGCACCGCCTTCGAGCGCACGGCCCGTCGCTTCCGCAAGGGTCCCCGGCCGGTCGGCGGGCCGCGACCGGAACCGGTCCGCCGTTTGACTGTCGTACCCGGTATATTCTATCCACCCTTTGGCCAGGCCAATCCGAAATGGAGTAAAAATACGCGGTGTCCCTCGTCAGCGACCTGAGAGCTGCGCAGCGCCACGACGGCCTTGCCGTCGTGCAGGATTTCGTCACCGCGGCGGCGGCGGTGCCGAGCATGGCGGATTTGCGGGTGCTGATCGAAACGGCGGTCCAGCAACTGGGCTTCGATTATTTCGCCATCGTCCATCATGTCTGCTTCGGACGGCCGGCGGGCGAACATGTCCGCCTCACCAACTATCCACTGGAATGGGTCGGGTACGTCCGCGAGATGGCGAAGTTCACCGATCCGGTGCTGAGGGCGGCCGAGCGGATGTCGAGCGGCTTCAAATGGGACCAGCTCGAATCGCTGCTCGACCTCACTCCGGCCGAAAAGGAACATCTGAGCCATGCCGCCCGGTACGGCATCGTCCAGGGCTATACGGTGCCCAACCACGTCCCGGGAGAGACATTCGGCTCGTGCAGTTTCGCCACCGGCAAGACCCGGCCCTTTCCGGACGCGAGCGTCTCGGCCGCCCAGGCCCTGGGCAGTTTCGCGTTCGAAGCGGCGAGGAAGCTGGTCAAGCAGCGGCCGGGCGAGATCTATCTGCGCCCGGCGCCGCTCTCGGACCGGCAGCGCGAGTGCCTGCTGTTCGTGGCACGCGGCAAGAGCGACTCGGTGATCGCCGACCTGCTCGCCATTCGCCCGAAGACGGTCAACGAGCATATCGAAGCCGCCAAGCGCCGCTATTCGGTGGCGACCCGCTCCCAGCTGCTCGTCCGGGCCTTGTTCAGGAGCGAGATCTGCTTTTCCGAGGTCATCGACTGAGGCGCGGGCGAAGCTCGATCCTCAGGACTCGCCGGGGCCGGCAATTCGGCCAGTGATACCAGCGCGGCGGCGACTTCCAGGCCGGAACCAGCTCGTGCCCGTCGAGCAGCGATCGGAGCAGAGCCCGGATCTGCAGATAGGCGAAATTGGCTCCGAGGCAGCCATGGGCGCCTCCCCCGAAGGGCATGAAGGCGAACCGGTGGCGGCCGAGCGAGCGCTCGGCCGAGAAGCGCAGCGGGTCGTACCTGTCGGGATCCGGCCAGATCTCCGGCAACAGGTGGGTCAGCATCGGATTGACGCCGGTGATCGTGCCTTCGGGGAAGGCGTGGCCGCCAAATTCGAACGGCCGCACCGACCGCCGCCAGAGGACGGGCGCGGCCGAGTTCAACCGCAGCGACTCCTTGATCGCGCAGGCGGCCAGCTCGCAGCGGCCGAGGTCCGCCATGTCGATCGCGGCCGGATCGGGCACCTCGCCGCAAAGCTCCTCGCGCACCGCGGATTGCCACTCGGGATGGGCAGCGAGCTGATACAGCGTGGCGACCGTCCCCGACGAGAGCGTGTCGAAGGAGGCGGCCACCACGAAGACCAGATGGGCCATGACCTCGCGGTCGTCGAGCAGGCCCAGGTCGCGCATCCGGCACAGGTTGGCGAGAAGGTCGGTGCGCCCGGCCGCGACCGGTTCATGCAGCATCGGCCGGATGAGGCCCTCGACATGCCTCTTCGCCCAGGCCGCGCGGGCTTCGGCCGTGCCCGGCAAGGGCAGGGTCACCACCGCGGCCGCGGCGCGCATCAGGTAGCGGAAGGCGAGCAGGTCCTCGCGTCTCGCCAGCGCGGGATCCCGGCCGAGGAAGGCGGCGTAGCCGTTCGCGAAGCTGAGCTGCTGGGCGAGCTCGTAGACGTCGAGCGAGCGCCCCGACCAGCGCCGGGTCGCGCGCGTGTTGTTGGCGGCGAAGATGCCAAGATAGGATCGCAGCTGCTCCTGCTTGAAGGCGATTCCGACGAGCTTGCGGTGCCACTGATGGTCGTCCCCGTCGCGGAGCAGCAGGCCGCCGTCGAAATGGCGGCCGAAGACGGGCCTCCAGCCGCCCTCGGCCGAGAAGTTGCGCGCCTCGTCGAACAGGACGAACTCGTTCGCTTCCGGACCGATCAGCTGCACGTTCCAGCTGCCGCAGGCGTGGAAGCGGTGGACGGGCCCGTAACTGGCATGCATCCGCCGCGCGAAGGCCAGTGGATCGAGCACCGCCTCGGGCAGGATCCCGACGACGGGCAGGCCGCGCTTGCCCGGCACCGAAGCGAGATCGCGGCCGCGAACCCGCGGGAAGACGTGCCGGACGGCGGGCGGCTTCTGCCGGAGGACGATGGGCGGCAAGAAGGGGGCGGTCAAGCGGCGGCTCCTGTGGCGGGGGACCCTACACGGGCCCCTCCGGCGGCCCCACCCGGTAACTACCGGGGTTTGAATACAGGCGCCGACGGCCGAGTGACGGAGCGTCGGAGGCTGTTGCATGATTGATTTGGTACTTCCGGAAAGTCGTCTCGGCTTTGCCGCGGCGCTCATGGAGATGCACCATGACCGGAAGCAGGTGTTCGTTGATCGCTTCGGATGGCGTCTGCCGGCTAGGGGTAGCTGGCTGGAGGTCGATCAGTTCGACGACGATTATGCGATCTACCTGCTCGCCAGATCACCGGAAGGCCGCCACCGTGGGTCTGTGAGGCTTCTCCCGTCCTCACGGCCCCACATGCTGAACTCTCTCTTCAGTCATCTCTGCCCGGGTGGGGTTCCGAGCGGGGATGACTGTTGGGAAATATCGCGCCTGGTGACCAACCCGGTCGATGCCACCGGCAACAGCGTCCTCAAGGTCCATCGGCTGCTCGCCCTCGCGCTCGTCGAGTTCGCGATCGACAACGGCATCAGGCGCTATACGCTCGTCGCCGAGGCGCACCGGGTGCCGGCCCTGCTCTCCGTCGGCTGGACCGTGATCCCGCTCGGTCTCCCGACCCTGGTCGAGGGCGAGCAGCTCCAGGCCCTGCAGATCGACCTTCGGCACGACACGCTCGAGGAGATGAGACGGCGGCTGCGCATCGAGCAGCCGGTCCTGCGCGTGCTCGAAACGCCGCGGCGGGCCGCCTGATGCAGCCCGTCCTGGCTCCGCCCGCGGAAACAGCCTGGGCAGCGGCGTTGCGGCGCGATGGCTATTGCGTCGCCCGCAATCTGCTCGCGGGCGGGCAGGCCGAAAGCCTTGCCGCCGAGCTGTCGCCCCGCTTCGAACGCACTCCTTTCGCCCAGGGCCTGTTCAGCGGCGCCCGCACCAAGCGCTTCCACGGGCTCCTCAAGCGCAGCCGCGGAGCCGCCGCCCTCGTCACCCATCCGCTGGTGCTCGGCGTCGCCGAAGAAATCCTCCTGCCCTTCTGCGACACGCTGCAGCTGAACCTGACCCAGGCGATCGAGCTTCATCCCGGGGCGCCGGCGCAGGTTCCGCACCGCGATCAGGACATGTGGGCCGGCGAGAAGGGCCGGACCGAATATCTGCTGAACGTGATGTGGCCGCTGACGCCGTTCAGGAGCGACAACGGCGCCACCCTGGTCTGGCCCGGCAGCCATCTGTGCCAAAGCGAGAGGAGCCTGCCCGAAGACGCAGCCGTGGTCCCGGAGCTCGTCCCCGGCGACGCGCTGTTGTTCCTCGGCTCGACCCTCCACGGCGCCGGCGCCAACCGTACTTTGGTGCCGCGCCGGGGAATCATCGTCAGCTACTGCCTCGGCTGGCTGAAGCCCTATGAGAATATGTGGCTGACCTATCCGCCGGACATCGCCCGCAACTTTGCGCCGGAGTTGCGCGATCTGGTCGGCTACCGCCGTCACCGGCCCAATCTCGGCAATTTTGACGGGCAGTGTCCTTCCATCCTGTTCGAAGAGGGGGTATCCGACTTCCTGGCGGTGACCGATGCCTTCGCGCCCGAGCAACAGAAGCGCCTCGAGGACTTCGTCAGCCGGCAGGCGGGCTCCGCCCCGTCTCCCGGCCTTTAGGAGGCACGGGGAATGGTCGCTCAATCCACAGGCCGGCCGGGCGGAAACGACAACGGCCGCGCCGGTCTCGAGGCCGATCGGATCATCCTGGAGATCGAATCCCGGCTCCACAAGCTGATCGAATCCGCGCGCAACGATGCCGGCTCCGGACCGCAATCCATGGTGCTCGCCGCGGCGGCCGAGGCTTGCGCGGCCCGCCGCCGGCTCTACTCGCTGTTCGGCCGCCGCCTGTTCTGCGATCCTTCGTGGGACATATTGCTCGAACTGTTCGTCAGCACGCTCGAGGGCCGGAAGGTCACCGTCTCGACCGCCTGCATGGCGGCCTGCGCTCCGACCACGACGGCGCTTCGCCACATCGCCTATCTCGTCCAGGAAGGCCTGGTCGTCCGCCGGCCCCACCCCGCCGACGCGCGCAGCACCTATCTCGAGCTGACCGGACCGGCGGTCGCCAAGCTGACCCAATATTTCAGCTAGCGCCCCGTTCCGTCATTGCGAGCGAAGCGAAGCAATCCAGTGCAGCTTCGGAGGCCCGCTGGATTGCCGCGTCGCTTCGCTTCTCGCAATGACGGTGGAATCAGGCGCTGGTGCCGTTCAGCTCCGGATAGTCGCGCCGGATGGTGTCGATCGCCATCGAGACGTAAGCGGCGGGGCCATGCAGCTGAGCATGGTCGAGCGCATCGAGCAGGCCGTTCAGCCGAGCGTGCAGTTCCTCGACACGGCCGCGCGAGGCCGAGTCTCCCGACAATGTGACATCCATGGGCCGCCAGCACTCCCAATCTACCACGTGTCCGAGCGCGGCCCCATGCGCGGAAGCGCCGACATAGCGCGCCCTTACGCGCACGTCACCCGATAGTTAGTCCGATTCGGGACTGGATGCGCTGTCCATTCGCTCGAGATGGGCCGCGCTCAGCTCCAGGGTCATCGCGCCGAGCAGCTCCTCGAGCTGCTCGGGCGTGCGCGCGCTGGCGATCGGAGCCGCGATCGCCGGCCGGGCGGCGATCCAGGCGAGCGCGATCTGGGCCGGGGTCGCGCCGGTCTCCGCCGCGACCTCGTCCAGGGCGGCGAGCACGGCGGGCCCTCGGCCCTCGACATATTTGGCCATCCGGTCGCCCCGGACGCTCTGGCCGTAATCGGCCTCGCTCCGGTATTTGCCGGTGAGATAGCCGGAGGCGAGCCCGTAATAAGGCAGCGCCGCGATCTCCTCCGACAGGCACAGCCGCTCGAGCTCGCCCTCGAAGCCGTCGCGCGCGAGCAGATGATATTCGTTCTGGAGCGCCTCGTAGCGGGCGAGGCCGAGCCGGCCCGAAACGGCGAGCGCCTCGGCCAGCCGCCCGGCGGTGAAGTTGGAGGCTCCCAGCGCGCGCACCTTGCCGGCTCGGACCAGCCGGTCGAACGCCTCGAGCGTCTCCTCCATCGGAGTCCCGGGATCGTCGCGATGGGCGTAATAGAGATCGATGGTCTCGATCCCCAGCCGCTTGAGCGAGGCTTCCGCGGCCTTGGCGATCCGCCAGCCTTCGAGCTTGCCGCCGCCATGGCGGTGGAGCATTCCCACCTTGGTGGCGATCTGGATGCCCTCGCGCGAGCCGCGCCGCTTCAGCCATTCGCCGATCAGGCTTTCCGATTCGCCGCCCTGATGTCCGGGAGCCCAGGCCGAATAGACGTCGGCGGTGTCGATCATCGTCCCGCCGGCATCGACGAAGCGGTCGAGGATCCGGAAGGCGTCCGCGCCGGTCGCCGTCCAGCCGAACACGTTGCCGCCGAGGACGAGGGGAGGGGTGGCGAGGCCGCTTCGGCCGATCGGGCGTTGCTCAGCCACTCGGACGCTCCTTCAGGCGCTTCGTGCCTGCCCTCTAGGGACCGAGCCGCTCCGGCGGAAGCGCCAAAAGGGTCGATTCAGGTCCGGATGATCGCTTCGCCCATCTGCAGGCGCTTGCCGCTGGTCACGATGACGATGTCGCCGAGCTTGGCCGCTTCGAACAGCTTCCTGGCGAAGGCGTTGGGCACGGCGACGCAGCCGTGCGTGGCATAGCCGGGAGCGACGCTGTCGCTGCCGTGGATCGAGATGCCGTCGTTGGTCATCCGCATCATGTAGGGCATCGGCGCGCCGTAGAGGTTGGAGACGTGGCGGGCGCGCTTCTGGGTGATCGGGAAGGCGCCGAGCGGCGTCGGCTTGTCGTCGCGGCCGTAGAGGACGGCCGCGGCGCCGATCTCGTAGCCGCCGCGGAAGATCGAAAGCGTCTGGGCCTCGAGGTCGACGGTGATCACCACCGGCCCGTCCTTCGGAGCGCCCGATTCGTCCCAATGATATTCGCCCATCTTGAGCGGGCCGGGGATGTCGAGGATCCGGCGCACGACGAACTGGGGGTCGGCCGCCGGCGCCGCCGGAGCGGCGATCGTGGCCGCGGCGGGGGCCGGGCTTCGAGCCTGGGCCGGGGCGCGGGCGGGCTCGTCGGTCACTTCGAAGCCGACCAGGAGCAGAGCGGCGGCGACCGCCAGTCCAGCTCCGATTCGCGCCGCCATCGTCCTGACCGCCATGTCGAGGCTCCCACTGTTCGGCCGTCCCATGGCTCATCCGACGGGCCGGCGCCAGAGGGCGATTCGGCCTGTGCCGCGGCGGGACGGAGAGGCGAAGGAGTGCTAAGGGGCCAGCCGGCGGCAAAGGCCTATCGAGCCTGTTACGCTCCCGGCCGCCGGGCGGCTCGAATTCTCAGGCCCGAAAAAGAATATGCGCGCCCGAGCCGGTCATCACCGGGGGCGCGCACAAAACCGGAATGCTTCAGGCCTCAGGGGCTGATGGGATCGCCGTCGCCGTCCCAGAACAGAATCACGCCGGCAACGAGAACGAAGACCACGCCCAAGACTGCCGCGGTGGAAATGCCGTTGTCATCATCATCCTGGGCAACGGCAACACTGGGCACCGCCGCCATCAGCGCGGTTGCCGCGAGTGCGGAGATCAGCTTCGAGCGCATAAATTCCCTCCCTGGGGGTGAACGCCAATCAACTTGCACGAGAAGCCATGGTTCCACAAGCACCAAAAACGGCCAAGCCGGCGCTTCTTGCGAGCTTCACCGGCGCCGCCGAAGCTCCCGCTTCCAGTCGAACTCGGAAGGCATCGGGAGGCGCGTATCGGTCGGCGGCTCGCTCACCAGCTCGAGCTCGGGATCGCGCACTTTCTCCCCTTTCCCGTGCAGGCAAAGGAGGCACAGGCACCGCCGGCGCACCGCGCCGAGACTGTCCACCCAGCCTTTGCGGTGGAACAGCCACCACAAGGCATGGCTGCTGAGCACCGAAGAGTGAGCGCATTTCCGGCACGTCAGCCGAACCGACCGTCCCCGCGCGGCGACATCGAACAGGTCGCGGAGCGGAAAGGCTGAGGGAAGATCGGACATTCAGAACATATAGCGAACATTTATGGCCTAGGCGAGGGCCTCCGGCGCTTCGGGCCGCCTCCTTCGCCCTATTCGCTGGCGGGATCGGGACCGGCGCGATATGGGCTGGCGGAGGCAATGAGGGCGGCCATGGCGGACAATCCTTTCACCAGACACCCGCGCGAGGTCGGGGAGAGCTATCCCGAGCATTTCGCAGTGGCGGCGAGCTTCGGACTCAAGATGATCGGCGGCGGCCTCGCCTGCCTCGTCCACGCCGTCTTTCCCTTCCTGTGCGAGCGGACCGGCAGCGAAACCGTGCGAAGCCTGAACGCGAGCCTGTGCAAGCGGGCCGACAAGCCGAACTGGGAGCGGCATCCAATCATCTGAGGCGAGGGGCCGCTTCATGCTCGAAACCCTCTTCATCCTCGCCCAGGCGATCGCCTTCGTCGGCTGGGCGCCGCTGTTCGCTCTGCCCTGGATCGGCCGCCGCCGCGCGATCGCCTGGGCGCGCTGGGTCGCGGTTCCGCTTTGCCTCCTCTATCTCCTCTTCTTCCTCACCCATGTCGGCGCCATCCCGAGGGACGAAGGCTATACGCTTGCGGCGGTGGGCCGCGCCTTCGACAAGCCGGTGCTGCTCCTGGCGGGATGGATCCACTATCTCGTCCTCGATCTGTGGGTCGGCACCTGGGAAGCCGAGCATGCCGAAAAGGCGGGGCTTCCCCATGCCATCCTGATCCCCTGCCTGTTCGCGACGATGATGATCGGTCCGCTCGGCCTGCTCCTCTACCTCGGCATCGCCGCGATCCGGTCGAGGAGAGCCGTTCAGAGCTGACGCGTCCGCTTGCGGACACGCAAGTGTCCGGCATCGGACAGGCGGCGAGCCTCTTCGTCGCGCCGCCGGGCGCCTTCGTCGCCTCCCGCCTTGGCAGCCGGCCATGGCCTGTTTCTTGCAGACGATGACAGCTGTAATCGTCGAAAAGGAAGAAGCGGGTGGCGAGTAAGTTGTTCCGGGCCGCGGCGGCGGCCCTGCTTCTGTGCGGAAGCGCCGGCGCCGTCCATGCCGCCCAGACCGCAGGACCCGACGGGCGAACCGTCTACGAAGCGGCCTATTTCGCCCAGTTCGCGCCTTCGAACGCGCTCCAGATCGTCCAGCGCGTGCCCGGCTTCACCCTCGAGCTCGGCAACCAGGAGGTGCGCGGCTTCGGCCAGGCGGCGGGCAACGTCGTCATCAACGGCCAGCGGCCGAGCTCGAAGAGCGACACGCTCGAGACCATCCTCGCCCGGATCCCGGCGAGCCGGGTGGCCCGGGTCGAGGTCGGGCCCGGCGACCTGTTCGGCTCCGAATTCTCCGGCAAGCCGGTGGTGCTCAACCTGGTGACGACCTCGGCCGGCGGCCTCGCCGGCACCTTCAACGGCCAGCTTCGCCGGACCTTCACCGGCCGGGTCGAGCCCGACGTCACCGTCTCCGCCCTGCTGAGGCGAGGCAAGTCGACCTTCAACGCGTCCGCCGGCTACCAGGCCTATCCTACCACCGAGGAAGGTTTCGACCGGATCACAGCCCTGCCGAGCGGCGACCTCACCGAATTCCGCCGCAAGGTGAACCGGATCGCCGACCGCACCCTGTTCGTCTCCGGCGCCTGGGAGCATAACGGCGGCGACAACCGCACCGCGCATCTCAATTTCCGGGTGTCGCAAAACTGGTTCGACCTGAAGCAGACGAACGACGTCTTCCCGGTCGGCGGCACGGTCCGAGACGATCGGCTGACCCAGGATTACGACAGCCGCAACTATGAGGTCGGCGGCGACGTCACCCGGCCGCTGTGGGGCGGCGGCGTCAAGCTGATCGGCCTCGCCACCCGGCGCCACCGGCACGCTGTCGACACCTCGCTCAACCGGGTGCAGAGCGTCGTCACCGGCGGCGCGATCCAGGACCTCGATAACCAGCGCGACGAGACGGTGGCGCGGCTGGTCTGGAACCGGTCGAACTTCCACGGCTGGAGCGTCGAGACCGGCGTCGAGGGCGTAGTCAACAAGCTCGACAGCGACGTCAACATCTTCCGGATCGACGGCGCCGGCGGCCAGACCCGGATCGACCTTCCGGTCGACCAGGCGGTGGTGAAGGAATATCGCGGCGAGGCCTTCGTCAACGCCGGCAAGCCTTTGTCCAAGACCCTCCGTCTCGACCTCGGCCTCACCTACGAGGCGTCGCGGCTGACGGTGACCGGCGACGCGCAGGCGGAGCGGGTGCTGAAGTTCCTCAAGCCCAAGGCGAGCCTCGATTATCGCGACAAGAGCGGCTGGCACGCCCAGCTGTCGGTGGCCCGGACGGTCGCCCAGCTCAATTTCGAGGATTTCATCAGCACCGCCGAGCTCACCAACGACCGGGTCAACGGCGGCAATGCCGACCTCGTCCCGCAGCGCGCCTGGGAGTTCCTCGCGACCCTGGAGCAGCCGATCCTCGGCGACGGCCTGGTCAAGATCGAGGCCGGCTACAACCGGATCTCGCTGGTCCAGGACCGGATACCGACCCCGGAGGGCTTCGACGCTCCGGGCAATCTCGGCAACGGCCGGATGTTCATCCTCAAGAGCACGATCGACGCGCCGCTGGCCAAATTCGGAATCAAGGGCGGCCGGCTGACGATCCACAGCTCGCTGGTCGACACATCCGTCGAGGACCCCTACACCCACCGCCAGCGCCAGTTCTCGGGCTACAACGCCTTTGCCGCCGACGCGAGCTTCCGCCAGGACCTCGGCAAATGGGCCTATGGCGCGACCTTCTACTACAACGCGCCGACCTTCTTCTTCCGGCAAAACGAGATCGACCGGCCGTTCAGCAGCAATCCCTACGTCCAGGCCTTCGTCGAATATCGCCCGACCCCGAAGACGACGGTCATCTTCAACCTCGACAACGTCACCGACGCCCCCGCCTTCCGGGACCGCACCTTCTTCACCCCCGACCGGCGCAACCCGTTTCCCGACGAGTTCGAGCTGAGACACCGCAACAAGCACGTCATCCCCTCGATCGGGATCAAGCACAGCTTCGGTTGATGCCCTGATGACCGAGAACCGGCTACCGGAACCAGCCGGAACCCGCGCATGGTGGGGGGGTAGGAAAAGAATCCCTCTCCCTCCAGGGGAGAGGGACAGTCAGCCGAAGGCTGACAGGGTGAGGGCGTAAAGGGCGCTTTTACGGAAAAATTGCCCTCACCCTCCCACGGCTTTGCCGCGGCCCCCCCCCCTCTCCCCTACAGGGAGAGGGGTTTACGCTCCCCAGGCGATGAAGTGGGGGTTGAGGAAGCCGCGATCCGCCTTGCCGTAGGTCAGCGGCCCAGTCTCCCGGCCCTCTTCGTCGAGCGCCATCACCCGGCCGCCCGCCGCCTCGAGGATCGCCTGGCCGGCGGCGGTGTCCCATTCGGCTGTGGTGCCGTGGCGCGGATAGACATCGGCGGTCCCCTCCGCGACCAGGCAGAATTTGAGCGACGAGCTCGACGCGACGAAATCGGCGATTGCGAGATGGGCGGCCTTTTCGGCGGTTCCATGCGAGGCGTGGCTTCGGCTGCCGACGGCGGTGAGGCCGGCCGCGGGCCGCGGGCGCGGGCGGATCGGCTCGGGCGGGCCGCCGTCGCGGCCGCGAAAGGCGCCCTCGCCGCGGGCGCCGAAGTAAAGCAGCTTAGAATCGGGCGCGTAGATCACTCCGGCGACCGGCCGGCCGTCCTTGATCAGGCCGATGTTGACCGTGAACTCGCCGTTGCGCTGGACGAAGCCGCGGGTGCCGTCGAGCGGATCGACGCAGAAGAAATGCGGGCCGAGCTCCGGGATCCGCCCGGCCGCGGCTTCCTCCTCGGCAAGGACGGGGATGTCCGGGAAGGCCGCGCGGAGCCGCTCGAGGATGATGGCTTCGGCATTGCGGTCGGCGACGGTGACGGGCGAGCCGTCGTCCTTCTCCTCCGTCGCGCAGCCTTCGCCGTAGATGCGCTCGATCTCGGCGCCGGCGACGAGGGCGGCGTCGATCAGGATGGGGAGGAGGTCGGGGTCCATTGGGCGCAGGTGGCACGAAGGCAGGATGGATTCCAGCCTTCGTGTCGATGCCGGTCGCCCCAGCGCAGGCTGGGGCCCCGGCGGGTGAAGAACTCGGCGCCTCTCACCCCCTGGGGCCCCGGCCTTCGCCGGGCCGACGGCTAGATCGAAAGGCCCGGATCGCCTTCCAGCACCTTGCGCTCGAGGCGCGGGACCTCGCCGGGCCGCCACAGGCGGGCCGTATGGACGACCCGGTAGCGCAGCGGTCCGCCGTCCGGGGTGCCGCTCCGGGCAATGGGGCGCGGGATGCAGACGAACTCGGTCCGCATCTCGCGGCCGGTCAGGCGGACCTTCGCATAGCCGTGGCCGCCCGCGTCGAAGAATTCCAGGTGCGGCGCGAGGTCCGGATTTCTGAGCGCTTTTGCCCGGCCGAGGTCGAACGACCTGGCATATTCGAGCGACGAGCGAACCCCGTGAAGGAGCGTCATATTGTACGTCCACTCCGGTTTCGGCGCGCCGGGGCGGGTGGCGAGGTAGAGCGGCTTGAGCGGGTTCGGCTTCTTGAAGCCATGTTCGAAACCTTCCATCGCTCCGGGGCTGATGAGCGATCCACCGACGAAGCTCAGGCCGACCGGTTCGAACTTGCGCGGCGGGAGCGAGGCGGAAGCATAGCCTGCCCAGAAGCTGTGTCGGTCGCCCGAGACGATCGCGAAGCCGGTGATCTTCGAATCGCGAACGAGGTCGTAGATTTCCCTGCGCTCGGCATAGGCCGCTCCGTAATCGTCGGTGCGCAGGATCGCATAGGTATCCGTGGGCCACGGCTTGTCGACCAATCCGGCGGGGAGGTTTTGCGGATCGACTCGTATGTCGAGCGCGCCGAGCGAATTGCCCCAGATCTTCCAGGTCGCTTTCGATTGACGCAGCCGATCCTTGAACCACCTCTTCTGCTCGACCCCGAGGATGGTCCGCGGCGCCTTGTCCTTGCGCGGATTGGCAATGCGCGCCTCGCGAAAGTGGAGCTCGGCAGGCGGCTTGCCGCCGTCATAGGCACGGCCGGCGTCGAGCGCGATCGTCGCTTCTTCGGAGAACATACCGTTGAAGGCCGGGTCGAAGATCTTTTCGATTCCGTCGACGTCGTCGGTCGGGTCCTCGCCGCAGAAGCTGTGCTGGTCGGTGAGGAAAAGGTCGAGATGCCTCCCGTAGCGCAGGCCGCGATAGGCGATCAGGCTTCGGATCGCGGTCAGGTTGTTGGGCTCCTGGCCGAGGCCGTATTCGTCCCAATTCTCGATCTTGACGTTCTCAACCGGCGGCGGGCCGAACTCGGCCAGCGAGCCGCTCGGGGCCCGCACCCGCGCCGGGATATATTCGAACCAGGCCTGGTTGGCGGCGACCTTGACCGTCTGCCCCGGTTGGGGAGGCCCCCCGGCCTGGACGATGCTCTGCCGGCCCTGCCAGGAGAATTCGTGATTGTCCCAGATCGCCACGAACGGCCAGCGGGCCCTGGCATCCTGCAAGTCCGGATCGGCGAGGTAGCCCTTATAGATGGCGCGGTAGCCGCCGAGGGTGAGCGGATAATGGAACTTGCCGACCGTGCCGCCGTCGGAGATCCGTGCGACCTCGTAGATCGTGCGGTCGTAGCGAGTCTTCTGCTCTTCGGGATATTGGACCACCTCGTAGATGAAGTCGCCGAGATGGAGGACGAAGCCGAGCCGCTCGGCGGCGGGCGCGCGCTCGTCCTCGAAGATCATCCGGCGATAGCCGTTGAGCTTGCCTTCGTTGAGGTCCTGGCAGCTGACGAAGGCGAAGCTGACGGGCCGCGGGTCGTTCGCGGCCGGGGCGGTGATCGTCCGGCCGATCCGGCTGCCGTTCCCTTCGGCGTCGGCGAAGCGGTACCAGTAGGTGTGGGCGGGCCTGAGGCCGCCGACGAGGACCCGGCAGGTCCAGTCCGCGGCGGCGGAGACCGGGGCGGGCGCCCGAGCGACGACGTGGCGGAAGGCTTCGTCCTCGGCCAGCTCGACGGTGAGGATCTCCCGCTCCCCTGTCTCGAACGGCCGCCGCGTCCACAGGATGACGCTGTCGGGCGCGGGATCGCCGGAGGCCACGCCCTCCGGGTAGAGGTCGCGCCGCTCCTGCCATTTCGTCCGCGAGGCCCGGACGGGACCGGCCCAGGCCAGCGACGCGCCCATCGCCGCGGCGGCCTCCAGAAACGCGCGGCGGCTCAGGGTCATTTCATTCTCCCGCGGCGGCCAGCCTCTCGAAATGCCAGCGCAAATGATCCTCGATGAAGGTCGAGATGAAATAATAGCTGTGGTCGTAGCCCTCCTGCATCCGCAGAGTCAGCGGGATCCCGGCTTTTTCGCAAGCGCTGGTAAGCAGCCCGGGCCTTAGCTCCCGTTCCAGGAAGCTGTCGGCCGTGCCCTGGTCGACGAGGATTTCGGGCAGGCGCGCTCCGTCCTCGATCAGCGCCACGGCGTCGTGGGCGCGCCAGGCGGCACGGTCCGGCCCGAGATAGCGGCCGAGCGCCTTCTCGCCCCAGGGCACCTGCGAGGGCGCGACGATCGGGGCGAAGGCGGAAACCGAGCGGTAGCGGCCGGGATTGCGCAGGGCGAGGGTGAGCGCTCCGTGGCCGCCCATCGAATGGCCGGTGATTCCCTGGCGGGCCATGTCCGCCGGGAAGTTCGCCGCGACGAGATCGGGCAGCTCGACGGCGACGTAGCTGCCCATCCGGTAGTTGCGGGCATAGGGCTCCTCGGTCGCGTCGACGTAGAAGCCGGCGCCCTGGCCGAAATCGTAATCGGGCTCGTCGGGGACCTCGGGGCCGCGGGGGCTGGTGTCGGAAGCGACGAGGATCAGGCCGAGCTCGGCGCAGACGCGCTGGTACGGGCCCTTCTCGACGACGTTGGCGTGGGTGCAGGTGAGTCCCGACAGGAACCAGAGGACGGGGAGCGGGTCGCCGGCCTCGGCTTGGGGCGGGAGATAGATTCCGAACGTCATGTCGGTGCCGGTCTCCCGGCTGGGGTGGCGGATCGCGAGCTGCGTGCCGCCGAAGGCGCGGGCGGAGGAGAGGGTCTCGAGGGTCATTCGCTTCTCCGTCGCCCCAGCGAAGGCTGGGGCCCCAAGGGGTGAAAGGCGCAGCGCTGGTTCTCGCCGGGGTCCCAGCCTCCGCTGGGACGACGGTCAATAAACCACCACGCTCCGGATGCTCTCCCCCGAGTGCATCAGGTCGAAGGCCCTGTTGATGTCGTCGAGCGCCATCGTGTGGGTGATCAAAGGGTCGATCTCGATCCGGCCGTCCATGTACCAGTCGACGATTCGCGGAACGTCGGTTCGCCCCCTGGCCCCGCCGAAGGCCGACCCCTTCCAGACCCGGCCGGTGACGAGCTGGAAGGGGCGGGTGGCGATCTCCCGGCCGGCCTCGGCGACTCCGATGATGGTCGAGACTCCCCAGCCGCGGTGGCAGCATTCCAGCGCGGCGCGCATCACGTCGGTATTGCCGGTGCAGTCGAAGCTGTAGTCGGCGCCGCCGCCGGTGAGGTCGACCAGGGCCTGGACGAGCCTGTCCGAGCCCACCTCGTTCGGGTTGACGAAGTCGGTCATCCCGAAAGCCTCCGCCATGGCGCGCTTGGCGGGGTTGATGTCGACTCCGACGATCCTCGCCGCCCCGACCAGCTTCGCGCCCTGGATGACGTTGAGGCCGATGCCGCCGAGGCCGAAGACGACGACGCTGGAGCCGGGCTCCACCCCGGCGGTCCAGATCACCGCCCCGACCCCGGTGGTGACCCCGCAGCCGATGTAGCAGATCTTGTCGAACGGGGCGTCCTCGCGGACCCTGGCGACCGCGATCTCGGGCATCACCGTGAAGTTCGAGAAGGTCGAGCAGCCCATATAATGGTGGATCGTCTCGCTCCCGAGCCGGAAGCGGCTGGTGCCGTCGGGCATCACCCCCTTGCCCTGGGTGGCGCGGATCGCGGTGCACAGGTTGGTCTTGCGGCTGAGGCACGACCTGCACTGGCGGCATTCCGGCGTGTAGAGCGGGATGACATGGTCGCCGACCGCGACCGAGGTCACGCCCTCGCCCACCTCCCGGACGATCCCGGCGCCCTCGTGGCCGAGGATCGAGGGGAAGATGCCCTCGCTGTCCTTGCCTTCGAGCGTGTAGGCGTCGGTGTGGCAGACGCCGGTGGCCATGATCTCGACGAGGACCTCGCCGGCCCTGGGCCCATCCAGGTCCACCTCGTGGATCTCGAGCGGCTTGTTCGGGGCGACGGCGATGGCGGCGCGGGTCTTCATATTACCTCCGTTCGCCCCGAGCGAAGTCGAGGGGCCTTTTCGAGCGAAGCCGGGAATGCGGGCCTCGGCTCCGCTCGGCAGGTGTCTCGCCTTCGCTCGACACGAACGGCTTTCCTGTCAAGCCACGCGCTCCTTGGCCGGCCCGCCGTCATCGATTACAATCCGTAACGAAAGGAGCCCGCCATGCTCGTCGCGCTCGCCCTGGCCGCCGCCGCTCCCGCTCCTCCCCCTTGCTCCACCCCCGAATATCGCCAGCTCGATTTCTGGGTCGGCGACTGGGACGGCGAGTTCGACCTTCCCGGCGGCAAGACCGGGCGAGCGACCAACCGGATCACCCGGAACGAATATGGCGACTGCGTGATCGCCGAGCATTTCGACCAGCCCGACACCGGCTTCGTCGGCGCCTCCTTCAGCACCTGGGATCGCCACAGGAAGAAATGGGTGCAGACGTGGGTCGACAGTGGCGGCGGCTACATCACGCTTGCCGGCGGTCCGGTCGAAGGACAGGCCTGGAGCTTCGAGCTGGTCACGCTCGAGCCGCGCGGCCCGCAGCAGGTCCACAGCCGGATGATCTGGCAGGACGTGAAGCCCGAAAGCTTCACCTGGCGCTGGCAGGCGCGGCAGGCGGACGGGAGCTACACGGACAGCTGGGTGATAAGGTACAAGCGGCGGAAGTGATCCTCGCGAAGTGACGGTCCTTCGATACGGGACTTCGCCAAGCTCGGTCCCTACTCAGGATGAGCGGTTGGGATTGTTCTCTTTCCGCTCATCCTGAGTAGCCGCTGAGCGAAGTCGAAGCGGCGTATCGAAGGACCCATTTCGCCATCAGCGCCACTTCCTCCTGTCCGCCCAGATCGCCGCGGCCGCATTGTGTCCCGGAGCCCCGGTCACGCCGCCGCCCGGATGCGCCCCCGATCCGCACAGATACAGGCCCGCCAGCGGCATCCGATAGTCCGCGTGGCCGAGCATCGGGCGGGTGGAGAAGAGCTGGTCGAGGCCCATCTTGCCGTGGAAGATGTCGCCGCGCGGCACTCCGAAGCGCTGCTCGAGGTGCCATGGCGAGAGCCCCAGCCGGCCGATCACCGAGGCCTTGAAGCCGGGCGCGTAGCGCTCGACATGGGCGACGATATGGTCCGCGGCCTCGTCGGCGCGCGCCTCCCAGCCGCCTTCCACCTCATAGGGGAAATGCTGGCAGAACAGGCTCGCCACGTGCCGGCCGGGCGGGGCGAGGCTGTCGTCTAGGGTGGAGGGGATCAGCATCTCGATGATCGGCTCGCGCGCCCAGCCCTCGGTTCGCGCGGTCGTATAGGCACGGTCCATGTAGCCGAGCGAGGGCGCGACGATGATCCCGGCGGTGAGATGGTCGCCCGGCCCGGGCAGGCTGGTGAAGCGGGGCAGCTCCGACAGGGCCAGGTTCATCCGGAAGGTCGCCGATTCGGCGGCCCAGCCGGCCATCCGCCCAGCGATCTCCGGAGCGACGGCGCCGTCCGGGAGCAGGGTGCCGAACAGGAAGAGCGGATTGACGTTCGCCGCCACCGCTTTCGCCCGATACGCCTTGCCGCCGGCGACCGCGCCCGCCGCCCGGCCGCGCTCCACGATGATCTCCTCGACCGGCGCATCGAGGACGATCTCCACGCCTTGCCCGCGCGCCGCCTTCGCCATCGCCTGGGTGATTGCCCCCATGCCGCCGATCGCGTGGCCCCAGGCCCCGGCCACTCCGGCGGCCTCGCCGAACAGATGGTGGAGGAGGACGTAGGCCGAGCCCGGGTCGTAGGGGCTGGCATAATTGCCGACCACCGCGTCGAAGCCGAACAGTGCCTGGACGATGTCGGTCTTGAAATAACGGTCGAGGATGTCGGCGGCGGACTTGGTGAAGAAGTCGACCAGGTTGCGCTGCTCCTCGGCGCTCATGCCCCGGACGGAATTGCCGAGCCTCAGCGCCGCCAGCACGTCGGCGAGGCCGCCCCCGGCGTTGGGCGGAGCGCGCAGGATCCAGTCGCGAAGGATGGCGACGACCGAGCCCAGCGCCTGCGAATAGGAGTCGTAGCCCTCGGCGTCCTTTGCCGAGTGGCGGGCGATCTCGCGGCGAGTGAGGCCACCGCGGCCGGAGAGGAGGTGATCCGGCCCGATGGTTGGGAGGAAATTGTCGACCTTGCGGAGAACGACCTTGAGGCCGTGCTCGTAAAGCCGCATGTCCTCGATCACCTTCGGGTTGAGCAGGCTGACGGTGTAGCTCGCCGTCGAGTTGCGGAAGCCCGGGTGGAACTCCTCGGTCACCGCCGCTCCGCCGACGACGGAGCGGCGCTCGAGCATCGTCACCCTGAGCCCTTTCGAGGCGAGGTAGTAGGCGCAGACGAGGCCGTTGTGGCCGGCGCCGAGGATGAGCACGTCGGTGTCGGGGGAGGGCATGGACGGGGCCTACAGCAAGGTTGGCCGGGGTCGCAAATGGCACCGTCGTCCCAGCGAAGGCCGGGACCCCGGCGGGTGAAGGACGCCGGCGCTTTTCACCCCCTGGGGCCCCAGCCTTCGCTGGGGCGACGCGCTACTTATCCTCGGGGCCCCAGCCTTCGCTGGGGCGACGTCAGCGCGGCAGCCTCGCCTTCGGGAAGCCGCCCCAGGCCTTGTCGTAATCTCTCTGCAGCGCCTCGCTCGCCATCGCGAAGCGGGTCGGGCGGAAGGGCCAGCAGCTTTCGACCATGAAGGCGAGCGTGTCCTCGATTCTGTGGGGCCTGAGCTCGGCCTCCGACGCGGCCTTCCAGCTGGCGTGGTCGGGCCCGTGGCCGGACATCAGATTGTGCAGCGACAGGCCGCCGGGCGCGAAGCCTTCGGCCTTGGCGTCGTAGGCGCCGCGGATCAGGCCCATGCACTCGCTCATCACGTTGCGGTGGAACCAGGGCGGCCGGAAGGTGTCCTCGGCGACCATCCAGCGCGGCGGGAAGATGACGAAATCGGCATTGGCCCGGCCCGGAGTCTCCGACGGGCTGGTGAGGACGGTGAAGATCGACGGATCGGGATGGTCGAAGCTTACCGTCCCCATCGTGTTGAAGCGGGCGAGGTCGTATTTCCAGGGCGCGAAATTGCCGTGCCAGGCGACGACGTCGAGCGGCGAATGGTCGACCGTGGTCGTCCACAGCCGGCCGAGATATTTCTGGACCAGCTCGACCTCGCCCTCGGAATCCTCGAAGGCGGCCGAAGGGGTGAGAAAGTCGCGTGGGTTGGCGAGGCCGTTGGAACCGATTGGTCCAAGCTCCGGCAGGCGGAACAGGGCGCCGTGATTTTCTGCGACGTAGCCGCGCGCCCGCCCGTCGGGCAGGGTGGCCCGGAAGCGGACTCCGCGGGGGACGAGCGCGACCTCGCCCGGAGCGACGTCGATCCGGCCCATCTCGGTCAGCAGGGTGAGCCGGCCCTGCTCCGGAATGAAGAGCAGCTCGCCGTCGGAATCGAAGAAGAACCGCTCCATGTCGCGGTTGGCGCGGTAGACGTGGACCGCGCAGCCCGACAGCGCCTCCGGCCCGCCGTTCGCCATCATCGTCGCCCAGCCGTCGATCAGGTCAGCGGGAGCATCGCCGAGCGGGAGCGGGTCCCAGCGCAGGCGGTCGGGCGGCAGCGGATCGTGCAGCGCCGCCGCCGTGAAAAGGGGCGCTCCGTCATAGGGCCGGTAGGGCGGATGCTCCGCGCTCGGCCGCATCCGGTACAGCCAGGAGCGCCGGTTCTCGTGACGAGGCGCGGTGAATGCGGTGCCCGAGAGCTGCTCGGCATAGAGGCCGAAGGCGGGCTTCTGAGGCGAGTTGCGGCCCTCGGGAAGGGCGCCGGGGACGGCCTCGGTCGCGAAATGATTGCCGAAGCCGGGCATGTAGGCGGGGTCGGTCATGTCTCTTCCGTCACCCCGGCGAAGGCCGGGGACCATGCTGAGTCAGAATGGATGCCAGCCTTCGCTGGCATGACCGACCCTGTCCAGCCCGTTCGCGCTCGCTGGGCAAAAGAGAAGGGCGCCGCGGTCTCCCGCAGCGCCCTTCCTTTCCTTGCGGCCGATCAGCCGAAGAAGATGTCGCTGATGACGACGTCGTCGCCCTTCACGATGACGAACATGTCGTAACCGTTGATGCCGTCGGTATCGATCTTCAGCGTGTCGTTGGCCGCGTCGAAGAACACCTTCGAGGCGTTGAGGCCCGGCACTTCGCTGAGGTCGATCTTGTCGAGCCCGGACTTGAAGTCCGTGATCGTGTCGATCGAGCCGTCTTTGACGAAGATGAACGTGTCCGCTCCGGCACCGCCGGTCAGCTTGTTGGCCGCCGAGTTGCCGTTGATCCGGTCGTCGCCGTGGCCGCCGATGGCATTCTCGATCGTCGCGCCGTAGGCGATGCCGATATTGTTCTCCATCAGCGTGTCGTGGCCCATGATGTCGAACCACGGCACGCCCTCGTTGGCGCCCGCGCGGCCGCCGAAATAGAGGTCGTAGGCGGCCGTACGGGCACCGTAGCCGAGCGCGGCGTTGTTGCCGTTGACGAAGTTGAGATAGGCCGTCTTGCCCATGGCCGAAGGATCGGTGTCGGCGAGGGTCGGGCTGTACGCGCCCATGCCGCCGGCGCTGCTGTAGGCGCCGGGACGAAGGTCGATGACCGAGTCGGTATAATAGCCCGACAGGTCCAGCGTGTCGTTGCCGCCGGCATCCCAGATGGTGAACATGGTCAGCATATCGCCGGGGTTGAACTTCATCGCCGCGTTGGTGACGTCGGCGGTGGAGTTGAAGCCGTAGACCGTGTCGCCGGTACGGGTCGTCATGTCGGCGCCGTACTTCTGCTGGATGATGGCGACGTCGTGGACCATCGGGGTCGACGGATAGACGAAGCGCATCAGGTTCCAGTCGACTTGGTTGTTGCCCGCTTCGAACGAGTCGAAGTAGGACATGATCGTGTATTGGTGATTGTCCTGGAAGTAGAAGGCGTCGCCCTCGAACGTGATCGGATCGGCAACGCCGTCGCCGTCGGTGTCGTCGCCGAAATTGTAGTTGCCCGGATGGCTGAGGCCGAGCGTGTGGCCGAGCTCGTGGTTCAGCGTCTGCAGGCCGTAGAAGCCCGGGTCGAGCTGGGCATTGCTGCCGTTGACGCTCGGAGTGGCGATCCAGGCGTCGCTCATCAGGTGGTTATACTGCGGCTCGCCGTAATTGTAGGGATAATAGGCCCAGGCCTGGGCGGGACCCGTGGTGGTGTTCGCCATCACGATGTCGGCGCCGCCGGAGCCGTTCACTTCCTTGAAGCTGGGGGCGATGAGCTCGTCCCAGTTGTTGATCGCGATACGGCCGGCGACGCGCTGGGCCGCGCTGAACGGCGAATAGCCGAACTGCTCGGTGAAGCCCTGGTTCGGGTTGTTGTAGATCCCCGTGGCGTGCGCCGAATCGAGGAAGGAATAGGTGATCACGCCCTTGGTGGGAGCGATCTCGACGCCGGCGTCGAGCTGCCAGCGGACGTTGCCGGGCGTGTTGGAGGTGCCGACCTCAAGAACCGGCTTGCCGCGGATCGTCTCGCCGGGATCGGCGAGGTCGGGAAGGCCGGAGCCGTCGCCGGGATCGGCGAAAGTGCCGTTGAAGGTGGCGGCCTTCAGGATCGGGCCGTTGAGCCGGATGTCGCTAAAATCGACCTCAGTGGCGGCCACGGTGCCGCTGGTTTGCGTTTTAGGCATTAAGTCTCTCCCCTCGAAGATTCGAGCTGAATTCGCGATCGGATCGCAAGAAGCATCGAGGGTTGGTCATCCCCCCCACGGATGCGGCCGGCATAACGCCTCTGATTCAGCAAGGAGTCAATAGAGTAAATGATTTCTTAGACTTAGCTAATCATCGTTAATCGCCGTACCGGTGCCATCCTGAGACAGGAGGCGGGGAGGCGCCCCTCAGCGCATCAGCACGAGCTCTTCGGCCATCGTGGGATGAAGCGCGACGACCGCGTCGAAATCCTGCTTCTTCAGCTTCGCCTTGACCGCGATGGCCGCCGCCTGGAGGATCTCGGGGGCGTCGGGCCCGATCATGTGAAGCCCGACGACCTCGTCCGTCTCGCTGTTGACGACCAGCTTGTAGAGCGCGCGCTCGTTGCGGCCGGCGAGCACGTTCTTCATCGCCCGGAAGTCCGACGTGTAGGTCTTGACCGAGCCGAGCTTGTTGCGCGCCTGGCCCTCGGTCATCCCCACTCCGGCGAGCGGCGGGTGGCTGAACACCGCCGAGGGGATGTTCTCGTAATCCACCCGGGTCGGCTTGTTGCCGAAGATGGTGTCGGCGAAGGCCTGGCCTTCGCGGATCGCCACCGGGGTGAGCTGGACCCGGTTGGTGACGTCGCCGACCGCGTAGATGGAATCGCAGCTCGACCTGTTGTCGGCGTCGACCACGACCGCACCCTTGTCGTCGATCTCCACGCCCGCCTCTTCAAGGCCGAGCCCCTCGGTATTGGGCTGCCGCCCGATCGCGTACATCACCGCGTCGGCCTCGATCGGCTCGCAGCCCGACATGTTGACCGCGAGCGCCCCGTTCTTCTTCTCCAGGCTCTCGAAGGCGACGTGGAACTTGAAGTCGATCCCCTTCATCATCGAGATGGTGAGTAGCCGGTCGCGGATCGTCTCGTCATAGCCGCGAAGGATGACGTCGCTTCGGTTGACCAGCGTGACGTGGCTTCCGAGATTGTGGAAG
Source organism: Allosphingosinicella sp. (assembly GCA_036386295.1). Lineage (GTDB taxonomy): Bacteria > Pseudomonadota > Alphaproteobacteria > Sphingomonadales > Sphingomonadaceae > Allosphingosinicella. Next base: position 29,136 of record DASVVX010000055.1, read on the forward strand.
ATCCCGGCGAACTCGTTGGCGATGTAGCCGGCGCCGGCGATCACCACCCGCCTTGGAAGCTCGGGCAGATGGAAGGCCTCGTTCGAGGTGATCCCGAGCTCGCTTCCCGGGAAGTCGGGAACGACCGGCCGGGCCCCGGTGGCGATCAGGATCACCCGGGCGGTGACGGTCCGCCCGCCGGCGAGCCGGACCTGGTTCGGCCCGGCGACGATCGCCCGCTCCTTGACGATGTCGACCTTATGGTTGGTCAGGGTCTCGGTATAGGCCTCCTCGAGCCTTCCGACCTCGGCGAGGACGTTGTCGCGAAGCGTCGGCCAGTGGAAGGCGCAGGCCGGAACGTCCCATCCGAAGCGGCGCGCGTCCTGCAGATCCTCGGCGAAATGGGCGCCGTAGACGAGCAATTTCTTGGGCACGCAGCCGCGGATGACGCAGGTCCCGCCGACCTTGTGCTCCTCGGCGATCGCCACCCTGGCGCCGTGGGCGGACGAGACCCGGGCGGCCCGAACCCCGCCCGATCCGGCGCCGATGACGAACAGATCGTAGTCGAAGCTCTTGGGCATGGGTCCGTTGTCCGTTCACAGAGGGGCGGCTTTGCCCATATGCGGGGCAGCGCCGGGTGCAAACCCCCCTCCCTGCACG
>DASVVX010000056.1:0-29780 GCA_036386295.1 Allosphingosinicella sp.
GTCATAGCTCATCGAGCCGCTGTACTTGCCGCCGCGAAGCAGCTCGGCGAAAGCCGCGACTCCGGCCGCGAAGCGCGCGTCGCGCGGCGCGTCGGCGAAGCGCACCGCCTCCGAGGAGCGGTCGATCGGCGCGGAGATCAGCCGGCTGACGTCCGACTTGGGCAGCTTGTAGCGGATCTTGACGAAGCCGTACTCGCCGCCCGTCCCCGCCGGGCGCCCGACCGGGGTCGAGTAGCGCAGGTCCCCGATCACCCGCGGCCCGCCGACCGGGACGATCTCGTAGAGCGCGGTGACGCTCTGGCCCGAGCCGATCTCGCCCGCGTCGACCTTGTCGTTGTCGAAATCCTCGCGGGCGAGCATCCGGGTCTCGTAGCCGACCAGCCGATATTCGGCGACCGTGGCCGGGTTGAACTCGACCTGGATCTTCACGTCCTTGGCGATCGGGAAGAGGGTCGAGGTCGCTTCGTCGACCAGCGTCTTCCTGGCCTCGGCGACGGTGTCGATATAGGCGGCGGCGCCGTTGCCGTTCTGGGCCAGGGTCTGCATCAGGGCGTCGTTGTAATTGCCCATTCCGAAGCCGAGCACGGAGAGGAACACGCCCTTGCCGCGCTCGCGCTCGACGAAGCCCTTGAGCTCATTGGGATCGGTGATTCCGACGTTGAAATCGCCGTCGGTCGCGAGGATCACCCGGTTGACGCCCTTGGGATCGAGGTTGCGCTCGGCCAGCGCATAGGCTTGGCGGATGCCCTCGGCGCCCGCCGTGCTTCCGCCGGCGCCGAGCCGGTCGATGACCGAGAGGATCCTCGCCTTGTCGCTCGCCGGGGTCGGCTCGAGGGCGGTCCCGGCGCTTCCGGCATAGGTGACGATCGCGACCCGGTCGTTCTCGCCGAGCTGGTCGAGGAGCATGGCGAGCGACTGCTTGACCAGCGGCAGCTTGTTCGCCTCGTTCATCGAGCCCGACGTGTCGACCAGGAAGACGAGGTTGGCGCGCGGACGAACCGCCCGCCGGACGTCGAACCCCTTGATCCCGATCCGGACCAGCTTGCGTCCCGGCGCCCACGGGCTCGGGAAGACCGAGATATGGTTGCTGAACGGCTGGGCGGCGCTTTTCGGAGCGGCGTAATCGTAGGGGAAATAATTGATCATCTCCTCGGTCCGAACCGCCGCCGGCTGCGGCAGGACGTTCTGGCTGAGCGAGGCGCGGACCCAGGAATAGGAGGCGGAGTCGACGTCGATCGAGAAGGTCGAGACCGGCTCCTCCGCGGCGACCCTGAACGGGTTCTCGGAGACGCTGGTGAAGCGGTCCCGGCCGACGTCGGGCGGGTTGAACGGCGGCTGCCAGGCCTGGACGTTCGGGCTGGCGATCCGCTGGCTCATGACGGCGACCGGCGGCGGGGCTGGGGCGGGGGCCTGGCCCGCCGCCGATTTCGCGGCTCGGCGCGCGGCGGCCGAATCGCCGACCACGGTAATGGGCACGGCGGATTCGAGATTGGGGCGTGGGATCCGGGTGCCGGTGATGAGGATGCTGCCGTCCTCAGCCTCGGCCGCCGCGACCGGTTCGACCGGTGCCGGCTCGGGCGGCGACGCCGTTTCCGCCAGCGGGCCGGATTCGGCCGCCGGAACCGGCTCGATCCGGGACCTGGAGCAGGAGGCGAGGGCGAGGGCGGCGAGGCCGACGCCGAGGGCGGGATTGAGACGGGTCATGATTTTTCTCCCTGTGGCTGCGGCTCGGATGTCTGTCCGCATGTCACTGGGACGCGCCGGCCCGGGAAATCCTTGGAATTTATTTTCGCAGCCCCGGGCTCAGCCGCCCGTCGGGGCCCCGCCGAGCATCCGCCTGACCTCGTGCATCCGCCAGGACACGGTCGATTCCGCCACGCCCAATATCTCCGCCGCCTCGGCATGGCTGAGCTGCTGGCCGGCGACCAGGACGGCCGCGTCGCGATAGGCGGGCTTCAGGCGGGCGATCGCGCTGCTCAGCCAGATCGCGTCATAGGCGTCCCGCCCGTCCGGCGGCCGAGCGAGCCCGGCGAGCACCGTCAGGCGCTCGGCAAGCCCCGTGAACGAGCGCCGCCGCCGCCGGAAATCGCGGCAGGCGTTGTAGGTGATTCCGATCAGCCAGGTGCCGAACTTCGCCTCGCCCCGGAAGCCCGCGATCTTCTCGACCAGCGCGCAGCAGACGTCCTGGGCGACGTCGTCGGCGTCGGCGCGGGCGCCGGTCAGCTGCCAGGCGAGCCCGTGGATCCGGTCGTAATGGCGCTCAAGCAGCTCGGCGAACGCGGCCCGGTCCCCGGCCACGGCGGCCGAGACCAGCGCGGTGTCGGGATCGTCTCCTGGCTCGGCCACCCGCCTTCACTGCCTCATTCGAGCGGTCGATGCCATGCCTTCGCTTTCGTCATTGCGAGCGCAGCGAAGCAATCCAGTGCCGACTTCGAAGCCGCTCTGGATTGCCGCGTCGCTTCGCTCCTCGCAATGACGGACCGCGGTGGCTAGACGACGTCGCTTCGACCCTCGATCTGCAGCGCGTCGCTCTCCTCCTCCTCGAGATCGCCGCCGCGCCCGGCGAAGGCCGCCCTCAGCCGGCCGGGATCGACCGCGCCCTCCCACCGCGCGACGACGATGGTAGCGACCGCATTGCCGATGAAATTGGTCAGCGAGCGGCATTCGCTCATGAAGCGGTCGACCCCGAGGATCAGGGCCATGCCCGCCACCGGCACGGTCGGAAGCACCGACAGGGTCGCGGCGAGGACGATGAAGCCCGAGCCGGTCACCCCCGCGGCGCCCTTCGAGCTCAATATCGCCACCGCCATCAGCAGCATCTGGTCGCTTAAGGACAGCGGCGTGTTGGTCGCCTGGGCGATGAACAAGGCGGCGAGCGACATGTAGATGTTGGTGCCGTCGAGGTTGAAGCTGTAGCCGGTCGGGACGACGAGGCCGACGATCGGCTTGGGGCAGCCGGCGCGTTCCAGCTTCTCCATCAGCAGCGGCATCGCGCTTTCCGAGCTGGAGGTGCCGAGGACGAGCAGCAATTCGTCCTTGAGGTAGCGGATCAGCCCGAGGATGGAGAAGCCCGCCGCCCACGCCATCAGCCCGAGCACGACCAGGACGAAGATCAGCGAGGTCGCGTAGAAGGTGGCGATCAGCGCCGCCAGGTTGGCCAGCGTGCCGATGCCGTGCGCCCCGATCGTATAGGCCATGGCTCCGAACGCTCCGACCGGCGCCGCGTACATCAAAATGTGGACGACCCGGAACATGATCGCGGTCAGCACCCGCATCGCCCCAAGCACCCGCTCGCCGCGCTCGCCGACCAGGGCGAGCGCGATCGCGAACAGGATCGACACGAACAGCACCTGCAATATCTGCCCGGAGGTGAAGGCGCTGAAGAAGGTGTCGGGGATGATGTGGAGCAGGAAGCCGGTGATCGACTGCTCGTGCGCCTGGCTGACGTAGCCGGAGACCGCCCCCTGATCGAGCGCGGCGGGATCGACGTTCAGGCCCGCCCCCGGCCTGACGAGGTTGGCGACGGCGAGCCCGACCGCCAGCGCCAGGGTCGAGAAGGTGAGGAAATAGGCCATCGCCTTCGCCCCGACCCGCCCGAACGCCTTCAAGTCCGACATCCCCGCTATGCCGGTCGTCACGGTGAGGAAGATGACCGGAGTGATGATCATCTTGACCAGCTTGATGAACGCGTCCCCGAGCGGCTTGAGCGAGGCTCCGAAGGCGGGGTAGAGCCAGCCGACCAGGACCCCGAGCGCGATGGCGAGGAGCACCTGGAAATAGAGGCTTCGGTAGAAGGGTCGTCTCGTCGTCATGGTAACGGCTTTTCGCTCTTTTCCCGAAGAATGACACCCCCCCTCCCCTTGAGGGGAGAGGCGTGGGGGATCCATCGCCGAGGCAGCAGGAAGTGGATATCTTCGCAGCCCTCAAGGGCGAAGCTCCGATCGTGCGTTTGGAACCCTTCCGGACGAACGGGGTAAGGTGAGAGGACGGGATGATCCGCTGGTTCTACTCGAAGCCGGAGGAAGTCCGTCTCCCGGCGCTCGTCCGGACCCCTCGGGGAGCGGTGACTCCGACGTGCCTGGCGGCGGAGATTGTCTCGAAGCCGGCGTCGGAGCTATACCCGGCTTTGGTGCCGCCGGCTCGATCAATGAAACTCTCGGAATACGGGGACAGTCACAGTGACTGTCCCTTCCCCTTCCGCTCGATGCCCCGCAGGAGAATATATGGCTCGGATGACTTTCCTGCCCAGAGCGGCGTTCGGGGTGGCGTTGAGCCTGCTTGCAGGGGCGCAGGGCGGTCCTGCAATGGCCACCTCGTGCGACTCGACGATGATCGAGGCCCGATCGGTCGACGAGACCGCTCGGGCGATCTGGGACTCGAGCGACCTCCTCGGCTTCGGCTTCGTTCGCCAGCTGCCCGGGGCGCCGGCAGTCCAACAGCAGGAAGTGGAGATCTTCGCTGCCCTCAAGGGCGAAGCTTCGATCGTGCGTTTGGAACCCTTCAGGACGAACGGGATAAGGCGAGTGGACGGGATGATCCGCTGGTTCTACTCGAAGCCGGAGGAAGTGCGCCTCCTGGCGCTCGTCCGGACCCCTCAGGGCGCGGTGACTCCGACGTGCCTGGCTGCGGAGATCGTCTCGAAGCCGGCGTCGGAACTCTATCCGGCCTTGGTGCGGCTGGCGCGATCGATGGAAAACCCCGAGGGGCGGCCGTGACAATATAGATTTTCGGCTGACCAGGCCGATCTGGGGACCCCCGCCGATTCCCTTCTCCCGGCCACGCCCCTGAGGGGAGACGCACGCCGGGGCACTCGGGAAGTCGCCCGCCCGCCACCGCTCTGGCGCCTCCCTGCGGCCCCCCCTATAGAACCCCACCGAATCCCCGCGAGGACATACATGGACATCCGCCTCGGCCTCACCTTCGACGACGTGCTGCTTCAGCCCGGCGAATCGTCGGTGCTTCCGAGCCAGGCCGACACCAGCACCCAGGTCACCCGGGAGATCCGGCTCAACATCCCGATCCTCTCGTCGGCGATGGACACGGTGACCGAGGCCGACATGGCGATCGTCATGGCGCAGCTGGGCGGGATGGGGGTGCTCCACCGCAACCTCAACGTCGAGGAGCAGGCGGCCGCGGTTCGGGCGGTCAAGCGCTTCGAGAGCGGGATGGTCGCCGATCCGATCACGATGACGCCGGACCAGACTCTGGCCGACGCGCTCGAGCTGATGCAGCGGCACAAGATCTCCGGCATTCCCGTCACCGAGAAGGACGGGCGCCTGGTCGGGATCCTCACCAACCGCGACGTCCGATTCGCCGAAAATCCGCGCCAGCCCGTCGCCGAGCTGATGACCCGCGACAATCTCGCCACCGTCGGCCCCGGGGTCAGCCCGGAGGAGGCCAAGCGCCTGCTTCACCAGCGCCGGATCGAGAAATTGATCGTCGTCGACGACGCCGGCCGCTGCACCGGGCTGTTCACCGTCAAGGACATCGAGAATACCGGCAAATATCCCGGAGCCACCAAGGATTCGGCCGGCCGCCTCCGGGTCGCGGCGGCGACCACGGTCGGCGACAAGGGCTTCGAGCGGTCCGAGGCGCTGATCGACGCCGAGTGCGACCTCATCGTCATCGACACCGCCCACGGCCACAACAAGGAGGTCGCCGCCGCGGTCGAGCGGCTGAAGAGGCTCTCCAACTCGGTCCAGATCGTCGCCGGCAACGTCGCCACCGCCGAGGCGACCCGGGCGCTGATCGGGGCCGGCGCCGACGCGGTCAAGGTCGGCATCGGCCCGGGCTCGATCTGCACCACCCGGGTCGTCGCGGGCGTGGGCGTTCCGCAGCTCACCGCGATCATGGACGCCGCCGAGGCCGCCTCCGCCTCGGGCACCCCGGTCATCGCCGACGGCGGGCTCAGGACCAGCGGCGACCTCGCCAAGGCGCTCGCCGCGGGAGCCTCGACGGTGATGGTCGGCTCGCTCCTCGCCGGCACCGAGGAGGCGCCGGGCGAGACCTTCCTCTACCAGGGCCGCTCCTACAAATCCTACCGGGGCATGGGCTCGGTGGGGGCGATGGCGCGAGGCTCGGCCGACCGCTACTTCCAGCACGACATCAAGGACCAGCTCAAGCTCGTGCCCGAGGGGATCGAGGGCCAGGTCCCCTACAAGGGCCAGGCGAAGGACGTCATCCACCAGCTGGTCGGAGGCATCAAGGCGGCGATGGGCTATACCGGCGCCGCGACCCTCGAGGAGCTTCGCGCCAGGGCGAAGTTCGTCCGGATCACCAACGCCGGGCTTCGCGAGAGCCACGTCCACGACGTCGCCATCACCCGCGAGGCGCCCAATTATCCGACCTCGGGCTGAGCGGTGACCCCCGCCGCGAGAGTCCAGGCGGCGATCGAGCTTCTCGACGAGATCGCGGCGGCGGCGAGGGGCGGAGGCGCGGCGGCCGATACCCTGATCGCGCGCTATTTCAAGGCGCGGCGCTACGCCGGCTCCAAGGACCGGCGGGCGGTGCGCGAGCTCGTCTACCGGGCGATCCGAGCCTGGCCGGAACCGCCTTCCTCGGGCCGGGCCGCGATGCTGGGCCTCGACGCCGGGGAGCCGGCGCTGCTCGAATCGTTCGACGGCTCGCCGCACGCGCCGGCCCCGGCCCTGCCGGAAGAGAAGGGCCTGAGGCCGCCGTCGGCGCCGGTTCCGAAATGGCTCTTGCGCCGCTTCGACCCGGAAGTGACCCCGGCCGACCTGCGCTCGCTGCTCGACCGGGCGCCGCTCGACCTGCGCGTCAACCGCCTCCGCGCCGAGCGCGACTCGCTGCTCGCGGTCTTCCCGCGCGCCGTCCCGACGCCGCTGTCGCCGGTCGGGCTGAGGCTCGGCGAGGCGATCGCCGTCGAGGAGACCGAAGCCTGGCGTTCCGGCCTCGTGGAGGTCCAGGACGAAGGCAGCCAGCTCCTCGCTCTCGCCTGCTCGGCGGCCGCCGGGGAGACCGTGCTCGACCTTTGCGCCGGGGCCGGCGGCAAGACCCTCGCCCTCGCCGCCGAAATGGGCAATTCCGGCCGCCTGGTCGCCTCCGACACCGACCGGGGCCGCCTGTCGCGAATGGACCCGAGGCTGCGCCGCGCCGGAGTGACGATCGTCGAACCGCGATTGCTGAATCCGGGCCGCGAGCGCGAGGCTCTCGCCGACCTCGTCGACGCGCCCGATCTGGTCCTGGTCGACGCGCCCTGCTCGGGCACCGGCACCTGGCGGCGAAACCCCGAGCTGCGCTGGCGCCTGACGGCGCAACGCCTCGCCGCTTATCTGAAGCTGCAGGCCTATCTGCTTGACCTGGCGGCGGAACTCGTCCGGCCCGGCGGGCGTATCGTCTACGCCGTCTGCTCGCTCCTGGCGGAGGAGGGGCGGGGCCAGGCCGCCGCCTTCGAAGGCCGTTCAGCCATGGTTCCGGAAGACCTCCCCATCAGGGTCGGACGGGCCGCCGGCGCCGGGCGGATCCTCAGCCCGGCGCAGGACGGCACGGACGGCTTTTTCGTCGCGCGGTGGCGGGCGCCATGCTAGACCGCCGGGCGACGCTGATCATGGAGTTACTGATGCGCCTCACCCCGATCGCCCTCGCCGCCGCCGTCGCTTTCGCGACCATGGCGAGCGCCGGACAGGGCCAGAAGCCCGACGACCAGATCGACGCCCGCTCGGTCGCCCTCGCCGGCGAAGCCCAGGCTCTGGCGTCGAAGGGGAGCTATCAGGAGGCGACCGACCTCTACGAGACGGCGCTCGCCGTCGATCCGCGCAACCGCCAGGCCTATATCGGGCTCGCCAAGGCGGCGCAGGGGCTCAAGCTTCCGGGCAAGGCGATCAAATTCTATTTCGAGGCTCTGAAGCTCGAGCCCAACGACGTCGCGGCGCTCGCCGGCCAGGGCGAGGCGCTGGTCCAGCGCGGCGCGGTAGAGCGCGCGAAGCAGAATCTCGAGCGGATCAAGACCTTGTGCACCACGCCCTGCCCGCAGGCGACCCAGCTCGCCGCCGTCATCGCCAAGGGCCCGCCACCGGAGGTCCTGACCGCCCAGCGGCCCGAGGTAGGGGCTCCGAGGAACTGAAACCCTCTCCCTGCAGGGGAGAGGGAGGGCCCGCCGCGAAGCGGTGGGAGGTGAGGGCGTACCGGAGTTACGAGCTACAGCCCCTCACCCTGGTTCGCTGGCGCGAACCTGTCCCTCTCCCCTGGAGGGAGAGGGGTGGAGTCCATTGCCTTCGCAACCGCGACGAACTCCTCCACCGTAAGCGTCTCCGCCCGGCGTTCCGGGTCGATTCCGAGCCCCGCCAGCGCCTCGAGCGCCCCCGGCAGCCCCTTCAGGCTCTGCCTCAGCATCTTGCGCCTCTGCCCGAAGGCCGCGCCGGTGAGGCGTTCCAGAGTCGCCGCGCGCACGCCCTGCGGCGTCGCCTTCGGAACGATGTGGACCACCGCCGACATCACCTTGGGTGGCGGGACGAAGGCGGAGCGGTGGACCTTCATCGCGATTCGTGGCTCGCTTCGCCACTGGGCGAGGACCGCCAGCCGGCCGTAGGCGCCGGTGCCGGGGCGGGCGACGATCCGCTCGGCCACCTCGAGCTGGAACATCAGGGTCAGCGATTCCCACCAGGGCGGCCAGGCCTCGCCGCCGAGCCAGCGCACGAGCAGGGCCGTGCCGACATTGTAGGGTAAATTGGCGGCGACATGCGCGCCCCGGCCAACCTCCCCCGACTCGTCGATGGCCAGCGCGTCGCCCTCGATCACCCGAAGCCGGCCGTCGCAGGCCTCGGCGACCTCCGCCAAGGCCGGGAGGCAGCGCCGGTCGCGCTCGACCGCCACCACCTCGGCGCCGGAGCGGAGCAGCGCCCGGGTGAGGCCGCCCGGGCCTGGGCCGACCTCGTAGACCCGCCGTCCCTCCAGATCGCCGGGCACCTTCGCGATCCGGTCGAGCAACTGCTCGTCGAGCAGGAAATTCTGGCCGAGCGCCCTGGCCGCGCGCAGCCCGTGCCGCGCGATCACCTCGCGCAGCGGGGGGAGGGGCCTCACGCCGCCGCCGCGACCCGCCGGGCGCAGCCGGCGGCCATCTTCAGAGCCGCGATCATCGCCGTCGGCAGAGCCCGGTCCTGGCCGGCGAGGTCGAAGGCGGTGCCGTGGTCCGGCGAGGTGCGGACGATCGGCAGCCCGAGGGTGATGTTGACGCCCTCGTCGAAATGGAGGGTCTTGAGGGGCACCAGCGCCTGATCGTGATAGAGGCAGAGCGCGGCGTCGTAGGTCGAGCGCATCCGCGGGTGGAACATGGTGTCGGCGGCGTGCGGGCCGGTCACGTCCGCCTCCTCCTCGCGAAGCCGCTCGATCGCCGGGACGACCACGTCGATCTCCTCGCGGCCGAGCGCTCCGCGCTCGCCGGCGTGCGGGTTGAGCCCTGCCACCGCGAGCCGCGGCCGGGCGATCCCGAACAGCCGCTTCAGGGCCCGGATCGTCGTCCGGCCGCGGGTCACGATGAGCTCGACGGTGAGCATGTCCGGGACGTCGCGCAAGGCGACATGGGTGGTGGCCGGGACGGTCCGCAGGGTCGGGCCGGCGAGCATCATCGCCACCATCTCGGCGGCGATTCCGCAGCGCTCCGCGACGAACTCGGTCTGGCCGGGGTGGGTGAATCCGATCGCGTAGAGCTGCGCCTTGGAGACAGGGCCGGTGACCAGGCCGGAACTCGCGCCGGACCGGGCCAGCCCGACCGCCAGCTCCAGGGCGTCGAGCGAGTTACGGGCGCCTTCGAGGGTCGGCTGGCCGGGAACCGTCTCCCCGGCCGCGTCGATCCGGATGACGGGCAGCCGGCCGGCGAAGCAATGCGCCGCCTCGTCCGGGCCGGAGACGACTTGCAGGGGGCCGTCCCAGACCGCCCGAAGCGCTTCGGGCGAGCCCACGGCGAAGAAGGGCGGAATGTTCTCGGAGTCGCGCCTCTCCCAGGCCTTGGCCGTGATCTCGGGGCCGATCCCAGCGGGGTCGCCGAGCGCGACGGCCAGGAGTCCGGTCACGGCCGGCGGCTAGCGATAGTCGACCACCGCGTCGCGCCTGAGATCGCGCAGGAAGCGGCGCGCGCGCAGGTTGACCCGGTTCTCGGCCAGCTGGTTGTAGACCTGGTCGAAGCTGAGGTTGGTGGCCGGATCGGGATCGTCGCGGCCGCACAGGACGAGGACGCTGACGCGGTCGCTGGAGGAGCCGAACGGCGAGGTCGCCTGGCCGATGCCGAGGGCGAGCAGGGTCGGCTGGAGCGGGGCGGGAAGGTCGCGGACCCGGACCTGGTCGTTGGTGATGACCTCGGCCCCGATCGGCCCGGCCGCCGCCTCGGCGCCGCCGCAGCCGCCCATCGTCTGGGCGGTGCGCACCAGCGTCTGAGCCTTCTCCTCGAGCTGGGCGCGGGTGCTCCCCGGCGGCAGCGGGATCGAGATCTGCTTGAGGCTGAGGACCGCGTCGCGCGGATCGGCGGTGAGCACCTGGCGGGTGTCGGTGACGGCGACGATCGAGAAGCCGCCCGGGATGGCGATCGGATCGCTGACCGTCCCGACCGGCATCGCCTGGACGGCGGCGCCGAGCGCGTCGGGCAATTGCGCCGCCCGGACCCAGCCGAGATCGCCGCCGAGCGCCGCCGTCGAGGCTTCCGAGAACTGGCGGGCGTAGGCGAGGAAGGAGGCTCCGGCGCGCAGCTGCTGGACGATCCGGGCGGCGTTGGCGCGCACTTCCGACGCCGTCTCGGGGGTCGCCGAGAGGAAGATTTCGGAGACCTTGAACTCCTGGGTGCCCTTGGCCGCGTTGAGCCGCTCGATCACCGCCTGGACCTCGTCCTCGCTGACGTTGACGAACGGCTCGATCTTGTTGCGCTGCAGTCGCGCCCAGGCCATCTCGCCGTGGATCTGGCGCTTGAGGGTCTCGGGCGAGGAGCCCTGCGAGCGCAGGAAGGCCGAGAATTGCTGGGGCGTCTGCTTGAACTGCGACTGGGCGTAGCGCTCGAAATACTGGTCGACCTCGCGCTGGGTTACCTTGATGTCGGCCTGCTCGGCGGCCTGGATCTGGAGGACCTCGTCGACCAGGTTGCGAAGCACCTGCTGGCGCAGTCGCGGAAGTTCTTCGGCCGGGATCTCGCCGCCGCTCGCGAGCTTGATGATGGCGAGGCGATGATCGACCTCGGTGCGGGTGATGACGGTTCCGTTGACGATCGCCGTCGCCTTGCGGAGGTTGGGATCTTCCTCGGTGAGGAATTGGGGATTGTCGGGGAGGTTGAGGCTCGCCGCGGGAACGCTCCCGGCGGGGTCGCTGACGGTCTGCGCAAAAGCGGCCGCGGCCGCCAATGAGCCGGCCAGCGCCAGCGCCGCCCCGTGATAGATGCCGAGCTTCATCGTTCCTCCAATAAATGCAGGCCGGTAGCGATGCCTGAAAAATGCTGAACCCCGGCTGACGAATTCCCTTTAGCGCCCGAGATTCTTGAGCGCCACCCGGAACTGGAAGGTGTTGCCGCGGCGGAAGTCGCCGGCGGTGTCGTAGTCGCGCCGCCAGGTGACCCCGATCTCGAGGCAATCGTCGTCATAGCTGATTCCGATCCGGTGGCGGATCGGCTCGTAGCCGTCGGCGAGCGAGAGCGGATCCTCGCGCCGGTCGGTGAGGTCGATGACGGTCGATCCGAACGCCGACCAGTAGCCGGCGAAGCGCACCCGTCCGCCGAGCCTGATCTCCTCGCGGTCGCGGAGGTCCTCCAGAGTCGGGTCGATGTCCCGGTTGAGGCGCAGATAGCCGATCCTGGCATAGGTCTGGCGGCCGCCGACGACGGCGTCGACCTCGTTGCGGCGGATCTCCAGATCGTCCTTGTCGAGCCGGAAGCGGTGGACGAGGTTCAGCTTGCGCCCGATCTTGACGTTGGTCCGGCCGACATAATCGGAGAAGCGGTCCGAAAGGCCGGTGCCCGAGGGCAGGAGGCTGGGCTTGTCGTCGAGCCGGTAGCTCTGGCCGATCGTGGTCCTGACCGCGATCCCCGGCAGGTCGAGCCCCCAGTCGAGCCCGTAGGTCACCCGCGGGCCGTTCTCCCAGCGGTCGTAGCCGGGGAAGCGGTTCAGCGCGAACAGGTTCGAATCCTCGAGGTCGACGGCGCGCGCGTCCTCATTGGGGATGGCGAGATTCTCGGTCGCGCCGGAAGCGACGAGCTGGAGGCGCGGGGTCAGCCGCTGGGTGCCGCCCATCAGGGGACCGACCAGCGGCCAGCGCAGCTCGGCGGCGAGGGCTCCGATCGCCCGTCCCTGCCAGCCCGGCTCGCCGCGGTAGATGGTGGTGGCGGTGAGCAGATTGTCGCCGCTGTGGTAGGCGTCGCCGCGGGCGTAGGCGGTGAGGATCAGCTCCTGGCCCCAGCGGGTCAGGCTGCGCCGGTCCCAGCGGGCTCCGGCGAAGGCGCGCTGGGTGTCCTGGCCGTCGGTCCGAAGGATCGCGAGGCTGTTGGCCTGGACCTCGACCTTGCCGCCCCAGACCTTGCCCGGCAGCCGCCAGCGCGCGTCGATCGCGGGCAGGGCGACCGGCTGCTGGCCGGCCGCGTCGGTGAACCTGAGGCCCTGGAAGGCCCAGCCGGCGATCGAGACGTAGCTGTCGGCGGTGATCCGCTCGGCCTCGACGACCGAGCGCAGCCGGCTGTCGCGGGAGATGTCGTAGCGGCGCATGAAGGTGCGGTCGGTGACGTAGCGTCCGGACGCCGTGACGGTCCATACCGGGCTCAGCTGGAAGCGGCCGTTGCCCTCGAGATAGGCGCGGATGCCCTCGTCCTTGACGGCGGTCGCGGTGGAGCCGAGCGGCAGGCGCGAACCGTAGGTGACGAAGGCGCCGAGCTGGAAGGCGCCGAGGGAGGTCAGCTGGCGGTAGCGTCCTTCCAGCATCGGCGCGACCTCGCTGTAGACGTGCGGGGTGATCGTCGCGTCGCGGTTCGGGGCGAGCTTGAGGTAGTAAGGGGCCGACAGCTCGAAGCCGTTGCTCGAGCTCACCCGGAAATCGGGCACGAGCAGGCCGCTTCCCCCGCCCTCGGTCCCGTCGGGATGCGACAGGAAGGGCAGGGCGACGATCCGCGCCCCGAGCAGGTTCAGCGAGGCCCCTTCGTAGCGGATCCGGTTCCTGACCGGATCGTGGACCACCTTGACCGCGTTGATCTGCCAGGTCGGGTTCTTCGGGCAGCCCTTCTTGCTGAGCACCGCGCAGGGCGAATAGGCCGCGCGATAGAGGGTGGTGTAGCCGCCCTTCCGCTCCGCCTTGTCGGCGGCGAGCCGGCCGCCGTCGGCGAGCACCAGCAGCATGTTCTGGACGATCCCGTCGCGAAGGGCGTCGGTGAGGACGACGCTGTCGGCATAGGCGACGTCGCCGCCGGGATTGACGACGCGGACATTGCCCTCGGCGCGGACCTCGTCGGTCGAGCGGTTCCAGGTCACCCGCTCGGCTCTGAGCCGGTTGCCCTCGCTGGTCATGCGCACGTCGCCGCTCGCCGTCACCACCTCCGCCTCGCTGTCGTAGGAGAGCGCATCGGCGCTGAAGGCGACGTCGCGGCCGTCGGCCGCGGCCGCGGTGGCCTCGCCCTCGTCGACGACCGGCGCGCCTTCCTGCGCCGCCGCGGCCCCGGGAGCGGCGAGCAGCAACGGCAGCGCGGTCAGGCAGATGAGATTGAGCTTCTTCACTTTCCCCGCCGCCAGGAGCACGCGCGACCGTCCCCGGCCTATCGCACCGGACGCGCGGCGCTGCAATGCCGCAACCCGCCCCTTTGCAAGCGGCGGGGCGAGCGCCTAGAGGCGAATTCGAAATCAGGAGTCCGAACCCCCCATGAAGATCAGCTTCGCCAGTGAACGTCCCGCCGGCGCCTATGCGCTCGCCTTGCCGCTATGGAGCGAGACCACGGTCTCCGACCGTCTCGCCGGCCTCGACCCCGGCGCCCGCGCGGTCGCCGCCCGGGCTGCCGAGGCGCAGCGCTTCGAGCGCGAGGCCGCTTCGCTCGCCGAGACGTTCGTTGCCGAGGGAGAGGGCGCCCGCCGGCTGATCCTCGTCGGCCTCGGCGACCGCCGCCAGGACGAGGCCCTGTACGAGAAGGTCGGCGGAGCATTGGCGGGCAAGCTGCTCACCTCGGGCGAGACCCGGCTGGTCGTCGACCTCGGCGGCCTCGGCCTCGATTCCGAGGCCGCCGCCCGGATCGGCTTCGGCGCCGCGGCGCGCAGCTGGCGCTACGACCTCTATCGCACCAAGCTGGCCAAGAAGCAGAAGCCGACGCTCGAGGAAGTCGTGATCGTCGGCGCCGGCGACGGCTCCGGCGAGGCCTGGAGCCGCCGCGAGGCGCTGCTCGGCGGCCTCTCGCTGACCCGGGAGCTCGTCACCGAGCCGGCCAACATCATCTATCCCGAGACCTTCGTGGAGCGCTGCCGCGAGCGGCTCGAGCCGCTCGGCGTCGAGTTCGAGGTGCTCGACGAGAAGCAGATGGGCGAGCTCGGCATGGGCGCGCTGCTCGGCGTCGGCCAGGGCTCGGAGAGGCCCTCGCGCCTCCTCGCCATGCGCTGGAACGGCGGCAAGGCCGGCGCGACCCCGGTCGTCCTCATCGGCAAGGGCATCACCTTCGACACCGGCGGAATCTCGATCAAGCCGGCCGCCGGCATGGAGGCGATGAAGTGGGACATGGGCGGCGCCGGCGCGGTCGCCGGAGCGATGGCCGCGATCGCCGGGCGCAAGGCGAGAGCCAATGTCGTGGGAGTCTGCGCGCTCGCGGAGAACATGCCCGACGGCAAGGCCCAGCGCCCGGGCGACGTCGTCACCAGCCTGTCCGGCCAGACGATCGAGGTGATCAACACCGACGCCGAAGGGCGCCTCGTCCTCTCCGACGCGATCACCTGGGCACAGCGCCAGTACAAGCCGGAGGTCATCGTCGATCTCGCCACCCTGACCGGCGCGATGATCATCGCGCTCGGCCACGAATATGCCGGCCTGTTCTCGAACGACGACGGCCTCGCCGCCCAGCTGATCGCGGCGGGCAACGAGAGCGGCGACAAATTGTGGCGGATGCCGCTCGGCGAGCCCTACGACAAATTGATCGAATCGCCGATCGCCGACATGAAGAACGTCGGCCCGCGCGAGGGCGGCTCGATCACCGCCGCGGTCTTTCTCCAGCGCTTCGTCGAGGCGGGGGTCAAATGGGCTCATCTCGACATCGCCGGAATGGCCTGGGCCGAGAAGGCGAGCCACCTCTACGACAAGGGCGCCACCGGCTACGGAGTCGCCCTGCTCGACCGCTTCGTGGCGGCCAATTTCGAGTCATGATCCGTCATCCCGGCGAAAGCCGGGACCTCGGGGAGACCCGCCGCGCCTTCTCGTCCCAAGGTCCCGGCTTTCGCCGGGATGACGAAGAAATGGCGGCATGACGAAGAGAGGGCCGGGATGACGCCGGGATGATCGTCGACTTCTACCACCTCACCGCCTCGCCGCTCGAGCGGGTGCTGCCCAGCATCGCCGAGAAGGTGCTGGCGGGCGGCGAGCGGCTGCTGGTGGTCGCCGATCCCGACCGGCTCGCCCGCCTCGACGAACTGCTCTGGAGCTACGCGAAGGACAGCTTCCTTCCGCACGGCCGCGACCGCGCCGAGACGCAGCCCGTCCTCCTCTCCGCCGAGCCGGAAGCGGCGAACGGAGCGACCCACGTCGCTTTGGCCGACGGCCGCTGGCGCGACGAGGCGCTCGGCTTCGCCCGGACCTTCTACTTCTTCGACGATTCCGCCCGCGAAGCGGCCCGCGACGCCTGGCGGGCGCTGAAGGGAAAAGCGGAGGTCGAGGCCCGCTACTGGAAGCAGGACGAGCGCGGCAAGTGGGTCCAGGGGCCGTGATTCCCGTCACCCTGAACTTGTTTCAGGGTCCATTTCTCCACCCGCGAGGCGGCTCGTCGCTGGATGCTGAAACAAGTTCAGCATCACGGCTGGGGCTGGCAATTGCACTTTCGCCTTTCGCCGCCTAGAGAGCGGCCCAAATCACCCTCACATCACGGAGCAATCAGCCGGCCATGGCGACCGAACGCACCTTCTCGATCATCAAGCCCGACGCCACCCGGCGCAACCTTACCGGGGCGATCACCGCCAAGCTCGAGGAGGCGGGCCTCAGGGTCGTCGCCTCGCGCCGAATCCGGATGACCCGCGATCAGGCCGAGGGCTTCTACGGAGTCCATCGCGAGCGGCCCTTCTTCAACGACCTCGTCGCCTTCATGACGTCGGGCCCGGTCGTCGTCCAGGTGCTCGAGGGCGAGAATGCCGTCGCGCGCAACCGCGAGGTGATGGGCGCGACCAACCCCGCCAATGCCGACGAGGGCACGATCCGCAAGCTCTTCGCCGAATCGATCGAGGCGAACAGCGTCCACGGCTCCGACAGCGCCGAGAACGCCGCGATCGAGATCGACTTCTTCTTCAAGCCCGAAGAGATCGTCGGCTAGCAAAATCCTCCCCTGTATTTGCAGGGGAGGGGGACCATGCGAAGCATGGTGGAGGGGCTCTTTCCGACTCTGGAAGAACCCCTCCACCGCGCTCCGCGCGGTCCCCCTCCCCGCGCAATCGCGGGGAGGAATTTGGGGTAGCTACCGCGCCCTGCCAGCCCACAGCGCGTCGAGCCGCGCCTGCGCCTTCGCCGCGCTCGTCCGGTCGATCAGCGCCAGGCCCTTCAGCTCCACCTCGGTGCCTTCGAACAGGCCGCCGTCGCTCGACTTGTAGCCGACGTCGTAGAGGGCGGAGTCGGTAAAGGCCCGCCCGTCGGCGACGAAGCGGGTGGTGATTGCGACCGGCATCCGGGCGTCGCCGCGGACCTTGTCGGCCTTGCCCTTCGCTTTCTTGAGGGCTCGCTTCACCCATTCGGCCTCGATCCGCGGCTCGGTCGTCTCGAAGGCGCCGAGGCCGAAGGCGGAGGGGAAGAGCAGGGTCTGGCTCTGGATCGCCTGGTCCGGATCGTGCGCGGCGAGAGCCAGCCGCTTGCCGCCGCCCGTGGGCTTGAGCAGGAGGGTCCGCGAGACATTGTCCTGCTTCGCCTTTTGCGCGGCGCGCTCCTCCTCGGCGGCGCTTCGCTCGGACCAGCTGTTCCACAGCGCCAGGGCCGAGATCAGGACCCCGATTACCGCGAGGATCTCGCCGAGCGTGATCCAGCGCCGACGGATCGCCGCGGCTTCCTTGCGCTCCTCCGGGGTCTGGCTGGGCTCGCTCATCGCTGGCCGCCTCCCTGCACGATCTCGCGGCGCGGGAGCAAGCGGGCCGCGAAGGAATCCAGGGTCTCCGGATAGAGGCGATGCTCCTCCTTCAGCACCCGCTCGGCCAGCTGCTCCACCGATTCCCGCTCGCGTACCCGTACCTTCGCCTGGGCGAGCACCGGTCCGCCGTCGAGCTCATCCGTTACCAGGTGGACCGAGCAGCCCACCCAGATCTCGCCCGCTTCCACCGCACGGCGGTGCGTGTCGAGGCCTTTGTAGGCGGGGAGCAGCGACGGGTGGATGTTGAGGATCCGCCCCTCCCACTTGCGGATGAACCCGGCCGACAGAAGCCGCATGTAGCCGGCCAGCGCGACGAGCTGGACGTCATGCTCGCGAAGCGCGAGGTCGAGCCGGTGGTCGAACTCCTCGCGGTCCAGGCCCTTGTGGCTGAGCGCCCAGGTCGGGATTCCGAACCTCTTCGCCGCGACCAGCCCGCGCGCCTCGGGCACGTTGGAGGCGACCAGGGCGAGATCGTAGGAGCGCGCCTCGCGGCGCTTGTATTCGCTGAGCGCGACCAGGTTGGTGCCCCGCCCGGAGATGAGCACTCCGACGCGCACCCTCTCAGCCATCGTGGGTCGCGCTCCACTCGCCGCGGGCGCTCCAGGTTCCGGTGGACCCGCGCACCGTGCAGCCTCGCCGCCCCGCCTCGACCAGGCCGATAGGAAAGACGGTTTCTCCAGCCTCTTCAAGAGCTTGAGTGACGGCTTTCACATCGTCTTCAGCGGCGATCACCGCCATTCCGGCGCCGCAGTTGAAGGTTCGCGCCATCTCCTCGGGCTCGATATTCCCCTGGGCCTGGAGGAAGGCCATCAGCCGCGGCTGCGGCCAGGAATCGGCGTCGATCCGGGCGTGGAGGCCGTCGGGGAGCACCCGGGGGACGTTCTCGAGCAGCCCGCCGCCGGTGATGTGGGCCATTGCCCTCACCTTGCCGGAGCGCACCGTCGGCAGCAGCGCCCGGACGTAGATCCGGGTCGGCTCGAGCAGGGCGTCGACCAGCAGCCGGTCGGGATCGAACAGGGCCGGCCGGTCGAGCCGCCACCCCTTGTCCGCGGCGAGCCTTCGAACCAGCGAATAGCCGTTGGAATGGACTCCCGAGGAAGCGAGGCCGAGTATGACGTCGCCCGCCGCCACTTTCCCGCCGGTCAGCGCCTCGCCCCGCTCGACCGCTCCGACGCAGAAGCCGGCGAGATCGTAATCGCCGTCCGCGTACATGCCGGGCATCTCCGCCGTCTCGCCGCCGATCAGGGCGCAGCCGGCCCGGCGGCAGCCCTCGGCGATCGAGGCGATCACCGTCTCGGCGACGGCCGCGTCGAGCCGGCCGGTGGCGAAATAGTCGAGGAAGAAGAGCGGCTCGGCGCCCTGGACGATCAGGTCGTTGGCGCACATCGCGACGAGGTCGATTCCGACGCCGTCGTGCCGGCGGGAGTCGATGGCGAGCTTGAGCTTGGTGCCCACTCCGTCGTTGGCCGCGACCAGCAGGGGATCGCGATAGCCCGCGGCCTTGAGGTCGAAGAAGCCCCCGAAGCCGCCCAGCGAGGCGTCCGCGCCCGGCCGCGCGGTCCCTTTGGCGAGTGGCGCGATTGCCCGGACGAGCGCGTTGCCGGCGGCGATCGAGACTCCCGCCTTGGCGTAGGTGTAGGAAACTTCGTCTTCCACTCAGGGTCCTTCGATACGGGCCTGCGCCGTCGCTCAGTCCCTACTCAGGATGAGCGGAAAAGCACAACCGCTCATCCTGAGTAGCCGCTGAGCGAAGTCGAAGCGGCGTATCGAAGGACACATCGCGCTTGGATTTCCACGCCCGAGTCGCCAAAAGGCGGGCGTGAAGCTGCCCTTTCGTCTTCCCATCCTCCTCGCCGCCCTTGCTTCCCTCGCGATTGCCGGGGTGGTGTGGGCCCAGCTCGAGGGCGCCGACCGCGGCGTTCCGCCGATCGACAGCGCAAGCACCTTCGAGATCGGCGGGATCGAGGTCGACGTCACCGCCGAGAATGCCCAGAAGGCGCGCGAGGAGGGCTGGCGCCAGGCCCAGCAGAAGGGTTGGAAGGCGCTGTGGGCGAAGACCAACGGCCGTCCCGCCGAGCAGGCGCCGGGCCTCACCGATTCGGCCCTGAACGGGCTGGTCTCGGGAATCGTCGTCGAGCAGGAGCAGATCGGCCCGAAGCGCTACATCGCCACCCTGGGCGTGTTGTTCGACCGGGCGCGCACCGGCCAGCTGCTCGGGGTCAGCGGCTCGGTCCGCCGGTCGGCGCCGATGCTGGTCATCCCGGTGATGCTCACCGGCTCCTCGTTCCAGAGTTTCGAATCGCGCAACCTCTGGCAGCAGGCCTGGGCCCGCTTCCGCACCGGCAACAGCCCGGTCGACTATGTCCGCCCGACCGGGTCGGGAATCGATCCGCTGCTCCTCAACGTCACCCAGAGCCGGCGCCCCGGGCGGGGCTGGTGGCGGATGCTCCTCGATCAATATGGCGCCGCCGACGTCATCGTCCCGGAAGTCCATCTGAAGCGCTACTATCCGGGCGGTCCGGCGGTCGCGACCTTCACCGCCCGCCACGGCCCGGACAATCGCGTCCTCGGCCAGTTCACCCTGCGGGTCGAGAACAGCGCCGCCATCCCGCGGCTGCTCGACGAGGGGGTTCGCGGGCTCGACCTCATCTACAGCCGCGCCCTCGCCGCCGGCCAGCTGACCCCGGACCCCTCGCTGATCGTCCCCGAGCCGCCGATCGTCGAGGAGCCCGAGGAGGAGGTCGAGATCGAGGAGGTCGAGACCTCGTCGCCGCTGCCGACGGGGCCCTCGCCGGTCGGCGCGGTCACCGTGCTTCGGATCGCCGTCGACACGCCCGACCAGGCGGCGATCGGCCGGGCCGAGCTGGCGGTGAGCCGGGTCCCGGGCGTCACCTCCGCCTTCACCACCGACCCGGAGATTGGCGGAACCTCGTCGATGCGGGTCAGCTACATGGGCGAGCCCGGCGCTCTCGCCGCCGCGCTCGAGGCGCAGGGCTGGCAGGTCTCGGGCTCCGGCAACAGCCTGCGCCTCTCGCGGGGCGGCGACTGACGTGCCGCAGATCGCGCTGCCGCTCGACTGGCCGGTAGCCGACCGCGATGAGGATTTCCTCATCTCCGATTCGAACCGCGCCGCCTTCGAGCATCTCAAGCGCTGGTCGCTCTGGCCGGTGATGGCGAGCCTCGTCACGGGCCCGCGCAAGTCGGGCCGGAGCCTGCTCGGCCGGCTCTTCGTCCGCAAGACCGGCGGCCGGCTGTTCGACAATGCCGAGGATCATGACGAGGAGGCGATCTTCCACGCCTGGAACGAGGCCCAGTCGTCGCGCCGGCCGCTGCTGATCGTCGCCGACGCTCCGCCGCCGATCTGGCAGGTCGCGCTTCCCGACCTGCGCTCGCGCCTCGCGGCGACGCCCCACGTCGCTCTGGGCGACCCCGACGACCGGCTGATCGGAGACCTGATCGTCAAGCTGCTCGGCGACCGCGGGGTCGCCGTCCCGCCCGAAGTGCCGGCCTATGTCGTGCCGCGGATCGAACGCTCCTATCTGGCCGTTCAGCAGGCCGTCGCCGCGCTCGACCGGGCGCTGCTGTCGCACCATCGCCGGATGACGGTGGCCATGGCCCGAAGGGCGCTTGCCGACAGCGGCATGATCAAGAGGGCGAGAAGCCAGAGCTGATGGATCCCAAGGCCGCCCCTTCGAGCCCGTCCGAGGCGCCCCTCCGGTCGCCGCGCGAGCGCTATTTCAACCGCGAGCTGAGCTGGCTCGCGTTCAACCGCCGGGTGCTGGAGGAGGCGTCCAACCCGGCCCATCCGCTCCTCGAGCGGCTTCGCTTCCTCTCGATCTCGGGCAACAATCTCGACGAATTCTTCATGGTCCGTGTCGCCGGGCTCAAGGCGCACCGACTGCTCGGAGTCGAGGAGAAGTCGATCGACGGACTCACCCCCGCCCAGCAGCTCGCCGCCATCACCGAGGAGGCCGATGCGCTGACGGAGAGCCAGCAGAGGGTCTGGTCGCAGCTTCGCAAGGCGCTGGCCGAGGCGGGGGTGGCGGTGATCGGCAGCGGCGCCCTGGACCGCGAATCGGCCGAATGGCTCGAGCGCCACTTCCGCGAGCAGATCTTCCCGGTCCTGACTCCGCAGGCGATCGACCCGGCGCATCCGTTCCCCTTCATCCCCAACCGCGGCTTCTCGCTGATCTTCGACCTGCGCCGGCAGTCGACCGGCGAGCCGATCCGCGAATTGCTGATGGTTCCGGCGACCCTTCCGCGCTTCATAAGGTTGCCTGGTCCGGAAGCGCGCTACATCGCCGTCGAGACCCTCATCCGCCGCAACATCGGCGAGCTGTTCCCAGGCTACGACCTGCTCGGCGGCGGCGCCTTCCGGATCATCCGGGACAGCGACATCGAGATCGAGGAAGAGGCTGAGGATCTGGTCCGCTACTTCAGGAGCGCGATCAAGCGCCGCCGCCGCGGCCGGGTGGTGAGGCTGAAGCTCGAAGCGGGAATGCCGCCGGACCTGACCACCCTCGTCCGCGAGGGAGTCGCCGCCGAGGACGCGATCGTCACCGAATCGACCGGCTTCCTCGGCATCGCCGACCTCGACGCGCTCTACGAGGAGGACCGGCCGGACCTCAAGTTCGCGCCCTTCGCGCCGCGCTTCCCCGAACGCATCCGCGAGCATGGCGGCGACTGCTTCGCGGCCATCCAGAGCAAGGACATCGTAGTCCACCACCCCTATGAGAGCTTCGAGGTGGTGGTCGAGTTCGTCAAGCAGGCGGCCGCCGATCCCGACGTCGTCGCCATCAAGCAGACCCTTTATCGGGCCGGCAAGCAGTCGGCGATCATCCGAGCCCTGATCGACGCCGCCGACGCCGGCAAGTCGGTGACCGCCGTCGTCGAGCTGAAGGCGCGGTTCGAGGAGGAGCAGAATTTGCTCTGGGCCTCCGCCCTCGAGCGGGCCGGAGTCCAGGTCGTCTACGGCTTCGTGGAGTGGAAGACGCACGCCAAGGTCTCGATGGTGGTCCGGCGCGAAGGCAACGGCTACCGAACCTACTGCCACCTCGGCACCGGCAACTACCATCCGGTCACGGCGCGTATCTACACCGATCTGAGCTTCTTCACCGCCGATCCGCGCATCGGCCGCGACGTCGCGCAGCTGTTCAACTACATCACCGGCTATGTCGAGCCGCGCGATCTCGAGCTGCTGTCGATGTCGCCGCACCAGCTTCGCGACGAGCTTCTCGACCTGATCGAGGCCGAGATCGCCCATGCCCGGTCCGGCGAGCCGGGCGTGATCTGGGCGAAGCTCAACGCGCTGGTCGACCAGGCCGTCATCGACAAGCTCTACCAGGCGAGCGCGGCCGGGGTGCAGATCGACCTCGTCGTCCGCGGCATCTGCTGCCTTCGCCCGGGCGTCGCGGGCCTCTCCGACAATATCCGCGTCAAGTCGATCGTCGGCCGCTTCCTCGAGCACAGCCGGATCTGGTGCTTCGGCAACGGCGGCGAGCTGCCCAATCGCGACGCCCGAATCTATATAAGCTCGGCCGACTGGATGCCCCGCAATTTCGACCGGCGCGTCGAATATATGCTTCCGATCGAGAACCCGACTGTCCACGCCCAGGTCCTCGGCCAGGTCATGGTCGCCAATTTGATCGACAACGAGCAGAGCTGGCGCCTCCATTCCGACGGAAGCTACGAGCGGCTGACCCCGGACGGCGACCGGCCGTTCAACCTCCACCGTTATTTCATGACCAACCCGTCGCTTTCGGGCCGAGGGGCGGCGCTTCGCGACAGCGGCTCGGTGCCCAAGCTCCGCTTCCGGCGCGGCCCGTGAAGGCCGGCGCAATGCTCCACGCCGAGCCGGTCGGGATCGTCGACATCGGCTCCAACTCGGTCCGCCTCGTCGTCTATTCTGGCGCCCCGCGGGCGCCGTCGATCATCTTCAACGAGAAGGTGCTGGCGGGCCTCGGCCAGGGGCTGGGCGAGACCGGCCGGCTCGGCGAGGGGCCGAGGCGCCGGGCGCTGGCCGCCCTTCGCCGCTTCCGGCTGCTGCTCGACCAGATGGAGGTGGGCGACCTTCGGGTCCTCGCCACCGCGGCGGTGCGCGACGCCAGCAACGGCGACAGCTTCCTCGACGAGATAAGGGCGCTGGGCTTCGACCCGCAGGTCATTTCGGGCGAGATGGAGGGACGGCTGGCGGGGGAGGGGGTGCTTTCGGGCTTTCCCGATGCCGACGGGCTGGTCGGCGATCTCGGCGGCGGGAGCCTCGAGCTCGCGGAGGTGAGCGGCGGCGCCGTCCACGCCAGCCTCTCGCTGCCGTTCGGAGTGCTTCGAATCGGCGATGCGGACGCCGCCGCCGAACGCAGGCTTCGCCGCGGCCTCGCCGCCGCCCTGGACGAATCGGGCCTCGCCGGCCGCGGCCGCGGCCGCCCCTTCTACATGGTCGGCGGCTCGTGGCGGGCGCTGGCCCGGCTCGACATCATCACCCGCGACTATCCGCTGCCGATCACCCACCATTACCGGATGCCGCCCGGGCGGCCCGAGGAGCTGCGCAAGCTGATCGCGTCGCTCAACAAAAGCGATCCCAAGAGCATGCCGATGCTCACCGCCTCGCGAATCCCGACGCTGCCCGCCGCCAAGCTGATCCTGTCCGCACTGGTCGACGCGCTCGAGCCGAGCGAGCTCATCGTCTCCAGCTTCGGAATCCGCGAGGGCATGCTGTTCCACGAGCTTCCGGCGGCCGAGCAGTCGAAGGACCCGCTGATCGAGGCGGCGCGCGATGCGGGGCGGGGCCTCAGCCGCTTCGGCGAGCATGGCGACCTGCTCGACCGCTGGATCGCTCCGATCTTCGCCGATTCGCCCGCCATGGCGCGGCTGCGCCTAGCCGCCTGCCTGCTCGCCGACGTCGCCTGGCAGGCCCATCCCGATTTCCGCGCCGAGCGCGGGGTCGAGATGGCTCTGCACGGCAATTGGGTCGGGATCGACGTCTGCGGCCGGGTGATGGTGGCCCAGGCGCTCTTCTCCAATTTCGGCGGCGGCCGCGACTTTCCCGACAAGCGCATCGCCCCGCTCTGCGACCGCGAGGCGCTCGCCTGCGCGTCGCGCTGGGGGCTGGCCATGCGCCTCGGCCAGCGCCTCAGCGGCGGCCTCGCCTCGAGCCTCGAGCGAAGCCGGCTGGAGCGGGAGGGCGACGTCATCCGCCTGGTGCTGCCGAAGGGCGAGGAGGCCCTCTACGGCGAGACGGTCGAGCGGCGCCTGAAGAAGCTGGCGTCGGCGCTCGGCTGCAAGCCGGAGTTCAGGGCGGAGTGACGTCGTCGTCCCAGCGAAGGCTGGGACCCCGGGGGGTGAAGGCGCGGGGTTCTTCACCCGCCGGGGCCCCAGCCTTCGCTGGGGCGACGGGGTCAGCCACAGACGAGCTTGGTCACTCGCCCGCGCACGTCCAGGTGGAGGTTGAGCCGGTCCTCGCGATAATCCATCGTCACCATAGCGCCGGGCGCGATCCAGCGCAGGGTGCGGGCGCTGGAGAGGCGCAGGGCGTCGGCGCCGAGCTTCTTGCTTCGCGCCTTCCCGAGCAGCTTCTGCGCCCTCGAAGCGTCGCACTTGCCCGCGGCGCCGGCCTCCGCCGGAGGCGCCGTCGCGCAGCCCGCCGCCAGCAGCGCGGCCGCGACCAGGATCCTCATTGCCCGACCTCGGTATGGGTCATCAGCAGCTTGCCGCCCTTGACCCCGAAGGCGAGCCGGCCCTCGACCAGGTCGAGCGCATCGCGGCCGAACTGGTCGAAGCGCCACCCCTCGAGGATCGCGAGCCCCTCGCGCCGGCCCGCGGCGAGGAGCTCGAGCTCCTCGGTCCGGGCGATCAGCCGGGCCGCGACGTTGCTCTCGCGCGAGCGGATCTTGAGCAGCAGCTTGAGGAGGTCGGCGACCAGCGCGCCTTCCTTGCCGAGGCCCGGCCCGCGATCCTCCCGCGCCGGCAGCTCCTCGGCCGGCATCGGCTCCGCATTGGCCAGCGCCACCATCAGCCGGGCGCCGATCTCGTTGCCGGCCCAGGCGGGGGAGAGGCCGCGAACCCGCGCCAGCGCCTCCTGGCTGGCGGGCGGATGGGCGGCGACATCGGCGATCGTCTCGTCCTTCATGATCCGTCCGCGCGGCAGGTTCTTGCCCCGGGCCTCCTGCTCGCGCCAGGCGGCCAGCGCCTTCAGCCGGCCGAGCACCTCGGGCTTGCGGCTCGAGATCCGGATCCGCTTCCACGCCAGGGCGGGGTCGTTCTCGTAATTGGCCGGGTCGGCGAGCTTCTCCATCTCCTCGTCGAGCCATTCGCCGCGGCCGGTGCGGCGAAGCCGCTCGAGCATCTTGGGGAAGAGGGCGGCGAGATGGGTGACGTCGCCGATCGCATAGTCGATCTGGCGCCGGTCGAGGGGACGGCGGCCCCAGTCGGTGAAGCGAGCGCCCTTGTCGAGGCTCTTGCCGACCAGGCTCTCGACCAGGTTGGAATAGCCGACCTGCTCGCCGAGGCCGAGCGCCATCGCCGCGATCTGGGTGTCGAACAGCGGGTGCGGGGTCTTGCCGGTGATGTTGTAGATGATCTCGATGTCCTGGCTTCCGGCGTGGAAGACCTTGAGGACGTCCTCGTTGTTCACGAGCAGGTCGAGCAGGGGCGTCATGTCGAGGCCGTCGGCCTTGGGATCGACCGCGGCGGCCTCGTCGATGTCGCCGATCTGGATCAGGCACAGGTCCGGCCAATAGGTGTTCTCGCGCATGAACTCGGTGTCCACGGCGACGAACGGGGATCTGGCAAGACGCTGGCAGAGGGACTTGAGCGACTCGGAATCGGTGATCAGCGGGTGGATGTGCATCGGGTGGGCTCATAGCGGCGCCCTCGCGGCTTGACAAAGCAAGGCTGCGTGGCGAAGCGCCCCCCATCCTCACAATCTGTGGAAAAGCCCGGAAAGCGCCCGAAATGCACGCCTATCGAACCCATTATTGCGGCGAGCTCCGCGCCTCCCATGTCGGGGAGCGGGTCAAGCTTTCGGGCTGGATCCACAGGAAGCGCGACCATGGCGGGGTGCTGTTCGTCGACCTTCGCGACCATCACGGGCTGACCCAGATCGTCGCCAAGGCAAACAGCGAGCCGCTCAGGCTGCTCGAGCATCTGCGCGCGGAATCGGTGGTGACCATCGTCGGCGAGGTGGTGTCGCGCGGTCCCGAGGCGACCAACCCCAACCTGCCGACCGGCGAGATCGAGGTGTCGGCCGAGGAGGTGACCGTGCAGTCCTCGGCCGAGGAGCTGCCGCTGCCGGTCGCCGGCGAGGCCGACTATCCCGAGGACATCCGCCTTCGCTACCGCTACCTCGACCTCAGGCGCGAGCGGATCCACCGCAACATCGTCCTTCGAAGCCAGGTCATCTCCTCGATCCGCCGGCGGATGGTCGAATCGGGCTTCACGGAGTTCCAGACTCCGATCCTGACCGCGTCGAGCCCGGAAGGCGCGCGCGACTATCTGGTGCCGAGCCGGGTCCACCCCGGCAAGTTCTATGCGCTTCCGCAGGCGCCGCAGATGTTCAAGCAGCTGATCATGGTCGCCGGCTTCGACCGCTATTTCCAGATCGCGCCCTGCTTCCGCGACGAGGACGCCCGCGCCGACCGCTCGCCCGGCGAATTCTATCAGCTCGACTTCGAGATGAGCTTCGTGACTCAAGAGGACGTCTTCCAGGCGATCGAGCCGGTGCTGGCCGGAGTCTTCGAGGAGTTCGCGGCTGGCAGGAAGGTGACTCCCGCGGGCGAGTTCCCGCGAATCCCCTATCGCGAGTCGATGCTCAGATACGGCTCCGACAAGCCGGATCTCCGCAACCCGATCGAGATAAGCGACGTCTCCGGTCATTTCCGCGGCTCCGGCTTCGGCCTGTTCGCCCGGATCGTCGAGGGCGGCGGAGTGGTTCGCGCCATCCCGGCTCCCGGGACGGCGGAGAAGAGCCGCAAGTTCTTCGACGAGATGAACGACTGGGCGCGCTCGGAAGGCCATGCCGGCCTCGGCTACGTCACCCAGAAGGGCGGCGAGCTCGGCGGCCCGATCGCCAAGAACCATGGCGACGAAGCGATGCGCCGGCTGATCGCCGAAATGGGCCTCGGCCCAGACGACGGGATCTTCTTCGCCGCCGGCAAGGAAGCGCAGGCGGCCAGGCTCGCCGGAGCGGCGCGCACCCGGGTCGGCGAGCAGCTCGGCCTGATCGCCGAGGACGAATATCGCTTCTGCTGGATCGTCGACTTCCCGATGTACGAATATGACGAGGAGTCGAAGAAGATCGACTTCAGCCACAATCCCTTCTCGATGCCGCAGGGCGAGCTCGAGGCTCTGGAGACGAAGGACCCGCTCGACATCCTCGCCTTCCAGTACGACATCGTCTGCAACGGCGTGGAGCTGTCGTCGGGAGCGATCCGAAACCACCGCCCCGACATCATGTACAAGGCGTTCGAGATCGCCGGCTACAGCCGCGCGGACGTCGACGCCAATTTCTCGGGGATGATCAACGCCTTCAAATATGGCGCCCCGCCGCACGGCGGCTCGGCGCCCGGCATCGACCGGATCGTCATGCTTCTCGCCGGCGAGCCCAACATCCGCGAGGTCGTCCTCTTCCCGATGAACCAGCGCGCCGAGGACCTGATGATGGGCGCTCCGAGCGAGGTGTCGGCGAAGCAGCTGAGGGAGCTCAACATCCGCCTGGTCGAGCCGGCCGGCGCCGGGGCGAAGAAGGATCCCGCGAAGGCGGTCGCTCCGGAGTAAATTCCTCCCCGAGATTTCTCGGGGAGGGGGACCGCGCGAAGCGCGGTGGAGGGGTTCTTGCCGACTCCGAAGAACCCCTCCACCATGCTGCGCATGGTCCCCCTCCCCGGCAAATGCCGGGGAGGAATTAGGAAGCGCCCATGATCGACCTCTCCGACTACGAAGCCGGCGCCAAATATCGCGGCAATTATGCCGACGACCTCGCCGAGCTCCAGGAACGGCTGTCGCGGGTCATGGTCGCCCATATCGTCCACGAGAAGCGCGCCCTGATCGTCTGCGAGGGCTGGGACGCGGCGGGGAAGGGCGGGGCGATCCAGCGGATGACCGCGGAGTGGGACCCGCGCGCCTACCGGGTCTGGCCGATCTCGACGCCGACCGCGGAGGAGAAGGCCCGCCACTTCCTTTGGCGCTTCTGGAGCAGGTTGCCGGCCGCCGGCCAGATCGCGGTGTTCGACCGAAGCTGGTACGGCCGGGTCCTGGTCGAGCGCGTCGAGGGCTTCGCTTCGGAGGCCGAATGGCGGCGGGGCTATGACGAGATCAACGAGTTCGAAGCCCAGCAGGCCTATGACGGGACGACGATCCTCAAGCTCTTCTTCCACGTCACCCAGGAGACCCAGGACGCCCGGCTCAAGGCGCGGCTCGACCATCCCTGGAAGCGCTGGAAGGTGACGGCCGAAGACTTCCGCAACCGCGCCCGCCGCGACGACTATCTCGCCGCGGTCCACGAGATGCTGGAGCGCACGGATACGCGCTGGGGCCCCTGGAAGGTCGTCGACGGCAACAACAAGAAGGCGGCCCGGATCTCGGCTCTGACCGCGGTCGCCGACGCGCTCGAAGCGGCCTGCCCGCCCAAGCCGCCGGAAGCGGATCCGGAGGTGGCGAGGCTCGCGCGCGAGGCGTTCGGCGAATAGCCATAGCGGATCCCCATTCCGTCATGCTGAACTTGTTTCAGCATCCAGCGACGAGCCGCCATGTGGGTGGAGAACTGGACCCTGAAACAAGTTCAGGGTGACCGGAACGGCGGATAGTCGATCGCGACGATCTCCAGCTCCTTCTCGCCGCCGGGCAGGGCGACCCGGCGCAAATCCCCCACCGCCGCGCCGCGGATGGCCCGACCGATCGGCGAGGTCCAGGCGATCCGGCCGTTGCCCGCATCCGTCTCGTCCTCGCCGACGAGGGTGACGGTGCGCCGGTTGTCCTCCTCGTCGGCGAGGGTGACGGTCGCTCCGAACCAGACCTTGCCGCGCTCGGGCTGGGCGGCCGCGTCGACCACCTTGGCTTCCTTCATCCGGCGCGACAGCCAGCCCAGCCTTCGGTCGATCTCCCTCAGGCGCTTGCGGCCGTAGATATAGTCGCCGTTCTCGGAGCGGTCGCCATTGCCCGCCGCCCAGCTGATCGTCTCGACGAGCTTCGGCCGCTCGACGGCGAACAGCGCCTCATATTCCTCGCGAAGCCGGCGATAGCCGTCGGGTGTGATGTAATTGGGGCTTTGCATTCCTCCCCGGCTTTTGCCGGGGAGGGGGACCGGCTGCAAGCCGGTGGAGGGGTTCTTACCGACTCGAAAGAACCCCTCCACCGCACTTCGTGCGGTCCCCCTCCCCGCGATATCGCGGGGAGAATTTCTCTAGCTCAGCCCGGCCCGCTCTTGCCGAGATAATAGGACAGCCGGTTCGCTCGGCCGCCGCTGCGCTGGGCGCGCATCGCTTCGTACACGACCGCATTCTCGAGCACCCGCTGAACGTAGTTT
>DASVVX010000057.1:0-9518 GCA_036386295.1 Allosphingosinicella sp.
GCGTGGACTCCGGCGTCGGTCCGGCCGGCCGCGTGGAGAGTGGCTTTCTCGCCGGTGATCGCCTCGGCCGCTTCCTCGATCGCCTGCTGGACCGAGGGCCCGTGCGCCTGGCGCTGCCAGCCCATGAACGGGCCGCCGTCATATTCGACGATGAGCCTGAAGCGGGTCACTCGAGCCGGGTGCCGGGCGGGATCGGGAAGCCGCGCAGGAGCTCCGGCCCGCTCATCGGCGCCCGCCCGGCGCGCTGCACGAGGACCGCGGCCAGCGCCTGCTCGCCGCAGGCGACGGTCAGCCCGAGGTCGGGCAGAACCTCGCCCGGAGCCCCCGCCGCCTCGACCGGCTCGGCCGCGAGCAGCTTGATCCGCTCGCCATTCGCCTCGAACCAGGCGCCGGGCGCCGGGTTGAAGGCGCGCACCCGCCGTTCGACCTCGATCGCCGGCCGGGTGAAATCGAGCCGCGCCTCGGCCTTGCCGATCTTGGGGGCGTAGGTCGCCTGCTCGTCCGGCTGCGGCCGCCGACCGATCCGATCCCATTTGGCGAGCGCCTCGACCATCCATTCCGCGCCGAGCCGGGCGAGCTCGGCGGTGAGCTCGCCGGCGGTCTTGCGGTCGACCGGGGTCCCCATCGCCGCCAGCATCGGGCCGGTGTCGAGCCCTTCCTCCATCTGCATGATCGTCACCCCGGTCATCCGGTCGCCGGCGAGGATCGCGCGCTGGATCGGCGCCGCGCCGCGCCAGCGGGGAAGGAGGGAGGCGTGGACGTTGAGGCAGCCGAGGCGAGGCGCGTCGAGGATCGGCCTGGGCAGGATGAGGCCGTAGGCGGCGACCACCGCCGCGTCGAGCTTCAGCGCGGCGAAGGCGTCCTGCTCGTCGGGGGCCTTCAGCGACACTGGCGTGCGCACCTCGATCCCGGCCGCCTCGGCTCGAAGCTGGACGGGGGAGGGGCGGGGCGCCTTCCCGCGCCCGGCGGGCCGCGGCGGCTGGCAATAGACGGCGGCGAGGTCGTGGCCGGCGGCGATCAGAGCCTCCAGCGTCGGCACGGCGAAATCCGGGGTACCCATGAAAGCGAGGCGCATATCCCGTCATTGCGAGGAGCGAAGCGACGAAGCAATCCAGTTCTGCCGCTTACGCCGCGCTGGATTGCTTCGCTACGCTCGCAATGACGAAAGAGGGACGCTACCTACCCCTCATGGCTTCCCCCGAGATCGACGCCCTCACCCAGGCCCTGGCCCGACTTCCCGGCCTCGGCCCGCGCTCGGCCCGGCGGGCGGTGCTTCACCTGATGAAGAAGCGCGACGCGGCGCTGGTGCCGCTGCTCAACGCGCTCGAGCGGGTCGCGGACAACCTCTCGGTCTGCTCGGCCTGCGGCAATGTCGACACGACCGATCCGTGCGGCGTCTGCGCCGACCCGCGCCGCGACGACCGGCTGCTGTGCGTCGTCGAGGAGGTGTCGGACCTGTGGGCGCTGGACCGCTCGCGGCTCTTCCCGGGCCGATTCCACGTCCTCGGCGGCCGGCTTTCCGCCTTGGAAGGCGTCCGGCCGGAGGACCTCGGCATCGACAAGCTGCTCGGCCGGGTCGCCAAAGGCGGAATCGACGAGGTGGTGCTGGCGATGAACGCGACGCTCGAGGGCCAGACCACCGCCCATTATCTCGCCGAACGCCTCGAGAGCTTCCCGATCCGGCTCACCCAGCTCGCCCACGGCCTGCCGGTGGGCGGCGAGCTCGACTATCTCGACGAAGGGACCCTGGCGCAGGCGCTTCGGGCAAGGCGGCCGGTCGCCTAACGAACGGGAAATGAAGCGATTTTTCCGCACGTGCGGAAACAAACATAGATCAGGTCGTTATAGCCCCATCGCCGGGTTGTATTTCGGTCCCGCGCCGCCCGAGTTCCGACAAGAGATCAGCATGCGCGCTCTCATCATCGAGCCACAGGTTTTCACGTCCTTCATGATCGAGGACGCGCTTCGGGATGCCGGCTACACGTCGATCGCCACCGCGGCGACGGAGGAGGAAGCGGTCGCCTGCGCCGAAGCCGAGCCGCCCGATCTCGTCACCGCCGCCGTCGAGCTCGAGCGGGGCAGCGGCATCGCCGCGGTCGAGCGGATCCGGACGAGGCTCAAGGTCCCGGTGCTGTTCATCACCCAGCAGATCGCCCGGGTCAGGGCCCGCGACCCCGATGCCCGGATCCTCAGGAAGCCCTTCTCCGCCGCCCACCTCGCCCCCGCCATCGCCGCGGCGAAGAGCGGGGGGTAGAAAATTTCTCCCGCGCGAAGCGGGAGAGGGGAGGCTTAGCGGTAGCTGATCACCTCGAACTCGATTCCGTCGGGATCGAAGAAATAGAAGCGCCGGCCCGGCTCGTAATCGCCGTGGGAGAAGGGGGTGAGCCCGGCCTCGACCACCCGCGCCTCCGTGGCGTGGAGATCGTCGACCTCCACGCCGATATGGTTGAGCGGCCGCCCCTTGGCGAAGCCGGCGTCGCCGGGAGGCCCGTCCTTCGCCGCGTAGAGCGCGACATAATGATCCTCCGAGCCGACATGGATGGTGCGGCCGCCGTTCATCGAGGGGCCCTGCCAGCGCACCCGCCATCCGAACACCGATTCCATCAGCCGGGCCGCCCGGTCGGGGTCGCTGACCGTGACGTTGACATGCTCGATCCTGGGTGAAGCCATCGCGAAAATCCTCCTGCAAGCGCCCTCGGTTGCGAGTCGTACGACCTCGACCTAAGTTGAGGTCAAGCTCCGATTCAGGGGGATTCGAATGGCCGGCCTGCTCACCATCGGCGAGCTTTCGCGCCGCACCGGCCTCAGCGTCTCGGCGATCCGCTTCTACGAGGCGCGCGGCCTCGTCGGCGCGATCCGGACGTCCGGCAACCAGCGCCGCTTCCTGCGCTCCGACATCCGCCGCCTGTCCTTCGCGCTCATCGCCCAGCGCTGCGGCCTGACCCTCGCGGAGATCGAGGCGGAGCTTGCCCGCCTGCCGCTCGGCCGGGCTCCGACCCGGGCCGACTGGGCCGCGATCAGCACCCGGCTGCGAGCGCGGCTCGACGAGCGGATCGCGATGCTCGAGGCGACCCGCGACCGGCTCGACGGCTGCATCGGCTGCGGCTGCCTGTCGCTGGAAGCCTGCGCCCTCTACAACCCCGCCGACCGAGCGGCGCAGGGCGGGCAGGGCCCGAGGTTCCTGCTGGGAGACAAACCGCAACCGTCATTGCGAGCGTAGCGAAGCAATCCAGCTGTGCGCAGGTCGAGAACGCCGCAACCGGATTGCCGCGTCGCTTCGCTCCTCGCAATGACGTCATACCTTCCGGCTCAGCGCGCGCATCGCGTCGTCCAGGCCTTCGAGGGTCAGCGGGTACATGCGCTCGTGGATCAGCCGGCGGACGATCGGGGTCGACTGGGTGTAGCCCCAATATTTCTCCGGGGTCGGGTTGAGCCAGACCGAGCTCGGATAGGTGTCGACGAAGCGCTGCATCCAGACCGCGCCCGCCTCCTCGTTATAATGCTCGACCGAGCCGCCCGGATGGGTGACCTCGTAGGGGCTCATCGCGGCGTCGCCGACGAAGACGATCTTCCAGTCGTGGCCGAACTTGTGGAGCACGTCCCAGGTCGGGGTGCGCTCGGCGAAGCGGCGGCGGTTGTCCTTCCACAGGCTCTCGTAGGGGCAATTGTGGAAGTAGAAGAATTCGAGATTCTTGAACTCGCTGTGGGCGGCCGAGAACAGCTCCTCGCAGACCTTGACGTGCGGATCCATCGAGCCGCCGACGTCGAGCAGGAGGAGCAATTTCACCGCATTGTGGCGCTCGGGCCGCATCCGGATGTCGAGCCAGCCCTTGCGCGCCGTGCCGTCGATCGTCCCGTCGAGGTCGAGCTCGTCGGCGGCGCCCTCGCGGGCGAAGCGGCGAAGCCGCCTCAGCGCGACCTTGATGTTGCGCGTGCCGAGCTCGACCTGGCTGTCGAGGTTCCTGAACTCGCGCTTGTCCCAGACCTTGATCGCGCTCCGGTTGCGTCCGCCCTCCTGGCCGATTCGAATGCCCTCGGGATTGTAGCCGTAGGCGCCGAACGGCGAGGTCCCGGCGGTGCCGATCCACTTGTTGCCGCCCTGGTGGCGCCCCTGCTGCTCCTCGAGCCGCTCCTTCAGCGCCGCCATGATCTCCTCCCAGGAGCCGAGCGAGCGGATCTTCGCCATCTCCTCCTCGCTGAGATAGAGCTCGGCGACCTTCTTCAGCCATTCCTCCGGGATCGGCGCGGCCTCGGTTCCGTATTCCGCCTCCAGGCCCTTGAAGACCTTGCCGAACACCTGGTCGAAGCGGTCGAGCAGCCCCTCGTCCTTCACGAACGTCGCCCGGGCGAGGAAGTAGAATTCCTCCGGGCTGGCGGCGATGACGTCGGCCTCGAGCGCCTCGAGAAGCACCAGATGCTCCTTCATCGAGGCGGTTATGCCCGCGGCGCGAAGCTCGTCGACGAAGGAGAAGAACATGGCCGGCGTTTACGGCGGAGAGGCGGTCGGCACCAGTCCCCGTCATTGCGAGCGCAGCGAAGCAATCCAGCGCCGCGCTCGCGTCAGGCGCGGCTTCCGGATTGCCGCGTCGCTCCGCTCCTCGCAATGGCGGGCTCACCTGGCCTCGCGCCGCTCCTCCGCCCGCCAGGCGCCGGGGGACATGCCGAATTCGGCCGCGAACCAGCGCGTGAACGAGCTTGGAGTCGCATAGCCGGTCATCTCGGCGACGGCGGTCACGCTGTGCGTCGAGCTCGCCAGATAGCGCAGGGCGAGCTCGCGCCGGACCTCGTTGAGCAGGGCCGCGAAGCTTCGCCCCTCCTTCTCGAGCAGGCGCTGGAGCGTGCGGGCGCGAAGGCCCAAATTCTCGCCGACCTGGTCGACCGTCGCCCGCCCCGCCGGGAGAAGCAGGTAGATGCTCCGCCTTGCCCGCTCCGTCATCGAGCTGTCCGCGGAATCGCGGACCAGCATGTCGAGATAGCGCCGGGCATGGCGCGCCATGATCGAATCGGCCGCCGGGTTGGGCGCGGCGAGGGAGTCGGTCGGGCAGACGAAGCCGTCGAACTCGCCGCGGAAGGCGAGGGCGCACTGGAAGAGTCGGCGATGGACCCGCAGGTCGCCGGGCGGATCGTGGACGACATGCGCCGTCTCCGGATGCCAGCGGCCGCCGGTCAGCTCGCTGACGATCCGGCAGAACAGACCCATCACATATTCCGTCGACTGGGTTCCGCCGATCCCGGCCGACAGCCCGGTATGGATGATGGTCGCGCCTTCCAGTACCTCGGTGCTTATCGTCAGGACCTCGGTGAACAGGCCTTGATACTGGACCAGCGCGTTGATCACGTCGCCCGCCGTGCCCTGGTGCTTGAGCAACAGCCCGACCGCTCCGACGCTCGCCACGGAGCGCGATTCCGCCATCAGCAGGCCGAAGACCGGGCAGCGGGATTCGCGGGCGCTGCTCTCGAGCAGATCCGCGACCCTCGCCGCGTCGAGCGGGTGCTCCGGATCGGCCAGCTCGGCCGGATCGATTCCGGCGCGGCGCAGCATCGCCGGCGGATCGAGCCCGACGAACCGGGCCACCTCGGCATAATTGACCATCGAGACGGCACGCACATGAGGCACCGCGGCGGCCTCCTTTCCGCCCCACGGCCGGCCCCACCGCCCGTCGGACGCCCCAGATTGCCACGAATGGCGCGAATTGGAAAGGCTTTGTCGCGATTCGCACAGCAGGCGCGGTGAAAAGACTGTAGGAGTCCGGCTTCAGTCTCCTTGGACGCAAGTGAGCAGAAGTCATCTGCATCCCCCCGCCAAGACGAGAGCTGAGCGGTTAAGGCGGTCCCCGCCTTCTGCACTTTATCTGGAATTGAGATGAGTATATCCGACGCCGCCCGAAACCGGAATGCTTTTCCTTTGCAATTCCCGACTAAGGCTTTGCGCCAGCAGGCCTTGATCGCCGTGGTCGATCCGGAAGAGCAGGCGCGGTCGGCAGCGGTGCGTCTTTGCGAAAGCGACGGCTACAGGGTCCTGCCCTTTGCGAGCGCCGACGATTTCCTTCAGGCCGGGCCGCCGGCTCATGTGACCTGCATCCTTCTCGACGTCTCGACGCCCGACCGGGCCGGAATCGAAGTGCTTCGCCGGCTCGCCGAACGCGGCTCGGCGCCGCCCGTCATCGTCCTCACCGGACGCGCCGACATCGGCCTGGTCGTCGAGGCGATGAAGCTTCGCGCCATCGACCTCATCGAAAAGCCCTATCGGCCGGAAACCCTGCTCGAAGCGCTCGGCCAGGCGCGGATCGCGTCGACCGAGGCCGGCTCGGCCTGGCGCACGAGGCGCGAGGCGGCCGAGCTCGTCGACCGACTGACCAAGCGCCAGCAGGAGGTGCTTCACGGAATCGCCCGCGGCGAACCGAACAAGGTCATCGCCTGGAAGCTCGGGCTAAGCGTCCGGACCGTCGAATCCTACCGGGCGCAGGTGATGACGAGGCTTCGCGCCCGCAACGCCGCCGACGTGGTCCGGATCGCGATCGCCGCCGGCATCGTCGGCTGCGCCCTCTACATGCTGAAGGATCATTAGCGGCGCCTGGCGCGGGCGCTCGGCCCTGCTTGGTTAACGCGCTTTCAATACTTTTCTCCTAGCCCTTTGCCGAACCAGCGAAGGGGCGGCACGTGGCGAGCAGGGCGGCGATCGAGGAAGCGGACGGCAATGCGATCAACATCGTCGCGCGCAACTGCGGGGCGCTGGCGATCGAGTGCAGCGACGTCTCGGGCTACGTCTCGGGGGTCTCGGAACGGATCTCGTCCAACCTTCGCACCCTCGATTCGCTCGAGGAGGTGACCAGCCGGCTGCTGCTCGATCAGGCGCGGGTCGCCGAATCGACCGACGAGGCCCGCATCCTCGCCGAGCAGGCGCGCGAGCGGCTGTCGGAAGGACGGGCCGCGATCGAGGACACGATCGCCATCTTCTCCGGCCTCACCGACCTCGTCGTCCAGCTCGGCGAGCGGATGACCGGCTTCGCCGAGGCGATGAGCCGGGTGCAGAACGTCTCGTCGAGCATCGAGCGGATCGCCTACCGGACCAACATGCTCGCCCTCAACGCGACCATCGAGGCGGCGCGCGCCGGCGAGGCGGGGCGGTCGTTCGCCGTCGTCGCCGCCGAGGTGAAGAAGCTCGCCCAGGAAACCCGAATCGCGACCAGTGAGATCACCGGCACCATCGCCTCGCTGACCCGCGAGGCCGAGGCGGTGACGTCCGAGATCGAGAACGGCGTCGGCCGAAGCCGCGTCGCCCGGACCGGCTTCGCGACGATCACCGAGACCGTCCGGCAGGTCGCCGACATCGTCGCTTTGGTCGACCGCCAGACCGACGGGATCGCCCAGTCGACCAGCCAGATCCAGCAGAGCGTCGACTCGGTCAAATCGGGCCTGTCGAGCTTCGCCGCCGACGCCCGCGATAATGGCGGACAGCTCGTCCAGGTCCACGGCCGGCTGGCCAAGCTCGAACTGCTTTCGAACGAGATGCTCGACCGGCTGGCCAGCTCCGGGGTCAGGATCGACGACACCCCGTTCATCGAGTTCGCC
This sequence comes from Allosphingosinicella sp., assembly GCA_036386295.1. Classification (GTDB taxonomy): domain Bacteria; phylum Pseudomonadota; class Alphaproteobacteria; order Sphingomonadales; family Sphingomonadaceae; genus Allosphingosinicella. The sequence continues at coordinate 7,573 of DASVVX010000057.1, forward strand.
CAGGCCGGGATGCGGGAGATCCGCGACGTCATCGAGGCCGGAATCGCCCGCGGCGAGGCGAGCGAGGACGACGTCTTCGACACGCGCTACGTCGCCATGCCGAACACCAACCCGACCCAGTACGAGACCCGCTTCTGCGACTTCGCCGATCGCCACGTCCGGCCGATCCTCGACAAGCTGATGGCGCGTGAGCCGCGGCTGATCGCCAGCGCGATCACCGACATCAACGGCTATCTGCCCACCCACATCTCCGAACGCTCGCAGCCGCAGAGCGACGATCCGGCGTGGAACGCCAAATATTGCCGCAACCGCCGCAACTTCCTCGACGACGTCACCCGCCGCGCGATCGCCAGCGAGAAGGAGGCGATGCTCGCCACCTATTCGATGGACCTCGGCCAGGGCCGCTACCTTCCGGTGAAGAACGTCTTCGTCCCGCTTTGGGTGAACGGCCGCCGCTGGGGCAATTTCGAGCTCGCCTACCGCGACGAGGAAATGCGGCTCTGATCGTCATTGCGAGGAGCGCAGCGACGCGGCAATCCAGCTACGTAGTCGGTCGCCGGCGCAGCCTGGATTGCTTCGCTGCGCTCGCAATGACGGATCACCAGACGATGCTCTCGTAAAGGTCGTCCCAGTCCGGATTCAGTGCCTCGATCAACGCCAGCTTCTTCCTCCGGGAACCCGCCTTGATCTGCTTCTCTCGCGTGATGGCCGGGATCATCTCGCCGTGAAGCTCGTACCAGACCAGCGTCTTGCAGCCGTAGCGGGCGGAGAAGCCGGTCGTGACGTTCTTGTGCTGCCAGACCCGGGCGGGAAGGTCCGAAGTCACTCCGGTGTAGAGCGTGCCGTTGCGGCGGCTGGCCATGATGTAGACGGCGGGCTGTTTCACGAAAAACAGTGTGCACAGGCCAGCAGGTCGACGCAATACGATTGATCCTTGTCCCGTCATTGCGAGAAGCGCAGCGACGCGGCAATCCAGCGCCGCGACCCGTCACGGACTCAGCCTGGATTGCTTCGCTGCGCTCGCAATGACGGTGGGGGCGGTCATTGCGAGGAGCGCAGCGACGCGGCAATCCAGCTTTCGGCGTCCTTCGCGAGCTCAGCGCTGGATTGCTTCGCTTCGCTCGCAATGACGGTTCAGGCCCCCGGCCGCCTCGCCATGAAGGCCAGGCGCTCGAACAGCATCACGTCCTGCTCGTTCTTGAGCAGGGCGCCGTGGAGGGGCGGGATCGCTTTCGAGGGGTCGCGGGACTGGAGGACCTCGAGTGGCATGTCCTCGTGGAGGAGCAATTTCAGCCAGTCGATCAGCTCGCTGGTCGAGGGCTTCTTCTTGAGGCCGGGCACCTCGCGGACCTGGTAGAAGATGTCCATCGCCCTGGAGACCAGCATCTTCTGGATTCCGGGGAAATGGACGTCGACGCTCCGTTGCATCGTCTCGCGGTCGGGGAATTTGATATAGTGGAAGAAGCAGCGGCGCAGGAAGGCGTCGGGCAGCTCCTTCTCGTTGTTCGAGGTGATGACGACGATCGGCCGCTCCTTCGCCGCCACCGTCTCGCCGGTCTCGTAGACGTCGAAGCTCATCCGGTCGAGCTCGAGCAGCAGGTCGTTCGGGAATTCGATATCGGCCTTGTCGATCTCGTCGATAAGGAGGACGGGCAGCTCGGGCGCGGTGAACGCCTCCCACAATTTGCCGCGCTTGATGTAGTTCGAGATGTCGTGGACGCGCGGATCGCCGAGCTGGCCGTCGCGCAGGCGGGCGACCGCGTCATATTCGTAGAGCCCCTGATGCGCCTTGGTGGTCGATTTGACGTGCCACTCAATCAGCGGCGCGCCGGCCGCGCGCGCGATCTCGTGCGCGAGCACGGTCTTGCCGGTGCCGGGCTCGCCCTTGACGAGCAAAGGCCGGCGCAGCGTGACCGCGGCGTTGACGGCGACCTTGAGATCGTCGG
>DASVVX010000058.1:0-6895 GCA_036386295.1 Allosphingosinicella sp.
GGGCATGAACTCGCCCGCCGCAGTCCCTCACCCGACCTCGCTTCGCTCGGCCACCGATGCGACCGCAGGTCCGTCCCCCGGACGGACCAAAGAGCGGTCGCATCCCCCTGCAGGGAGAGGGGTTTCCACCCGCCCCCTCGACCATGTCGCCGACTTCCCGGCAATTCCCGAGGGCTGGTCCTATCTCGACACCGCCGCAACCGCCCAGAAGCCTCGCGCCGTCATCGACGCGATCGCGCGGGGCTATGGCGACACCTATGCGACCGTCCACCGCGGCGTCTACCGGCGCTCGTCGGAGATGACCCTCGCCTTCGAGGCGGCGCGGCGCCGCGTCGCCGGCTTCATCGGCGCGCCCTCGCCCGACGAGGTCGTCTTCACCCGCGGCGCCACCGAGAGCATCAACCTCGTCGCCCAGAGCGCCTTCGAAAACCGGGACAGCCCCCATTGTCTGAAGCCCGGCGACCGGATCATGCTCTCGACGCTCGAGCATCATTCGAACATCGTCCCCTGGCAGCTGGTCGCCGGGCGCACCGGCGCCGCGATCGACGTCGCCCCGCTGACCGGCGACGGCCGGATCGACCTCGAGGCGATGGCCGCATTGCTGACTCCGCGGCACAGGATCGTCGCCCTCGCCCACGTCTCCAACGTGCTCGGCTCGGTGCTCGACGCGAAGCGGGCGGCGGACCTCGCCCATTCGGCCGGAGCCATGCTCCTCCTCGACGGCTGCCAGGCGGTCCCCCGGATGCCGGTCGACGTCGCCGCGATCGGCTGCGACTTCTACGTCTTCTCCGCCCACAAGCTCTACGGCCCGACCGGCATCGGCGTGCTCTGGGGCCGGGCCGCGCTGCTCGCCGCGATGCCACCCTGGCAGGGCGGCGGAGCGATGATCGACAAGGTGACGTTCGAAGGGACGACCTACGCCCCGCCGCCGGCCCGCTTCGAGGCCGGAACCCCCCATGTCGTCGGCGTTCTCGGACTCGAGGCGGCGATCGCCTATGTCGAATCGATCGGCCTCGAGGCGATCGGCGCCCATGAGGCGGCCCTGGTCCGGGCGACCCGCGACGCGCTCTCGTCGCTGAACAGCGTCCGGCTGTTCGGTCCCGAAGACAGCGCCGGGATCGTCAGCTTCGCCGTCGAAGGGGTGCATCCGCACGACATCGGCACCATATTGGACGAGAGCCGGGTGGCGATCCGGGCGGGCCATCATTGCGCGCAGCCGCTGATGGCCCATCTCGGCGTCGACGCCACCGCCCGGGCGAGTTTCGGGGTCTACAACGGGCCGCGCGATATCGAGGCGCTGGTTCGCGGTCTGGAACGGGTCAGAAGGATTTTCGGGTGAACGAGGAACGCAGGATCGAGATCGAGGAGGTGGACGGCGTTCCGGCGCCGCCCAAGGCCCGCGTCTCCGAAACGTTCGAGCGCAAGCGCGACTATCTCGAGGGCTTCCTCGCGCAAAAGCCGCCGGAGCCCGCGCCGGTCGAAGCCGGCGGCGACCTCTACGAAGCCGTGATCGAGGCGCTCAAGGAGATTTACGACCCGGAGATCCCGGTCAACATCTACGATCTCGGTCTGATCTACGACGTCGAGATCACCCCCGAGCACCACGCCCGGGTGAAGATGACCCTGACCACGCCGCATTGCCCGGTCGCGGAATCGATGCCCGGCGAGGTCGAGCTTCGAGTCGGCGCGGTTCCCGGCGTCGGCGACGCCGAGGTCGAGCTGGTCTGGGACCCGCCCTGGGACCCGCAGAAGATGAGCGACGAGGCCAAGCTCGAACTGGGGATGCTGTGACGATGCGGACGAGTGAGAGAAAAAAACCCGTTCGCGTCGAGCGAAGTCGAGACGCCCTTTCGAGCGAAGCCGAGAAGCCGAGCCTCGGCTTCGCTCGGCAGGGTCCCTCGACTTCGCTCGGGACGAACGGTTGGAGCAAGCCATGACCGTAGCTACCGCCCCCCGCCGCGCCCGCCGCGCCGCTCTCGCCCTCACGCCCGCCGCCGAGGCGCGGGTCGCGGCGCTGATGGCGCGGGCGCCGGACGGAACGGTCGGAGTGAAGCTGTCGACTCCGCGGCGCGGCTGCTCGGGCCTCGCCTATTCGGTCGACTATGTCGCCTCGGCCGATCCGATGGACGAGCGGATCGAGACTCCCGCCGGCCCCTTCTTCGTCGACGGCGCCTCGATCCTCTACCTGATCGGCTCGACGATGGACTGGCGCGAGGACGATTTCGCCGCCGGCTTCGTCTTCGACAATCCCAACGCCAAGGGCCAGTGCGGCTGCGGCGAGAGCTTCACGGTCTGACCGGCCCGCTCATTCCCTTTCGAGGGACCTTTGCTATACTCCGCGCCAGGCAGGCAGGGATCGGGCATGCGCACTCTGGCAACCGCGGATGAGTTCGGGGCGGCGATCGACGAGGCGATGCGGCCCGCCCTGGCGGATCCGGCCCTTCGCGAGGCGCTCGCGGCGAGCATCCGCGATGCCGAGAACGAGCTTCGCGCCGAGCCTTCCGAGGCCTCGGCGGGCCTCAACCTTCGGCTCGGCCATTTCGTCCTGCGCGACGAGGACCTTCCGGTCGCGGAGGCGATCGCTCTGGCCGCAAGCACCGCTGTCACCCTGCTCGCCCCGGGGGTCCTGGTCGCCGCCGCGGTCATCACCGCCGTCGGCAGCTTCTCGACCCTGGCCTGGAAGGCCTGGCGCAAGGGCGCGAGGCTTTCGTCGCGCGAGATCACGATCCTCGGCCTGCTCAAGGTCAACGGGCCCCTTACCGACGAGGAACTGGCCGCCCTCGCCGCCAAGGCCGATCCGGCGCTGACCCCGCAGGCCGTCGCCGCCTCTCTGGCCAGCCTTGGCGACGTCGAGCTCCGCGACGGGGACATCGTCTCCCTGGTTCGGAAGGACGCTTCGGACCGGTTCGTGGCGCGAGCGGTCTGAACGTGGCCGAGGACGGGTCGATCTCGCTCGCCGAACTGATCGAGCCGCTCGCCCGCCGCCTCTCACCCGATCAGGTCGGGCTGTTCGAGCCGCTGTCGGGAATGATGGTGCTCAACGTCGAGCAGGACGCCTACATGGCGATGGCGCAGAGGTTCGCCGACGGCGCGAGCCTTCCGGAGGACCGGTCCTTCTTCGCGGCGATCAACCACGAGGTTTATCATTTCGCCCAGGCCGCCGCGTCCGGCTTCATGTTCGACCGCCAGCGAACCGCGCTTCGCGTGCTGAATTCGGGCGAGCCGCCGCCCGATCCTCCCCCGGACCCCGAGTTCGAGCAGGTCATCGCCCAGTGCCGCGAGGAGGCCGGCGACGATCCCGAGCTGAAGGCCCGGCTGCAGCGGATGGTCTGGGTGATGGAGGAGCAGCAGCGGCTCGCGATCCTGGAAGCTCGGGCCGCGCCCGGCGACCATTCGGTCGACGGAGCCCTCTTCCCGCACCTCTTCGTCCATTTCCGGGAGCGCGGCGAGCGCGAGCGCCGGCCCAACGCGCACGGCCTTTCCATCCTCGGCCTCCTCGAGGGCTCGGCGGTCATCCATACCCATCTGCTGATGGAAGCGCGGGACGAGGCCGCCCGGTCGATTGCGTCTGAAATCGAGACTCTGCCGCCGGAATATGGCGAGCTTCTCGCCTTCACCGTCCCTCTTGCGGGTGAGCGGAGCCTGGAGGTCGCGCTTCCGGCAACCGCGGTCGCCTTGTGCTACGCCCGCCCGAACGAGGCCTATTGCGCGCTCGTCCCGATGCTCCTCGCCGCTTCGGAGGGCGGGGCGCTGGCGCGGGGTCGCGAGCTTTTCGACTCGCCGCCGGAGATTCCGGCGGCCGGGACCTGGCTCGGCGATTCCGTGGCGCAGCACCAGGCCGATCCGTCCTATCCGATATACGACAGCGTGCTCGAGGCCCTGCGCAGCGGGCGCTGGGGAATCGGAAGCTACGAGCTGATGGCGGATCCGCGGGCGATGCACTCCATCGACCGCTTTCCGCTCGGTCTCGTGACCCGCTCGCGCAGCCACTCGCCCTTCGATGTGCCGGAGCGGGCGGCGCGTCTCTGGCTGGCCGGGACGGTGCTTCGATCGCGGTCCCGCCGGCGCGACCAGCGCGAGTTCGAGAAATTCGCGGTGACCTGGGCTCAGGACGTCCTCGACAGGGCGTTCGGAACCGGGATGACCGTCCCGCCCTTCCCGCCGGCTACCGCTCCGGAAGCGCCGGCTCCGGACGAAGGCGGAGCCCAGTGATTTCGCCCATCGCTCGGCTGGTCGTGTTCGGCAAGCCGATCCGCTAGCGGAACGGGATCCGCCTTCCGGCGTATTTCCGCTCCCGCCGTTTCGAAGGAGGGAAGAGGGCGAGCTATGGTTAGTAGGCCGTTAAGCATCCCGGGCTATGCTTCGTTCCGCAAGGTTCGGAGGACGCGATGAACGACCGCGATTTCCTGCTCCAGATTCAGGGCTACGGCCTGATGACGGCGGAGGTCGCCTATTACATGCCCGACCATCCCGGGCTCATCCAGCTGTTCGTCTGGCAGCAATATGACGTGGCTCCGCGCTTCCCAGTCCTCCACCGCTTCCTCGACCATTGGCGCACCGACATCGAGGCCGTGCTGCACTCGGTGCGGATCGCCCACCAGCATCTCGTCCGACCGGCCGAATGGCGGGCGGTCGACGGCGTGATCAGCATCAATTAGTCTATCCCGCGGCTGCGGGAGGGCGAAGATGAAGCGGATCTCATCGATTATGGCGGCGCTGGCGCTGGCCGCGCCGGCCGCCGCCAACGACAGCACCGCCGGCCACGACGCCGGAGGCCTCGTCCTCACCCGAAGCGCCGACATCGACATGGTCTCGGAGGACCTGTTCGTCTCGGCCGGCGAGGTTCGGGTCCGCTATGTCTTCCGCAACCGCTCGCCCCGCGACATCCGCACGACGGTCGCCTTCCCGATGCCCGACCGCGACCTCACCGAGGCGCATTTCAGCGACGTCGCCTACCCCGAGGACTTCCGGACGATCGTCGACGGCCGGCCGGTGAGGATGGCGGTCGAGCGCAAGGCGAGGCTGGGCGGCGTCGACCGTAGCGCGACCCTCGCCGAATTCGGCCTCGGCCCGGATTCCGAAGGCGCGGCGCTCGACTCGCTTCCCCAGGCGAAGCGCGAGCGGCTGGTGAAGCTCGGCCTCGCCGCGATCGACGAATATGACGACGGCAAGGGCTGGGAGAAGCATTTCGTCCCGGCCTGGACGGTACAGGAGACCTGGCACTGGGAGCAGCTCTTCCCGGCCGGCCGCGACCTCGTCGTCGAGCACAGCTACACCCCCGGAGTCGGCGGCAGCGTCGACGCGGCTCTGGGCTATCCCGAGTTCCGAGCCAGCGCCGAAGGCAAGGCGATGATCCGGGATTATTGCATCGACTCGGCCTTCCTCGCCGGCCTCGACCGGCTTCGCCGCCGGAGCCCGGCGACCCCCGAGCAGAGGATCGGCTACGTGCTGACCACCGGCGGCAACTGGCGCTCGCCGATCGGCCGCTTCCGCCTCGTCGTCGACAAGGGCGCTCCGGAGAATCTGGTCAGCTTCTGCGGCGAGGGCGTCCGCAAGATCTCGCCGACCCGATTCGCAGCGGAGAAGAGGAACTGGCGCCCCGACCGCGACCTCAAGGTGCTGATCGTGATGCCGGGCGGCCAGTAGGAAATTCCTCCCCCGGATTTCCGGGGGAGGGGGACCGCGCGAAGCGCGGTGGAGGGGTTCTTCGAGCCCTGGAAGAACCCCTCCACCAGGCTTCGCCTGGTCCCCCTCCCCGCGAAATCGCGGGGAGGATTTAAGGCGGGATCGGCTTAGAATGACCCTGCTCGTCATTGCGAGCGAAGCGAAGCAATCCAGTGCGGTGTCGGAAGCCTGCCTGGATTGCTTCGTCGCTTCGCTCCTCGCAATGACGGATCAACCCAAGCCGATCATGCTCTAGAACCCCAGGGTGAGCCGGATCGCCGCGCCGAGGTCCGAATCCATCGCCGCGACATTGCCCGGCTGCCGGCGGGCGAAGGCGTTGGCGCTGAGATGGCCGGCGCCGTGGAGCAGGTCGAAGCCGTAGGCGGCCTCCAGGTCGATCTCGCGCCCGGTCGGGGCGAGGTTGAAGAATCGGTCCTCGTAACCGGCGCTCAGAGTCTCGTAGCTGTAGGAGACCGGGACCCGCAGGCCGAGGCCGCCCGAGCGCACGCGAAGCGGCTGCATCAGGCGCAGGGCGAGGCGGTCGCCGGGCCGGAAGGCGTCCGTCCGGCCGAGGTCGAGCGACCAGGCGTCGGTGGCGAGCCGGCCACCCTGCGCCAGCCCGCCGCCGGCGGCGGCCGAGGTCCGGCCGCGGCGATAGGCGGCCCGGGCGTCCCAGCCTCGGCCGAGGTCGAACGAAGCGCCGGCATCGGCGAACCAGCTGGTGGCGCCGCCGACGGCGAGGGTCGGCGAGAAGCGGGCTCCGATCAGGGTCGATTCCTCCTGGAGCCGGCTCGCCCCCAGGCTCAGCCGCGCCGGGCCGAAGCGGCGGTCGAAGCCGAGCGAGGCGATGGCGTAGCGCGGCTGGACGATCGACCGGTCGAAGCCGGGCCGGAAGACCTCGCCGCGCTCGGCGGTCACGGTGACCCCGGTCCGGCCGAACATCCGCCGGGCTCCGACCGCGCCCGCCGAATCGCCCTGGAAGCCGGTGCGGGTCATCGGATCGCGTGCGACTAGGAAGGCGTCCGCGGAGTGGCCGGCGAGCCGGCGCTCGAGCGTCTTGCCGCTCTCCGACAGGCCGAGCGCCATCGCCGTCCGCGGCCCGAGCCGGCTGACCGCGAGGCCCGAGAGGACCCGGGCCCGCCGGGCGTCCTCGAAGGTCAGGCCCAATTGGGCGAACCCGACCTGCGGCTGGCCGGTGAGCTTGCGGTCGACCGTGATCGAGACCGCCACT
>DASVVX010000059.1:0-3440 GCA_036386295.1 Allosphingosinicella sp.
CGCCGGCGCGAAGGCCGGCGACGCTGGCGGTGCAGACGATCGAGCCGCCGCCATTCTCCCTCATCGGCGGGGCGGCGTGTTTGATAGCCAGGGACGGGCCGATCAGGTTGACCCGCAATATCTCCTGCCAGTCCTCGACGCCCTGCTCGAAGATCGAGGCGAGGCCGCCGGAGATGCCGGCGTTGGCGAAGAAGACGTCGAGGCCGCCGAAGCGCTGGAGGGCGGCCTGGACGAGGTCCTGGACGTCGTCCTCGCTGCCGGCGTCGGCCTGGATGCCGAGGGCCGCCTCGCCGATTTCGGACGCGGTCTCGTCCTGGCCCTTGAGGTCCGCGCAGATCACCTTGGCGCCCTCGGCGGCGAAGCGGATCGCGCTGGCCCGCCCGATTCCGGAGCCCGCGCCGGTGATGATGGCGATCTTGCCTTCCAGTCTCATCGTCTTCTCCTCGTCATCCCGGCGAAAGCCGGGACCTCAGGTCGGTAAGGCTCGGCGGGTCTCCCCGAGGTCCCGGCTTTCGCCGGGATGACGGTTAAAGACCAACGCCAGTGGTGCTTCCTCCGTCGACGACGATGGCTTGTCCCGTGACGAAGGTCGAGGCGTCCGAGGCGAGGAACACCGCCGCCCCCGCGATTTCGTGCGGCTCGCCGATACGCTGGAGCGGGGTGTGGGCGGTGACCATCTTCAAAGTGTCCGGATTCTCCCACAACGCCCGGGCGAAATCGGTGCGGATCAGCCCCGGGGCGATGCAGTTGACGCGGACCTGATGGGGCCCGAACTCGGCGGCGAGATTGCGGGCGAGCTGGAAGTCGGCGGCCTTGGAGACGTTGTAGGCGCCGATCACGGCGGAGGCCTTGAGGCCGCCGATCGAGCTGACGATGACGATCGAGCCGGAGCGGCGCTCGATCATCTCGGGGGCGACCATCTGGATCAGCCAGTGGTTGGCGATGACATTGTTCTCGAGGATCTTGCGGAACTGGTCGTCGGTGATCCCGGACATCGGGCCGTAATAGGGGTTGGACGCGGCGTTGCAGACGAGGATGTCGATGCGGCCGAGCTGGCGGCGGGTCTCGTCGACGAGGGCCTCGAGAGCCTCCTTGGAGGAGATTGAGGCGGGGACGACGACGGCGGCGCCGGGGTGCTTCTCGTTGATCGAGTCGGCGACCTCCTGGCAGGCCTCGGCCTTGCGGCTGGAGATGACCACCCTGGCGCCCTGGTCGGCCATGGCCTCGGCGATCGCCCGGCCGATGCCGCGCGAGGAGCCGGTGATGATGGCGACTTTGCCGGTGAGGTCGAAGAGGGACATGCTTCTTACTCCGTCATGCCAGCGAAGGCTGGCATCCATGCTGACTCCGTATGGACCCCAGCTTTCGCTGGGGTGACGGAGCTAATCGAACACCACGACGCTTCTCGCCGAATCGCCGCGCTTCATCCGGTCGAAGCCTTCGTTGACGCGTTCGAGCGGGATCGTCTCGGCGACGATCGAGTCGAGGTCGAGGAGGCCGCGCAGGTAGAAGTCGACGAGCCTCGGGATGTCGACCGGGAAGCGGTTGGCGCCCATGAAGGCCCCCTGCAGCTTCTTGCCCGACAGCAGGTCCATGGCGCCCAGGCCGACCTTCTCGTTGAGCGGCATCATGCCGAGGATGGTGGCGGTGCCGCCGCGGCGCAGCGCCCTGACCGCGAGCGCGGCGGAGGCGGGGCGGCCGACCGCCTCGATCGCATGGTCGACCCCGCCCTTCGTCATCTCGACGATCGAAGCGCCGGCGCCTTCGTCCAGCGGGTCGAGGACGTCGGTCGCGCCGAGCTTCAGGGCGAGCTCGCGCTTCTCGGGGACCGGATCGGCGGCGATGATCCGGCCGGCGCCGGCGATCCGGGCGGCGTTGATCGTGGCGAGGCCGACTCCGCCGCAGCCGATCACCGCCACCGTCTCTCCCGGCACCAGCTTGCAGGCGTTGAAGATGGTCCCGGCCCCCGTCGTTACCGCGCAGCCGATGACCGCGGCGCGGTCGAGCGGCATGTCGGGGTCGATCGCGACGCAGGCATGCTCGTGGACCAGCATCGCCTCGGCGAAGCCGGAGAGGTTGAGCATCTGGTTGACCGCGCTTCCGTCCCCGGCCGTGATTCGCGGCGGGGCACCGCGGGCCCGGCGGGTGTCGCCCCCCGGGCAGAGCGACATCCGCCCGGTCACGCAATATTCGCAATGCCCGCAAAAGGCCGAGAGGCAGGTGACGACGCGGTCGCCGACCTTGACCGTGCGGACCTCGGTTCCGACCGCCTCGACGATCCCGGCCGCTTCGTGGCCGGGGATGCAGGGGAGGGGGTGGGGATAGGTGCCCTCGATGAAGTGGAGGTCCGAATGGCACAGCCCGCAGGCGGCGGTGCGGATGAGGACCTCGCGGGGGCCGGGCGAGTCGAGCCTGGCCTGCTCGATGGTCAGCGGGGTGCCGGGGGCGCGGAGGACGGCGGCTTTCATGAGCACGTCGTCCCAGCGAAGGCTGGGACCCCAGCGGGCGAAAGGCGCCGGAGGTCTTCACCCTCCGAGGCCCCAGCCTTCGCTGGGGCGACGTGTTTTCCCTTCCCCACCCGCTCAAACCGCATGCTTGGAGAACTCGATCCGGGCGATGGCGCGGTTGTGGACCTCGTCGGGGCCGTCGGCGAGGCGCAGGGTGCGGATCCCGGCCCAGCTCTTGGCGAGCTCGAAATCCTGCGACACGCCCGCGCCGCCATGAGCCTGCACCGCGTCGTCGATGATTCGGAGCGCCATGTTGGGTGCGTAGACCTTGATCATCGCGATCTCGGCGGCAGCGGCCTTGTTGCCGGCCTTGTCCATCATGTCGGCGGCCTTGAGGCAGAGGAGGCGCGACATGTCGATGTCGATCCGGGCGGCGGCGACGCGTTGCTCCCAGACGCTGTGCTCCATCAGGCGCTTGCCGAAGGCGGTGCGCGACTGGAGGCGCTTCACCATCGCCTTCAGCGCCTCCTCCGCGACTCCGATGGTGCGCATGCAATGGTGGATCCGCCCCGGCCCGAGACGGCCCTGGGCGATCTCGAAGCCGCGGCCCTCGCCGAGCAGCATGTTCGTGGCCGGGATCCGGACGTCCTTGAGCTCGATCTCCATATGGCCGTGCGGGGCGTCGTCATAGCCGTAGACGGTGAGCGCCCGCTCGACCGTGACGCCCGGGGCGTCGAGCGGCATCAGCACCATCGACTGCTGGCGGTGCTTGTCGGCGCCGGTGTCGGTCTTGCCCATGACGATGGCGACCTTGCAGCGTGGATCGCCCGCTCCGGACGACCACCATTTGCGGCCGTTCAGGACATATACCTCGCCGTCGCGGCGAATCTCGCACTGGATGTTGGTGGCGTCCGACGAGGCGACGGCGGGCTCGGTCATCAAAAAGGCGGAGCGGATCTCGCCGTTCATCAGCGGGCGAAGCCACTGCTCCTT
>DASVVX010000060.1:0-8231 GCA_036386295.1 Allosphingosinicella sp.
AATCGGATTTTCCGACCCATGATAAGAGGCGCGCGCGGCGCCTCGCGTCAGGTCGCGGGCGCCCTAGCAGGGGCTTTGCTGCGATGCAACCGCCGCGGGCTCCAAAAGCGTCGCGGCTCCCAGGCGCGCCGGCATTTGCCCTTCGGACGAGCCTCTCCTACCAATTGGCCGGATCGAAGGGGAAACAGGATGCGAAAGATGCTTGCGGCACTTTGCCTGCTGGGAGCGGCCGCGCTTTGCGCGGCCCCGGCGGCCGCGGCCGAGGCGACCTTCCGGATGGGCGGCGTCGGCTTCCGCCTTCCCCTCCCTGCCGGCTACTGCCTGCCGCGCGGGCTCCAGGTCGACATCGCCCAGCTGGTCGCGGCGGGCGACAACGGCAACGTCACCCACCTCACCCTTTTTCCCTGCGACGCGCCGTTGGACGGCGCGGGGCTGAGCTCGCAGAAGGATTATATCCTCATCAAGACGCCAAAGCCCGCCCTGATCATCCCAATGGGACGCGAGGAGCTCCTCAAGGGCCTGGGCGAAGCGTTCGAGAACCCCGCCTTCACTCAGGCCCTCAATTCGGGGCAGCTGCTCGAGGACGCAAGCAAGGGCGTGGGCGAGGTGCTCGGATCGAAGGTGGATCTCAGCGGCGACGTCGCGCCGCGCGGCAAGGACGACGTTTGCGCCTATCTCGGCGGGACGATGGCCGTCGCGGCTCCCGCCCAGGGCCGGTCCTACACTCTGGCGGTCGGCACCTGCGTCACCGCGATCGGAGGGCGGATGATGGCGATCTACTGGTACGGTCCGGACGAGGGCCCGGCGAGCGTCGCCCGGCTGCTCGTCAGGGCGAAGGACCTGGCCCGGACCATCACGAGCCGGCCGGAGCCCTGATCACTCTCGACGCCCGGAGGCGGCCGGCGCGAGCCTTGCCGGAGGAGATTTTCGGCTTTGGAAGCAAGCGGCGGGACGCGCCCGCCCATCGGCCATGCCATGTCGGGTCCAGACGAAGGAGCAAGGGCGTGACCTACCGGATCGATGGACTGAGGCGAGAAGATTGCTCCGGGCTCATAGGCCTGGACGAGGTCGAGCTGCGCCGGCGGGGAGCGCGCCGGGTGATCGCCGATGCGATGCCCGGCTTCCCCTGCCGGATCACGCTCGAGGACGCGGAGCCCGGCGAAAGCCTGATCCTGTTCAACCACGTTTCGCACGATGTGGCGACGCCTTTTCGGAGCGCCTACGCCATCTACGTCCGCGAGACCGCCCGGGAGCCGGCCTGCTATGTCGACGAGCCGCCGCCGGTCTTCGCCGGCCGGACCCTCGGCCTTCGCGGCTTCGATTCGGAGGGAATGCTTCGCGGGGCGCTGCTTGCGCTGCCGGGCGAGGCGGACTCGGCAATCCGTGCGCTCTTCGAGCGGCCCGCGATCGAGACGATCCATGCCCACAACGCCGCCGCCGGCTGCTTCGCGGCGAAGATTGTGCGAGATTGAGCCATGGCGACTGTGCTTCCGACCGATCCCGAAGCGGCCTGGGCCGCGGTGCTCCGCCGCGACCGCGCCCATGACGGCCGGTTCGTCACCGGCGTCCTCACCACCGGAATCTATTGCCGCCCCTCCTGTGCGGCCCGGCACCCTAAGCGGGAGAATGTCCGCTTCTTCGCGACCGGCGCCGAAGCCGCCGCCGCCGGGCTTCGCGCCTGCCTGCGCTGCCGGCCCGACGAGGTCAGCCGCGATTCGGCGGCGGTCGAGGCGGCGCTGAAGCTGATCGAGGCCGCCGAGGAGCCGCCCTCCCTCGACGCGCTCGCCGCGCGCGCCGGCTATTCCCCCTTCCACGTCCACCGATTGTTCAAGCGCGCCACCGGGGTCACCCCGGCCGCCTATGCGAGAGGAAAGCGAGCCCGAGCCATGACCGAAACCCTTGAAGCCGACGGCCGTGTCACCGACGCCATCTACGACGCGGGCTATTCCGGACCCGGGCGCTTCTACGCCGAGGCGAAGGACCGGCTCGGGATGACGCCGACCCGCTGGCGCGACGGCGGCCGCGGCGAGACGATTCGCTGGGCGACGGCGCAGACTTCGCTCGGCCCGATGCTGGTCGCCGCGACCGCGCGCGGCATCTGCCGGCTCTCCTTCGACGAAGGCGAGGAGGAGCTGCGCCGCCGCTTCCCAAACGCGGCGATCGAGCCCGGCGGAGCGGCCATGGCCGAGCTTGCCGACCGCGCCGTCGCCGCCGTCGAGGCCCCGGCGCGGCCGCACGACCTGCCGCTCGACGTCCGCGGCACCGCCTTCCAGGAGGCGGTGTGGCGCGAGCTCGCGCGGATTCCGCCGGGCGAGAGCCTCTCCTACGCGGCGCTGGCGGCCAGGGCCGGGCGGCCGGAGGCGGTTCGGGCGGCGGGCACGGCCTGCGGCTCCAACCAGATCGCCGTGCTCATCCCCTGCCACCGCGCCCGCCGCGGCGACGGCTCGCCCGGCGGCTACGCCTACGGCCTCGAGCGCAAGGCCCGCTTGCTCGAGCGCGAAGGCTGGCGCGGCTGAAGCTTCATTCGTCCTCGGACTTCCCCGGGAGGAATGCAGCTCAGTCCCCCTTCTTCCCGGCCGGCGTGGCGGTCGACTCCCAGGCGGCGAGGGCGGCCTCGGTTCCGCCCGAATCCAGCTTGGCGAGAATCGCCGTCACCGCCTGGCCGAGCGCCCCGCCATGGGGATCGTAGGCGATCGGGGTGAGTGCGGCGCGAGCTTCGGCCGCCTTGCCGTCGGCGAGCAGCTGGCGGGCCGCGTTCATCCTGAGGCCGGCATCTTGCGGCGCCAGCTCGTGCGCCTGGAGCAGGCCCTCGACCGCGTTTCGGGTCGGCGGGACCCCTGCCTCGACGAAGCTCCGGAAGAAGAGGATGAGCGGCTCGGGGTCGTTGGGATCGGCCCGGTTCGCCTCCGCTATCCGCGCCCGCGCCTGCCTCCACGCCACCGGGTCGCGGGAGGCGCGGGCCCTCTCCATCGCCGTCCGCGCCCTGTAGATGAGGGCGTCGATCTGCTTCGGATCGGCCGCGATCGCCCGGTCGGCGGCGGCCTCCGCCGAGTCGAGATTCCCGCCGTCGAACTCGGCTTCGGCCAGCGCCGCCTGGACCGCCGGGTCGTTCGGGAAGGGCGCTGCGGCCTTGCGCAGATCGGCGGCGACCTGCGCGGCATCCTCGCGCGTGACTCCGACCCGCGATCGGATCCGAAGCTCCATGATCGCCGCCTCGCCGGGCCGAAGGGTTCTGAGCGCGATCGGCTCGATCGCGAGCAGGTCGGCCCTGACTCGCATGTAGGGAATCCGTCGCTGGTCGAGATAGGCCTTGAGCTCGCGATCGAGGATGGCGAGGTCGCCGAACGCCGCCTGCGCCGCCTCGAGGCTGCCCTTCCCGGCGTTGAGCGCCTTGATGTAGGCGCCGAGCTGGCCGACCCTTTTCTCCTCGAACATCAGATAATGGGTGAGTAGCCAGCCCCGGCCGTAAACGGTCGCCACCCATTCCTCCTGGCTGAGCTTGCGCCGGGTCGGATCGAACAACAGCTCGATCGGCAGCGGGCTCATTCCAAGCAGGCTCCAGGCCCGGTGGTTGGCGGCCGCGCCGAAGCCGATCGAGCCGTCCTTCTCGAACCGCGCGGTTCCATTGAACTCGGCGAAGCCTTCGCGGAACCAGGCGGGATAAGCGACCGCCGCATTGTGAAGCATGAGGTGGTGCGAATATTCGTGGAGCAGGATGGTCGCCGGCTCGGCCTCGTTGAGCCGTCCGTCGCCGATGTTGCGCGGAACGACCGCGATCGAGCCCTCGGCCCGGCCCTTGTAAAAGCCGGCGATGCCCGGCTGGCCCGGCCTGGCGGGCTGCCGCGCCAGGCGCTGCACGGCTCGGACGTCGTCGACGACATAGACGGTGACCCGGTTGGCCGGCCCGAGGTCGACATCGTCGAGGCCGAGCCGGATCCGCATCGCCTTGTCGAACTTCTCGAGCTTTGTCGCGAAGCCCCGGACCGACTGCTCGCTTCCTTCTGAATAGACGAGGAAATGGCGGCTGCTCGCCTCGCGCCACTCGGCCCTTGCCGCGGCTGGGGCGCAGACGAGCAGCGCCATCCAGGCGAAGGTGATCAACCGGTTCATCATCCCACCCGGAAATCCTTTTGCCGGCAGGCGCTTAGCCGAACAGCCCAAAAATTGGAAGCCGCTCACAGGAAAGAATAAGGGTCGACGTCCACCGTCACCCGGACCCCGCGCGGCCAGGCGACCTTGCCGAGCCAGTCGCGGATCACCTCCTGCATGTCGACCGCTCGGGCGGCGTGGACGAGCAGGCGCTGGCGGTGGCGGCCGCGGAGCATGGCGAGCGGGGCGGGGGCGGGGCCGAACACCGCCATGTTCTCCACCCTCGGCGCCGCCCGGCCGATCTGCCGGGCCGCCTCCGTGGCTTCGGCGAGGTCCTCGGACGAGACGACGATCCCGGCGAGCCGGCCGAAGGGCGGCATCGCCGCCTCGCGCCGGGCCTGGGTCTCGGCGGCATAGAAGCTCTCCGAATCGCCGCTGACCAGCGCCTCGATCACCGCGGCGGACGGCTCGTGGGTCTGGACCATGACCCGGCCCGGCTTGTCGCCGCGGCCGGCGCGGCCCGCGACTTGGGCGATCT
Source organism: Allosphingosinicella sp. (assembly GCA_036386295.1). Classification (GTDB taxonomy): domain Bacteria; phylum Pseudomonadota; class Alphaproteobacteria; order Sphingomonadales; family Sphingomonadaceae; genus Allosphingosinicella. The sequence continues at coordinate 4,628 of DASVVX010000060.1, forward strand.
GCTGGAAAGTCCTTTCCGCGGCCCGAAGGTCGCCGCCCTGCAGCCCGAGGTCGGCATCGACCACCCCGACCAGGGTGAGGTTGGGGAAATGATAGCCCTTGGTGACGAGCTGGGTGCCGACGACGATGTCGATCTCCCCCGCCTCCATCCGGCCGACGAACTCGGCCGCCTTGGCCGGCGACCAGATGGTGTCGGAGGTGACGATCGCGGTTCGGGCGTCCGGAAACAGCTCCGCCACCTCGTCGGCGATGCGCTCGACTCCGGGCCCGACCGGCACCAGGCTGCCTTCCTCGCCGCATTCCGGGCAGGCTTGGGGCGGCGGCATCATGTGGCCGCAATGGTGGCAGGCGAGGCGGTGCACGAGGCGGTGCTCGACCATCCAGGCGGTGCAATTGGGGCATTGGAAGCGGTGGCCGCAATGGCGGCACAAGGTGAGCGGCGCGTAGCCGCGGCGGTTGAGGAACAGCAGCGCCTGCTCGCCGCGCCCAAGCGTCTCCTCGAGCTCCCTGACCAGCCGGGGCGCCAGCCAGCGCCCGCGCGGCGGCGGGTCCTGGGTGAGGTCGAGCGCCTCGATCTCGGGAAGCTCGGCGACCCCGTAGCGCTCGGGCAGCTTCACTTCCCGGTAGACTCCGATCTCGGCCATCTGCCGGCTCTCGATCGCCGGGGTCGCCGAGGCGAGGACGATGGGTATCTTCTCGAGCTTGGCCCGCATCACCGCGACGTCGCGGGCATGGTATTGGACTCCGTCCTCCTGCTTGAAGCTGGTCTCGTGCGCCTCGTCGACGACGATCAGGCCGAGCCGTGGATAGGGGAGGAAGAGCGACGAACGGGCGCCCACCACCACCCGGGCATCCCCGCCCGCGATCGCCCGCCAGGCGCGCCGGCGCTGGGATTGGCGCAATCCCGAATGCCAGGCCACCGGCTCGTGGCCGAAGCGGGCGGCGAAGCGCTTGAGGAAGGGCTCGGTCAGCGCGATCTCGGGCAGAAGGACGAGGGTCTGCCGGCCGCTCCGAAGCGCCTCGGCGACGGCTTCGAAATAGACCTCGGTCTTGCCCGAGCCCGTCACGCCGTCGAGCAGGAAGGGGGCGAATTCGGCGGCCCGCACGGCCTCGACCAGCAGGTGCGCCGCCGTCCCCTGCGCCAGCTCCAGCTCGGGCGGATCGTGGTCCGGATCGGGCAGTGGGAAGGGGTCGTCGACCGAGACCTCGACCGGCTCGATCGCGCCGGCCTTGCACAGGCCGCGTATCACCCCGTCCGAGACGCCCGCGATATAGGCCAGCTCGCGAACCAGCCCCTGCCGCTCGCCGATCCGCTCCAGCGCCTGGGCCCGCTGCGCGGTCAGCCGTTCGGGGACGAAGCCGGTGGCGCGATATTCCGTCACCGTCCGCCCCCCCTCGAGCGCGCTCGCGGAAGCCAGCGCCATCCGAAGCACCGAGGCGAGCGGGGCGAGATAATAATCGGCGGTCCACTCGATCAGCCGGCGGAGCGGCTCGGAGAGCGGGGGCAGGTCGTAGGCCTGGACGAGCGGGCGCAGGCGATTGTCGCCGACCGCCTCGGCCTCCAGCCGCTCCTCCTCCCAGACCACGCCGGTAAGCTGCCTGGGCCCCAGCGGCGCCAGCACGATCGACCCCGGTTCCACTTCCATGCCATGCGGCACGCGATAGTCGAGCGGCCCGAGAGCGGCGTTGAGCAGGAGGACTCGGCAGCGGTTCATCCCCGCCTAGATCGAGTCGCGGCGGGTGAAACGCAACCGGGCGGGCTGACAGATGCTGTAATCGCTTCCACTCGGTCATTGCGAGGAGCGCAGCGACGCGGCAATCCAGCATCGGCGTCGGCGACATGCGCGGCGCTGGATTGCTTCGCTATGCTCGCAATGACGGAGGGGGGCGCTCATGATCGGTCGCAGATGGCACGGCCGGATTCCGCTGGCGAAGGAAGAGGATTATCTCGATCTGATGCGCGAGCACGCGCTTCCGGACTATCGCTCGACGCCTGGGAATCTGGGCGCCTGGGTCCTGCACCGGCGCGACGGAGCCGTCGTCCATGTCGAGACCTTCACCTTGTGGGAGGACGAGGCGGCGGTCCGCCGATTCACTGGCGAGGACATGGCCAGGGCCCAATATTACGATTTCGACGGCCTCTTCCTGCTCGAGATGGAACCCGAGGTCGTCCATTTCGACGTGATCGATTGACCGCGGCGAAGCTGCCGCAACCCGCTTGTGGGGATCGGCTTTGCGCCGAAAAGTGCCTGTTCCATTGGAGCCGTCCTTGCGAGGAGCGAAGCGACGCGGCAATCCAGTGGGCCTCGGAGGCGGACTGGATTGCTTCGCTTCGCTCGCAATGACGGATTGCAACAAGCCGCGTTTCGGTTTGTTACGGCGCCATGGACTCGATGACCCGCCGAAGCCTCGTCGCCGCCGGCCTCGCTCTGCCTTTGCTTGCCCTGCCCGGCTGCGCGACCCGGCTCGGCGACCTCGCCGGACTCGAGGATGCCGTCCGGCGCCTGCTCACCCTGTCGTCGCAGCGCGCCTTCGCCCGGCTGCTCGCCGACCAGGGCTTCTTCCGGGACGACCTGGCCCGGATCGAGCTTCCGCCGCAGCTCGGCGGAAGCACGATCACCGCCGCCCTCGCCATCGCGCTCGGCACTCGGGCGGTGCAGGAGCGGCTGCTTCACGTGGTCAACGAGGCGGCCCGGGAAGGTGCCGGACGGGCGGCTCCGGTGGTCGCCGACTCGATCCGTGACATGAGCATCGCCGACGCCCGCGCCATCCTTCGCGGAGGCCCCACCGCGGCCACCGACCATCTCGCCCGGTCGATGGGGGAGCGTCTCTTCGACGCCGTCTACCCCGAAATCGGCCGGGCGCTCCGGCTTGCCGAGAACGGGGTCGTCCAGCGGGTCCTCCAGGTCGCGACCGGGATCACCTTCATCGGTCTCCAGGCGGACGTCACCCGCAAGACCTCGGCCGCCATCTACAAGGCCATGGGCCGCGAGGAAGCCGCGATCCGCGCCGATCCGCTCGCCTCCGGCGACCCGCTGCTGGCCGCCGCTCTCGGCTCCCGTCGCTAGCGCCGCGCGCGGGCGTCGATCCGATAGAGGGGCCGCATGAAGCGTCCGTGGCCGGTCGCGATCTGGGTCAGCGCAATGGCCGCGGCGGGGCTGCTGGCCTTCCTCCTGCTCGGTCCGGGCGGGCTCGTCCTCGCCGCCGTCGCCGGGATCCTGGCGCTGGTCTGGAAATATGACAATTGGTCCGGCTCCTGCTTCATGCTGGCGATCCTCGTCCTCATCGTCGTCGCCGTGCTGCTCGGGCTCATCCTGCTCATGGCCCTGCCGCGCCGTTAGCTCAGGAGGCGCGCTCGGCGAAGGCCGCTCGGGTCAGGCGGGGAAGAATCGCCGCCTGAGCCGCCGCCCGCGCCACTAGGAACAGGCTGAAGGCGAGCCAGAGACCGTGGTTGCCGAGCGGCTCGGCGGCGAAGAGGAGCAGCGCGTAGACGCCGGTCGCCGCCGCCATGGTGAGGAGCATGGCGCGGGTCCAGGTGGCGCCGATATAGACCCCGTCGAAAACGTAGGAGGTGACCCCGAGCAGCGGCAGCAGGACCGCCCACC